>CAZAOK010000019.1:0-48291 GCA_964486725.1 uncultured Leptospiraceae bacterium
TTCAAAATTGACATTGAAATTTGTTTTATTACCCGAAATTTAATTCACTCCCCTGTATCTCCGCGCCTCTGTTGTAAAAAAACATTTTACAAATAGAACTTGTTTATATATTCTCACATTGATACCAACTAAACCGAAAGGAAAACGCCATGAATTATATACGGATATGGACCGAGATTGACCCGCAGGACATACAGGATCACATCGTGATCGTTGATGATAAATTCGGGTTTTGTCCAAACTGCAAGACCCCCGGTATTGACATCAGGGAAATGACAGAATGCCCGGGCTGTAACAGGGAATTCAAGTATGTTACCTCCCGTGAGGCAAAGGGACCACGGGCCTTTGAGATCGTGATGCGAACCAAAAGAAAGCTTCCGGACATGACCTTCGTAGACTACGATGATTACGAAAAAATGACCGGAAGAAAAAAGGCTGACAGTCTTTTTAATGGCATATAATGTTCTTGACTGCTGCTGACAGCCGCTGGTAGTATTAGCCGTTTATTTGGCAGCACCCTTAACTTTTACGAAAGCGACAAGAGGACCGATGACGGGCAACCCTTCCATGAAACTGAGCGTGAGAACGGCCTTCATACTGCTGACCATGCTGCTTTTTACCTCGCCACTTATGGCCGAGCGTATCATCGGTGTTGGCCTCCACCTTGGCGGGCAGCACAATACAGGAAATATCGATTCATTCTACCAGTACGCCCAGGCCGATCCGCAGAACAGCATGTTCGTGGGTATATCATTCAAGTTTTCAGCACCCTTCGCCTTCCTGAGAACCGGCGTGGATAACAGCTTTGCCGTGAACAAGGGCAACGTGCTTGAAGACAACTCAATATCAACTGATCATACAAGTGAAGGTCTTAACACCTATCAGCTGGGCTATACAGCCATTCCGGTATTTGCGGGGCTTCAGTTTCCACTTCATGATAAGGGAGTGTTCTACCTGGGTGGGGGTATTGCCTATTTCCTGGGAACAGGTGAGGTGAAATCTGACGCGTCGGGAACCGCCGAAGACATCTCGGCAACGGCACTGGCCTTTGGCTTCATCAGCGGCATGCAGCTGCATATTACACAGAAGATATCACTGTACATGGAATGGGAATACCTGGAAGGACGCTCCAAGCCGGTCACGCAGACTGACCCGGCTTCAACATACGAGAATTTTTACGTAGATTATACGGGACACAGGCTGCAGCTTGGCCTGATGTACTTTGTGTTATAAATCGCCATGATGGAATCTATGATGAAACGCGGTATACTCACAACACTGGTTATCCTGGCCATCTTCATCCCGGCGGCACTTACTGCCGCGCCGGTGAACGGTGCCCTTACCCTTCACGGAGGCATGATGCCCTCACTGGGGGGTAACCTCATGTCATACGAACAGGGTGATACCTTTGGCAGCGCAACCGGTATCGACGGCATCAACAATTCTGCCTCCGGATTTGACACGTCACCTGTCGAGAGGCTTCTGGGTGCCACTGCAGGCATTACCTTCAAGGCAACATTCTATGAATATTTTCACCTGCGGGTGGGTTATAATTACTTTCGCAGTGTCTATGGGGGCACTGGAAAAGCAGTATATTATGACAACGATACTACTGCCAACCAGCTGGTGAAATGCGAATATTCCATGTGGGGATATGACATACCGGTAACGGTGGGCCTCACCATTCCCTTCTGGAAGGACATGAAGATATCATTCAGCACCGGCCTGGCGTATGCCTACGGTGTCTACACATACAAGTTCAAAACCGACGTGCCATCGGAGTACGAGGGGGAATTCAAAGGCTGGGCACTGCCGCTGGTTATACACCTTGAAGGTGAATACTTTCTTACCCGGCAGCTGGCGCTGTTTACCAGTCTTTCGTATTACAACGGTTCCACCAACGTGCTTGCTGACAGAAAGCAGGATGATGACGCGGCAAGCAAGGATTACGCCTCCATAGACTTTACGGGATACCGGTATAATCTTGGAATATCGTATTATTTCAAACCAATATAACACACAGATATGGATATGAAAAAAGCACTTCTACATACATGTATCTTTATTCCCGCCATTATCCTGGCTATCATGGTCAGCATAACCGGTGCCTTCGCCATTGGGGAATTTTCCATCGGCATCAACGGCGGGGTTACCTACGACCCCAACCATCTCGGGCCTTACATCGATTATCAGAACCGCGAATGGAAAGCAGGCGGCGGCGACGCAAGCCAGATGGATACCCCCTATGCCGCGGTGGCGGGCTTCAGCATGCGCTACCAGTTCAATTATTTTTTATTCCGCATCGGGTTTCACTATGCCACCCCGCTGCAGGATATAAAAGGAAAAAGTGATACTGGATTCGAATACACAATAGATACCTATCAGGCCTCACTCCCCGCCACCATCGGGCTTATCCTGCCGCTGAGAAAAAGAACATATTTCTTTCTTGGCGGTGGACTTACATATCATTACGCTTACCTGGATATTGATACTGATGAACCTAATAAAGAAGGACGCTTTGCCGACGCCATCGCCGGCTATCATTTCATGGTTGGCGCCGAAGTACCAGTCACCGATGACATCACCATTTCAAGTGAGTGGATACATCAGGAAGGCAGGTCAATACCTATTGAGGATGACAAGGGCAGTGGGGGAAAATACACCATCAATGTGAAAGGCGACATTCTTCTTTTTGGTATCAATTACTACATCAGCATGTAAAACAGTGAATAGTTCTAAGGTAATAGTGATTGGCGCATGGCTGACTGGATAACACCGACTGTAATATTTATCTTCGGTACATTCATGGGGAGTTTTTTCTACACCCTTGCCCTGCGCTACAGTTCCGGTTTCATGAAACGTGAGCCATTGCGGGCCCTTTTCGCGTCTTCACGATGTCCCGATTGTGATCACAGGTTATCCCCCCTGCAGCTTATACCTGTTCTTGGATACGTATTTCAGACTGGCAGATGCGGAAAATGCGGCAGCAGCATCTCCCCCTGGTATCCTGTCATGGAAATCCTTTACGGCCTTATGGCCCTCTCGGTATACCTGCATTTTCAACTTTCATGGATGGGTGCGGCACTGTACCTGGTGATAGCCGCATCCATAGCCATATCGGTGGTGGACATACGAACACTCTCCATCCCCCCCTCCCTGCTCATCATGGTATTACTTGCAACCCTGTACCCCGTCATCGTTGAATCAACGCTGAAAGATCATCTCTACGGGGCACTGCTCATGGGCGGGTTTTTCCTGGTGGTAATGCTGCTTTTTCCCGGCGGGTTCGGCGGGGGGGACATGAAATACGCCATTATAATCGGTTTTCTGCTGGGACTTGAACTTTCCATCGTGGCCTTAGAGGTATCACTGGTATCAGGTTCTCTTACCGGTGTGGCATATGCCCTGATAAGGAAAAGCAACCTGAGAATAAAGATCCCCTTCGCCCCCTTCCTCACCCTTGGCCTTGTGGTCTCACTTTTCTGGGGACGGCATATCCTGCTGCTATACTACGGGATGTTTTAACTGGACTCGGAAAGACGCACCACAGGGGTACAGAGGTTTAGGGGATCACCGCTAAGCCGCTAAGGGCGCGAAGATCGCAAAGGAAAGAAAGTGAAAAATGTCATCCACACAGATGGGTGATTCCCTTCTTAGAGGGCTCTTCCACTACGCCCTTTTCTGTGATGATTGCCGTTATATTTTCAGCCGGTGTTACATCAAAGGCAGGGTTTCTCACGGTGACCCCTTCGGGGGCTATCTGCACACCCTGTATATATGCCACCTCGTCAACACTGCGTTCTTCGATCACGATATCACCACCCTTTTTCGTTTCCACGTCAAGTGTGGATACCGGTGCTGCCACGTAAAAGGGAATGCCATGATGCTTCGCCAGGAGCGAATGGGTATATGTGCCTATCTTGTTTGCCGTGTCACCGTTGGCAGCGATCCTGTCGGCCCCCACGATCACACGCTGTATCTCACCTGATTTCATGAAATGTCCCGCCATGTTATCGGTAATGAGCACCACCTCGATATTATCCTGCATGAGTTCCCACGCGGTGAGCCGTGCCCCCTGCAGGTATGGCCTGGTTTCACAGGCATATACCTTGAGGTTCTTCCCCTCTTCAACAGCTTTCCGTATGACGCCGAGGGCTGTACCATAGCCGCCGGTTGCCAGGGCACCCGCGTTGCAATGGGTCATCACCACGTCCCCGTCCTTTAAATACTGATGACCGTTCTCACCGATCTTTTTGTTTACCTGTACATCTTCTTCGTGTATTTTTTTAGCCTCGGCTGCCAGCTGTTCTTTCAATGAATCCACGTTGTCTGCGGCAGAAATGATGGACTTCATCCGCTTTATGGCCCACGAAAGGTTGACCGCCGTAGGCCTGGTGCCGTAGAAGAGGTCGCAGGCCTCGTGCAATTCCTGTTTCATCTGGTCAAGGGATTTGGCCTGTATGTTTACTGCTGCCAGGGCCACACCCATCGCTGTGGCTATGCCTATGGCGGGCGCGCCCCGTATCACCATCGAGGTGATGGCATGGGCCACGTCGGTATAATGTGTATAATGCCTGTATATCTCTTCCACGGGGAGTAACCGCTGATCCAGCATGGACACCACGTCATCCTCCCACTTGATGGTATAATACATGTACATCCTCCTCAGTGTGTCAATTGTCCTTCAGTTCTGTATTTACGCATCCGTATGCACCTGCCGCCGTTGCTCCAGGTTACTTCGTCCATATGTATTCTTATAATAAGCAGCCCGCGGCCGCTGTCTTTCATGAAATTTTCGGGGTCACGGGGATCAGACAACGATTCATAGTCAAACCCATTCCCCTCGTCCTCGATTATATATTCTACATATTCCTTTCTCAGTTCGTAATGGATGGTCACCAGCCGGTGCCGGTACCTGTCATCCTTGATCCGTTTTTCGATCTCCTCGTTAAACCCCTTGATTCCCCGTTCTTCACGAATATCTGAAGGTATCTCAAGGTTGCCATGATACAGGGCATTGCTGAGGGCTTCCCTGATGGCCATGGCGATATTCTCGGATGTGGTCTTGTTGCAAATGCCCACATTGGTAAGATATTTCGTGAGCACACATGACAGTGAATCGGCAACCTGGGCGTCAACAGGAAGAACAAAGTCTCTCACCTCACCGGAAATGAATTCACCAAGGGTATCCTCAAGCTGCTGGTCCTGTCGCCGCCTCAGTATACCCCGTACAGTTGAGGCAACCTCGTTCATGTCGAATGGTTTGCGGATAAAATCATAGGCGCCGTAACGCAGGGCACGAATGGCGTCTTCAATATTACCCTGGCCGGTTATGATAAGCGTGGGTATAGGATTGTCAATGGCATTGATGTAGCGTAAAAGATCAATACCATCCATTTTTCTTAATTTTATATCGGTAATGATAAGGTCAATCTTCCGGTCTTCGTTCTTCAGCAGGTACAGCGCGTCTTCGGCCTTGCCAAGTGAGATAATATTATACCCCAGGCGGGACAATTTCCGCTGCAGTGTATAGCGAATAACCTCATCATCATCAACAACTACGATTGTCGGTTCGTAAGATCCGTTTTTCAAGACTCAAATCCCTTTTTCGGTTCATCCATTATAAGATGCCCCATCTTCTCTTTTTTTGTTCTCAGGTATGTCATATTATCCACCCCGGGAGCTATCTCAACGGGAACCCGCTCGACGATCTTGAGGCCATATCCTTCAAGACCAATCACCTTCTTGGGATTATTGGTCATCAGCCTGATGGTATGCAGTCCCAGGTCAACCAGTATCTGGGCACCAATGCCGTAATCCCGCAGGTCAGCGGGAAATCCAAGCTTGATATTGGCCTCTACCGTGTCAAGACCCTGCTCCTGCAGGTGGTACGCCTTGATCTTGTTGCCAAGCCCTATACCCCGTCCTTCCTGCCGCATGTACAGCAAGACACCCACACCTTCTTTTTCGATCTTCTGCATGGCAGTGTGCAGCTGCGAACCGCAGTCACAACGCCTGGAAGCGAACACGTCGCCGGTGAGACATTCAGAATGCACCCGAACCAATACATTCTCGCGTCCGTCCACATCTCCTTTTACCAGCGCCACGTGGGTGGCATCGTCTACCTCGTTTTCATAGGCAATGGCCTTGAAGGTACCATGATCGGTGGGAAGATTGGCTTCGGACACGCGGCGGACAAGCCGCTCTTTATGCTGACGGTATTTAATCAGGTCTTCAATAGTAGCAATTTTCAGGTTGTGTTTCTCGGCAAATTTGTCAAGGTCGGGTCTGCGGGCCATGGTGCCGTCATCGTTCAATATTTCACACATCACCGCAGATGGATACAGGCCGGCAAGCCTGGAAAGGTCAACCGAACCCTCGGTATGCCCGGCACGCACCAGCACCCCGCCCTTCTTTGCGGCAAGGGGAAATATGTGTCCCGGTTTATTCAGGTCTTCGGGTCTGCTGTGCTTGTCAATTAAGACCTTTACCGTTCGTGAACGGTCATGGGCCGAGATACCCGTTGTGGTGCCCTCGCTGGCATCCACTGACACGGTAAAAGCCGTGCAAAATTTATCGGTGTTTTCAGGAACCATGAGCTGAAGGCCAAGCTGCGATAACCTCTCATCGGTCATCGCGATACAGATCAACCCCCTGCCAAAAGTGGCCATAAAATTTATTGCTTCCGGTGTACAATATTCTGCCGCCACAATAAGATCACCTTCATTCTCGCGGTCCTCGTTATCAACCAGTATAATCATTCTACCGTTACGAAATTCTTCAATAATTTCCGGTATAGTAGCAGTTTTCATTATCTATCTCCTTACAACAGAGGATT
The DNA here is from genome assembly GCA_964486725.1 of uncultured Leptospiraceae bacterium. GTDB lineage: Bacteria > Spirochaetota > UBA4802 > UBA4802 > UB4802 > M55B154. The sequence goes on from CAZAOK010000019.1 coordinate 6,839, forward strand.
TCTCCCTTCTAACATTAGAGAAACGTGACCCCGAAACGTCAACATTTTTATAGTAGATTTTTCTCTGGCTGGCTTTTTCTTGACAATAAGGGACAACTGGATTTTATTACATCCATGATAATTGGAAAAAAAATACATATTTTAATACTGGCAGCCTCACTGATGGCGGGAATGCTGTACCTTTCATGTACCACCTCCCCCCGAAAGGGCACACCGCAATCCATTCGTTTGGCGGTGCTGAACAACACCTCCCCGCAATCACCCTATGCCGTTTTCCCTGAGTCAGTACCGGCTGCCCTTACACAAATACAACATCTGAACCCGGTATTTATCATGCATACCGGAAATATAATTCACGGGGGATTCGGCTGGATGGGTGTCAGGAATGATGACATGGAAAAACAATACCGGCAGTTTTTTCGGCATGCTAAAGACCTTTCATCCCTGCTGTATACCACGATTGGCCCCCTTGACACACTGGACGGGGACCCGTCACTCTATTCCAGGTATACCGGTCATACCCCATATTATTCTTTCAATTATGGGAATATACACTTTATCGTATTGAATTCTAATGAAAAAAAACCCGCGGGGATATCAGACACGCAATACAACTGGCTGACAAAAGACCTCAAAGAATCCTCATCATGCTGCACCATCATGGTATTCATCTACCATTGTCCCATGAACAAACCAGGGGGACGCGATGCCCATCCTGAGCTTGCCTTTCATAACGCGGCAAAACTGCACGAACTGTTTACCCTGTACGGGGTCACCAGTGTATTCTCTTCAGACGGAAAAAGAAGGTCGTCCTTCTCCCATGAAAAGGTTACCTACAACCAGCTTCCCTGTGTCTTTCCTGAAAAAAAAGGGTATGGAAGGAACAACCAGTATTATATTATTGACGCCGCCGGTGAAAACACCGATATTACTGAACATTCAATCTATTGAACACGGAGAAACCCATTATGCAGCGGGAAATCTTATTTGACAACCTTGACACCTTTATACAGGAACTGCAAACACTGGGCATACAAAAAATTGCCTGCGCCGAGGTTAACGAGAAAAGAGTGGTACAGCTTGAAGAGGACAAGCTGGAGGTACAGGGCGTGGTTATTCTTGATCTTCTTGCCTATAAAAGTCCCACCATCTTTAAATGCACCCTGAAAGACGTGAATACAGATGAAATATGCAGTGCGCTTGAACAGAAAGGTTTTGAGATTACACGGCGCAGCAGAAATATTATTTGAGAATATACTGATGAAGACCCTTCTGAAAGTTGACAAACTTAACGTTCGATTTGACCTTAACGATTATACCGTTCACGCGGTACGTGATGTTTCATTTACCATTAAAAAGGGTGAAGCCCTGGGCCTGGTGGGTGAATCGGGATGTGGGAAGTCGATAACAGCATATTCCATAATGAAACTCATCTCCCCCCCCGGATACATAGAATCCGGGGATATCCTTTTTAATGGCAGAAGTCTCATACCAATGGACGAAGAATCCATGCGGAAGATCAGGGGCAACCAGGTTGCCATGATATTCCAGGAACCCATGACCTCACTCAATCCTGTATTCACCATCGGCTACCAGGTTGAAGAGGTATTACAACTGCACAGGGGGATGGACAAAAAGGAATCCCGGGAATACGCCGAAAACATGCTTGACCAGGTAGGCATACCTTCTCCCCGCCAAAGACTTAATTCGTACCCCCACGAACTTTCAGGTGGATTGCGGCAAAGGGTGATGATTGCCATGGCACTGGCCACAGATCCTGCCATGCTGATCGCCGATGAACCCACAACCGCCCTGGATGTGACCATACAGGCACAGATCCTTGACCTTTTGTTATCGCTCCAGTCGTCACTTGGTATGTCGCTGCTGCTCATTTCCCATGATCTTGGCATTGTTGCAAATACTGCCGACAATATTGCCATCATGTATGCCGGTGAAATAGTTGAGTACGCCCCGGTTGATCTTCTTTTCACCACACAGCTTCATCCCTATACCCTGGGTCTTTTCAATGCCATACCCCGGATGAGCATGTCTGCCGAGAAACTGTACACTATACCGGGAACAGTTCCCACCGTCACCCGGTCCCCACGGGGCTGCGTGTTTCATCCAAGGTGCCCCCTGGGAGATGAAGAATGTACCAGGAAGCCTGTCAGACTTGAGGAAAAGCAATCCGGGCATTACGCCCGATGCATAAAAGTATAACCCGACAAATACCCCGTCATACATCATAATGACGCTGAAGGTTTTTATATGACAATGCTTCCATAACATGACGCTTGTGAATATCCAGGCTTTCATCCAGGTCGGCAATGGTTCTGCTCACCTTGAGTATACGGAAAAAAGAACGTGCCGAGAGGTTCATCCTGTTGATGGCCAGTTCAAGCAGCGATTCGGTTTCATCGTCAAGTTTGCAATACTCCTTTACTTCGTCGCTGCTCATTCCTGAATTACAGCCGGTTCCATTTCCGTTAAAGCGTTTTTCCTGTTTTTCCCTGGCCTGCATCACCCGTTTTCTCACTTCAGATGAGGGCTCCCCATCACCTTTTCCAAGCAAATCACCATAGGGTACACGCCCCACAAGCACCTCCAGGTCGATGCGGTCAAGTATGGGCCCTGAAATCTTCTGAAAATACAATCGAACCCTGGCGGGAGAACAGGTACACCTTACATCACGGTCAAAAAGATACCCGCACTGGCATGGATTGCTTGACGCGATGAGCATGAAATCCGCCGGGAAGGTATAGGTTCCCGACACCCTTGACACGGTAATCTCGGAATCTTCCAGCGGCTGCCGAAGTGACTGTATCACGTTGTTTCTGAATTCCACGAACTCGTCCAGGAAAAGAACCCCGTTATGCGCCAGGGATATCTCACCCACTCCCGGCACGGTACCACCCCCCACCAGGGCCGCGTCAGAGGTGGTATGATGAGGAGACCTGAAGGGGGGAACCTGCAAAAGGCCCTGGTTGGAACGCAGTTTACCTCCTACCGAGTGGATCATGGTGGTATTGATGGCCTGTTCACGGCTCAGGGGAGGAAGAATACCCGGAAGACGCTTGGCCAGCATGGTTTTGCCCGATCCGGGAGGACCGTAAAGCAGCACGTTGTGGCGGCCCGCGGCAGCTATTTCAAGGGCCCGCTTTGCTGATTCCTGCCCCCGCACCTGGCTGAGGTCCGGCCATACCATTTCGTTCTGCTGTGGGGTTGAATAGTCTTTGAATGGTTTCCCGTTACCCTCCCACACATCCATTGCCTCCCCGATATTTCGTACCGGGTAAATATCCACTTCATCTATGGCGGCAGCTTCAAAACGGTTGTCCCAGGGTACCATCATGGAGGTATACCCTGCCCTGTACAGGGCAATTGCCATGGATATCACCCCCCTCACCGGCTTCACACCCCCATCGAGGGAAAGCTCCCCTACCATGGGCATATGCACCCTGGTCGTTTCAAGCTGCCCGGTGGCAATAAGTATTGACAGGGCTATGGGAAGATCAAAATTAGCCCCCTGCTTCTTGAACCCCGCGGGGGCAAGGTTTACGATAAAGTTCTTCGGGGGAAAGTCATAGCCTGAATTCTCGATGGCAGACCTGATCCTGTCTTTGGATTCACGGATGATGGAATCGGGCAGGCCTACTATAGTAAAATTTGGAAGGCCCCTAATAATATCAACTTCCACATCAACGATGTAGGCGTCAATTCCCTGGATGGCAAGTGAAGTAGCTTTTGACAGCATGGCATTTCTCCGTATGAGTAAAGTCTCTACTTACTCATACGAAGAAACGGGGGTGATTCGAAAATTTTTTTGCGGTTTTTTTAACTTTTTTCTACTTTCTAAGTTTTTTCACCAGGAATTTACCAAGAACATACCCCACGGCAACTATGATGAGAAATACCAGGAAACTTACCCAGGTAATCCATGTGCCCCTTTTCAGAAGGCTGTATGGGTTCCAACTGGCTTCAACCACGTTTCTGCCCAGTTTTCCCCTGTACTTTTGCGGAACCTCCCCCAGGCCGTCACCGTTGGTATCAGGGAAACTTTTTATATAGCTTAGCACTCCCATCCATTCCTTGATCTCCTGGATCCCGGGCTTGCTCTTGTCCATATCCACCCTGGCTGTTTTCAGATCTTCTATGGGGTTACCGTCTTTATCCTTGGGTACTATTTTCAGGATCTGCATGGTGAAATCACCCACCACCTTGAGAAAGGTGGCGTTGTAAAGGTCGGCTGATACCTTGTAAAGCTTCTTGTTGGAAGACGAATAATCAAGCTCGGTATACCCGTTTTCTTCGTCCCCAAGCCATATATTAGTAACCCTGTCAAAAATGGCCCTGTTGGGATTATAGGTGAATTTCACACCTGAAACCTGGAGAAAGTAATCCGATCCCTTGAGGGGATAAATACTGGTGAGAATTTCCAGGGCTTTCTTCACTTCAGCAGCACTCACGTAAATACTGATAAGGGGATATCCCATGGAACCATCCATTCCTATCCCAAGCGGGATTGCCCTGAACGCGTCACATACTGCAATTTTCCCTGTTTCTCCCACAAGGATATTATCCCTGATAACACCGTTAGATATAACCCCGATATCCACCCGTGAACCGGGATCATCAGGATCAGCATCATACCTGTCAACATACCATCGAATTGAATCCGCGATGAGATTTCCCAGGTTGGTTTCATCTTCATCAATCACAAGGTTATACTGAGTGGTGGCGATGGTGTCCCAGAAACGCATGCCATGCGGCCGCAGCACCTGCCGGTTTATCTTCGTAATATATGAATCAATATAACTGGTGATTGAAGGGTCACCTTTTACACTATCGTTTATTTCCCGAAGCATGTAATCTGAAAGAACAACTTTTCCATTTTCATACACTATATCCATTATACCAATATACCTGCCGTATGCGAAGGCCTGTACAATGATTGTGTCATTCACTTTTAAGGGATTGTTTATCTTTGTATGGGTATGTCCGCTTATAATAATATCTATGCCATCTACCTCCCTGGCAATGAGCTCATCCTCGGATTTTGATTCATCAACCCATAAGCCGCTATGGGACAGGCAGATAACAATATCAACTTTCTCTTCTTCACGAAGCACCTTCACCATTTCCCGGGCCCTGATCATGGGGTCTCCGAATGAAACCGGCGAAGCGAACGGTGCCACCTCGGCGGCATTTTTTCCCATAAGGCCGAAATATCCTATCTTCAGGCCTTCTTTTTCCATAACCAGGTAGGGTTTTACTAACCCTTTCTTAAAGGTTTCTTCAAGTGAATCATCCTTGCCGCTTTCTTCATCAAATACCACATTTGAAGCCACTATATTGGGTAACCGCCCGATAGAATCTGCCGCGTTCAGTATGCGGGCCAGCCCGGCGGGGAAAAGATCGTACTCATGGTTGCCCAGCGTGGTCACGTCAAACCCCATCCTGTCCATAAGCTGCAACTCAAAGGCCTCTTCCCTGCAAAGCATGTGGAAAAGGGATCCCATAAGGAAATCACCGGCATCAAGCACCAGCACGGCGTTTTCCCTGCTTTCCCTGGTTTCCTTGATGATGGTGGCCATTCTTGCCCATCCCCCCACGGTGTTATCATCACCTGTTTTATACGAGGTATAGTCCACGTTGGGAGAAAACCCCAGTAGATGTGAATGCAGGTCGTTTGTGTGTAAAATTGTAATTTTTTCAGATTCCGCATGTAAAACAGAAGTAACAACGAGAAGCAGAACAGCACAGAGAGTAACTATTTTTTTCATGTTGGTTTCCTTCAATAATAATAATCCAACCGTCGTTAAACACGGAAGAAGATCATACTATGAAGGTTCAGAAAAATTGCAAGAAGATTATACAAAACCCTCTTCAACAATGAAGAGGGTTTCATCTCGCGTTCTGTATACTGTAATTAGTCTATTTTTGACATGAGCTCTTCACTCACCTCTTTTACACCCGGCCTTCCGTCAAGTTCAATAACTTTTGGTGAACCATTATTCTCTTTGGACAGGTTTTTAAAGAATTCAACAGCGGCAAGAGTGCCGTTGTTTTTATCATAATAAATATCATGTCGTTTATTAATGGCTGTTTCATCCTGGTCGTCGGCGCGTGCGGTAAGCGCTCCACCGCAAACACGGCATACGAATTCACCGTCTTTTTCTTCAGGCTTGATGGCATCTATGTATATATTATTCGGATGATTGTTATCGTTTTCACAAAGCCGGCGGCCCATGATCCTTTTCTTCGCGATCTCCCGGTCAAGAACGATCTCGATAACGTAATTCAGGTTCATACCAGCCTCATCCAGGGCTTTATTCAGGGCTTTCGCCTGTTCAAGATTACGGGGAAAACCGTCAAGAAGCCACCCGCTTTTACAGTCATCCCTTTTAAGCCTGTCAAGGATCATCGGAATGGTAATATCATCCGGCACCAGGTCACCGCTATCGATAAATTTCTTGGCCTTCATACCAAGCTCGGTACCGCCTTTTATATTCTCTCTGAAAATAACACCCGACTCAATATGGGGAAGATTGTACTTCTTCTGAACAATCGCCCCCTGTGTCCCCTTGCCGCTACCGTTAGGGCCGAAAATAAGTACGTTCATAAACATCACCTCTTGAATTTTTTTTATGAGTACACGTATACGGCTTATTTATGTATACCGTTAATGTATGATATCAAAAGTAAAAAACAGGGCATAAATGTAAAGCAATTTATTGAATCACCTGCTGCAGCAGGGATTGGATCTCTTCCATCGTATCAGCCACAACCAGTTTGGAACGGATTTTCGTGGCGTTGCGGATACCGTGAATATATTTAACCACGTGTTTTCGCATGAGCACCATCCCGTATTCACCGTACTCCTCTATCATGAGGTGGTAATGCCGGCGAATCACGTCCAGCCGCTCATGCAGGGTTGGTTCTCGGGAAGAGAATATCCATGGATTTCCCTGGGCCCCCCGTCCCACCATAACCGCCGTGCAGCCCGTGGTATTCAGCTTTTCCATGGCGTCTTCATATGAAAGGATGTCCCCGTTACCCACAACGGGCACCGGACAGCTTTGGGCTATCTCGGTGATGCTGTCCCAGTCTGCCTCACCACGGTACAACTGGGCCCGGGTTCTGCCGTGAACGGTGATAAAAGAGACATTCGCCTCTACCAGCGCCTGAACCACCTCGTTGTAATTGATGGAGTCTGAATCCCAGCCTAAACGGATCTTCGCCGATACAGGCAGCGAAACCGCCTGCCCCACTGTTGCCGCAATGCGGTATACCAGCTCCGGGTCTTTCAGCAGGGCCGCCCCCTTGCCGTTATAGCATACTTTTGGAGCGCAGCATCCCATGTTTATATCGATACAATCAGGCTTCAGTGTTTCCACGAAGGCGGCGGCTCCGGCCACCACAACCGGGTCACTGCCGAATACCTGTATACCAATGGGCCGCTCCTGGTCACTAAAACGCAGCAGGTCAATGGTCTTTTTGTTACGTCGGATTATACCTTCAGAACTGACCAGCTCGGTAAACACCATACCCGCCCCAAACTCGGCAGCCAGCCGCCGGTAAGGACCGTCAGTAAACCCCGCCATGGGAGCCAGAAGCACCGGGCTTCTCAATTGTATGCCGGCAAGTTGTGTCATATCCTGTGTTTCTCCGAAAGCACTATTACCGTATACATGAGTAGCATGACCAAAAACTGTAAATACTTTTTTTCTCACCACAGAGGTTCAGAGATACAGAGAAAGGATTATTATTGTTTACGGCAGAGGCACGAAGTACGCGAAGGGCGCAAAGAAAAAGGGCATTTATTCATGAAGAACAAGGGGCTTAAGCCCCTTGTTCTATATAATTCCGTCTTTGCAATTCTCTGCGCCCTTTGCGCCTTTGCGGTGATCCTCGAAGACAACTCAGAACTTACGCTCACCAAACATGCCTATCATCTTGATGACGATCAGTGAGACAGCCAGGATGATTAAATGCAGCAGTATGATGAACCAGAGGCTCCATCCCCACCAGACGGGGGCGTTTACCAGTATCATGCTGGCCACGATGATGGGTACCACCACCATGTTCATGAGGCCTATTTCGAGGGCCACCGGGGTGCGGAACTCGGGGTCAACAACCCTGAGGAGTACCAGCCCCGTTGACACGGTACCCGTACAGGTGCCGAATATGGCCATGGTACGTTCAAAGTTCAGCTTGTCGATGCGTCGTCCAAGGTACATGATTGATACTACGGTAAAAAATGCGGCCACAACCGACATAACGGTAATGGGGACGATGTATTTTATTACCACGACGAACTGTACTGCCATGATTGTAGCTATCAGGAGGTAGTCAACCGCCCAGCCGGTGATACGCCGCTGTACGCCGGGATCGATCATGTGCATGATGCCAAGTTTCTTCATGATCATGCGGACACCCAGGGCGATAAAAAGACCGAAAAAGAAAAAGAAGCCAAACAGTGACTTGGAGATGTTTGGAGAGGTGACCTTCACAAGGGCGATTGAGAAGAACCAGCCCAGCACGTAAATAAGCCCGATAAGCCCCATCTGAAAGGCCAGTGTTTCCACGTTGCCGGAATGCATGGTGAGGTTCCCGGCCTTTTCCTGTTTTTCTCCTTTTGATATTATACCTGAAAGGATATCACCAGGTATGGCCCGTGCCTTTTCAACCGGCAGTCCTTTTTTTATGCCCCATCGTACAATAGGTATACCCACGAAGAAGGCGATGAGAAAGCCGATGGCGGCAAATGTTACCCCAATGGTTGCGGCCCCGTCAAATCCATGGGCCTCCCAGGTTTTGCCGAATGAAAGGGCCTGTCCCGGTCCCTCGGTAAAGCCCAGGGGCAAAAAGAGACCAAAGGTTGGAAAAAGCTCTGTTCCCAGCCATGCGAACATGTACACCAGTAGACAGCCGATGATGGCCTGCACCGAGATGGCAACCCCCTCGATCATGGCCATCCAGGTGGCCCCCTTTAATATGGAACGGGTTTGCTCCTTTGTCTCGTTCTCGTTGCCGCTGTGGGTGAGCCCGATAGAAATAAATGAAATGATGAAAAGGTGATAGGCGAAGGTCTCGAACATCTCCGCCTTAAAAGGGAGAATGCCGGTATTAAGAACGATCATGCCAAGTGCCCCGCCGGTTATGCAGCTTGGAATGAGGAAGGTTTGGAAAAACTTTACCTTTGCACGTAAAAGAATACCAATAAGAAGAAAGATGGACATACTGCCAAATGCCAGAAAGGGATCAAAAGGAAAAGGGGTATCCATGCGAATCCTCCAGTTGTTTGTATGTCTACATATTTATTTATTTTGACAGCTAAGCATATCCAGCCGTTTATGTAAAATCTTTTTTACAGTTCCAGCAGCTGACCCCCGCACACGTTGATGGCCTGGCCGGTGATGTAGGATGAGCTTTCGGATGCCAGGAACACTGCCAGGTCGGCCACCTGGTGGGGAGTCCCCAGGTATCCCAGGGGAACTTCTTTGCATTTTTCCTGCTGGCGTTCTTCCGGAGAGCATTCAAATATTCCGGCCTCCAGCTCAAAACGCCACTTTTGCAAGCCTGTCATAATGAGGCCGGGACACAGGGCGTTTACCCGTACCCCGACACCGCCAAGTTCTTTTGCCATAACCTTGGTAAGCATGATCACCCCCGCCTTGGCCACGGCGTAGGCACCGTTCAGCGGCAGCGGCGACTTGCCCGCCTTTGAGGCGTTATTGATGATACTGACCGGCTTGCCGAACATGAGGGGCAGCATCGCTTTTGTCACCCTGAAGGTTCCGTGCAGGCTCACCTCGATGGTCTTCAGCCACGCGGCCTCATCGTAGTCGTGTATGGGGCTTGGTACGCCAACTGATACCCCGGCGTTATTGAACAGGATGTCAACCCGTTCAAATTCACCTTTCACGTCCTCAACCATTTTTGATATTGAATTGTTGTCGGTAACGTCAAGTGCCAGAGGGAGAGCCTTTACCCTGTAGGCTGCCGTAAGCTTTGACGCAAGGTCTTGAAGGCTTTCCATGATGCCCTGTCTCACCCCTGCCTCGGTTTGCGATTCCCTGCACAGGTCGGTGAGTATGATGTGTACACCGTTCTCGGCCAGTTTGCGGGCGGTGGCAAAACCTATGCCGTCCTCAAGTCCTGCCCCGGTTAGAAGTGCTGTTTTTCCTTCAAGGTCAGTGTACATGTTACGCCTCCCCTGTTTTGCTATTCGATCTTGTAGCCGCTCACCATGGCAAGGGCCATGGCACCCGGTCCCATCACGGTTGGATCGGTCATCACGTTCACGCATGCGGGTTTGCCTGATGCAAATGCTGCGTCCAGTGCGGGAACGATGTCTCCAGGTTTTTCAACCCGTATACCGAATCCCCCCATGCACTCCACGAACTGGTGATAGTCGATATCGCCGATCTCGGTACCCTCGTCCATGGGCTTGCCAAGCTTGATCTTCTGGCTGTGGCGTATCATCCCCCATCCCTGGTCGTTGTTGATGACGATCACTACAGGGATCTTCTTGCGTATGGCGGTCTCAAACTCCATGAAGTTGAAGCCAACGGAACCGTCGCCGATGATGTTCAGCACCCGCTTATCCGGGTACATCATCTTCGCGGCAATGGCATAGGGGATGCCAACACCCAGGCAGCCGTAAATTCCTGATTCAAGGTACTGTCCTTCTTTAACGGCGGTGCGTGCCATGGCCATCCATACCTGTGTATCACCGCCGTCCCCAACCACGATATCGTTTTCCCCGTTCATGTAGGCGTTCACCTCGGCTGCCAGCCTGTAGGGATGGATGGGAACGCTGTCACTTTTGGCGTTGACATCCCCCATGGACTTGGATTCTGCTTCTGCTTTCTTAAGCTCGTCCACCCAGGAGGAGTAGCCCTTGCCGGGTTTTGCCTTTCCGGTGTCCAGCAATTCAAGGCATTCCTGCAGCAGGGCCTGCACGTCGCTCATGATGGGTAGATCAATGGTGCGGTTGCGTCCCAGTTCGGCGGGGTCTATGTCCACCTGCGCGAATTTCGCGTCTGGGTTGAAAAGCTGGCCGCTGCCGTAGTACATGCATATGCGGTTTCCAAGCAGCACGAAAAGGTCCGCGTTGTTCATGGCGTGTGCGCATGCCCCGTAGCGTATGATGAGAGATGCCTCGAAGCAGAGTTCGTGTGTATCGGGAACCAGCCCCCGTCCCTGCAGGGCGGTGAAGACGGGCACCCCGGTCTTTTCCATGAACTGAAGAAGCTCTTTACCGGCATCAGAGTAGTAGGCGCCGCTACCGGCGAAAATGACGGGCCACTTCGCCTTTTTCAGCATCTCGAGCAACTGTACCGCCTTTCCCCGGTCAACGATTCTCGTTTCGGGGGTTGTAGACATCTCACGGATCTCCGATCGGTCAACCATGGCATTCTGCACGTCAACCGGCAGTTCCAGGTACACCGGGCCCGGCTTACCGCTGATGCAGGTACGGTAGGCCATGTCCACGAACTCCTTGATGCGTTCAGGCTTATGGCAGACGAAGGCCTTCTTCACCATGGGCTCAATAACCGGCAGCTGTATCATGTCCTGCAGGTCAAGTTTCTCGCAGGCGTTCAGCCCCACCACGCCGGCGATCAGCAGCAGGGGGGAGTTAGCAAGGCGTGCGTTGGCGATGGGGGTGAGGGCATTGGTGAAACCGGGCCCCGCCGTCACCATGGCCACCCCCGGCCTGCGGGAAAGGCGTCCCCATGCCTCTGCCATGAATACCGCCGCCTGCTCATGACGGGTTGCCAGCATGTGCACTCCCTTTTCCTGCAGTCCCTGGTGGAGTGGATAGGTGTGGCCGCCGGATATGAAGAAAACGTGGTCAACGCCCCGTTCAGTCAGCGCCTCGGCCGCAAGGTGTCCGGCGTTTACCTGCTGTTGTGATTTCGGTGTTGTTGTCATGAGTGCCTCCCGGTATTTGTATATTACTGGGCAATGGCGGGAGTTGTTGGGCAGTATGCATATTGTCGACTGTATACCATGCACATACTAAATACCATTCATTATTTAGTCAAGAAAATTATGGGTGTAGGGGATTACCGCTAAGGCGCAGAGCACGCAAAGGGCGCAGAGAGCGGTTCAATACATGATAAATTTACTTTTTATCCAGGGTTTGGAATTGTTGTTGAGTTTAAATTATTATAGATTTTTTTACAGGCCAGCCCGTGCGCATGTCTCATCCATAAGTCATCTACATATTCACTATTCAGATAAACCTGGTTAGATTGATTTTATATACTATCCTGAAAAGACATATAGTAACAAATAAACTCTCTGCGCCTCTTTGCGCCCTTTGCGTCTTAGCGGTTGCCTCTACCAGGGTAAAAATCCTTGACACCACGCCCACACCGTTTATTGTATAATGTATATTGTCGACAATTCAAGCATCAAGGCATCATATCACGTATAACAGTAACCAGGAGGACATCATGGTTCACTTCCTCGTACATGGAAAGAATGACAACGTAGCGGTTGCCGTGCAGAACGTGCGGGCGGGTACCGGCGGCGTGTGCCGCAACATGGAAACAGGTGAAGAAACCAGGATAGACGCTGCCATGGATATACCCCTGGGCCACAAGGTGGCGCTGGCCCCCTTCAAGGTTGATGACGGTATTATAAAGTACAATCACGATATCGGCAGGGTGGTGGCCCCCATCCAGGCAGGAGAGCATGTGCACGTGCATAACGTGAAAACACGGCGATGGTAAAGGAGAGCACAATGAAACCATTTACATTCATGGGATACAAACGTGACAACGGCAGGGTGGGGGTACGCAACCACGTGCTCATATTGCCCCTTGATGATATTTCCAATGCCGCAGGCGAGGCGGTTGCCTCCAACATAAAGGGGACAATGGCCATACCCCATCCATACGGCCGGCTGCAGTTCGGTGAAGACCTTGAGCTCTTCTTCCGCACCATCATCGGCACCGGCAAAAATCCCAACGTGGCGGCGGTGGTGGTGATCGGGATAGAGCCGGGCTGGACACAGAAGGTGGTGGACGGCATAGCCGAAACCGGCAAGCCGGTTGCGGGCTTTTCCATAGAACGAAACGGTGACCTGAAAACAATAGAGGCAGCCTCACGGAAGGCCATGGAGTATGTGCAGTACGCAAGCGAACTGCAGAAAACCGAGTGCACCGCCGATCAGCTCTACGTGTCCATCAAGTGCGGTGAGTCGGACACCACCTCCGGGCTGGCTGCCAACCCCACGGTTGGAGACGCGGTGACAAAGCTGGTGAAGATGGGAGGGACGGTGTCCTTCGGCGAAACCTCCGAGATCACCGGCGCCGAGATGGCGGTAAGGGAACGTGCCGCCACCCCGGAGGTGGGCGGGGAGTTCTACCGCACCTGGAGCGCCTATAACGATTTCATAAATGCCCACAAGACCGACGACCTTTCTGACTCACAGCCCACGAAGGGGAACATCGCCGGCGGCCTTACCACCATCGAGGAGAAGGCCTTCGGCAACATACAGAAGATAGGGGATGAACTTACCTACGTGGGGGTGCTCAAACCTGCCGAAGAACCCCGGGGCAAAGGGCTCTGGTTCATGGACACCTCATCGGCAGCGGCAGAGGCGGTCACCCTGTGGATGGCTTCGGGAGCGGTGATCCATCTGTTCCCCACCGGGCAGGGAAACGTCATCGGCAATCCCGTCACCCCCGTTATCAAGCTTTCGGGAAATCCCATCACCTGCGATACCATGAGCGAGCATATTGATCTTGATGTTTGCGCCATACTGCAGGGAGAGATGACCTTTGACCAGGCGGGAGACGCCCTGCTTGAGATGATACAGCGCACCGCAAACGGCAGGAATACCGCCGCCGAGGCACTGGGCCACAGGGAATTCGTGCTGACAAAGCTCTACCGGAGCGCGTAATTGCAGTATATGTTCGCCACGGATACACACGGATTAACACAGATGTTCAGGAATAATGATTGGGGAATAAATGAATACAGGAGAGACGAACAAGATGGCAGGTAAAGTGCTGGTGTTTGAGCCCGAACGATGCGTGGGCTGCCGCATATGTGAGCAGTGGTGCAGCATCACCCATTACGGGGAGATCAGCCCCTCCCTCAGCTGCATCACCATCATCCGTGACCATGCCATCCAGCGGGATAACGGCATCATATGCCATCAGTGTCCCGGCGCGCCATGTATAGAATCCTGCAAGTTCGACGCACTCTCCCGTGACCAGGCCACCGCTGCCATCCTGGTGGATGCCGACAAATGCGTGGGCTGCCGTATGTGCATACGAGCCTGTCCCTACGGTGCGCCACGTATGCACCCGGACGAGAAGTGGGTGATCATCTGCGACCTCTGCGGCGGTTCACCCGCATGCGTTGCCCACTGCCCCGAACAGGCGGTACAGTACCTTGAAATACACAAGGCCGAGCGTCCATATCGTTCGGTACTACATAACAGTCAACAGGGGGGTGCAGGACGTGAAGACTGAGATGAGCGGCATAACCGGTACAATACTGCGGGTAGACCTGACTGCCGGAACAGCCTATACCGAGCCCACCCCGGTTGAAGCCATGCAGAAGTTCGCCGGCGGAAGGGGGCTTGGCGCGCATTTCCTGTGGGAAGAGGTGAAACCGGGCTCTGACCCCCTCGGTCCCGACAACATGCTCATCTTCATGACAGGCCCCCTTACCGGCACTCTTATGCCCGGCAGCAACAAGGTGAATGTCACCTTCAAGTCCCCCCTTACCGGAACCTATTCATACTCCCTGTGCGGCGGCCACTGGGGACCAGAACTGAAATTCGCAGGCTATGACGGTCTCATCGTAGAAGGACAATCCAGCAAACCCGTATATATCTGGATTGACGATGACGTCGTGGAGATACGCCCCGCTGACTTCTTGTGGGGGAAGACTATTCATGAAACCGAGAGTCTTATAAAAGAAGATGTTGGCGGGGACGAGCAGGTACACGCGGCGGTGATCGGGCCGGCGGGTGAGAACCTGAACCGCATGGCGTGCATCACCGCCGACTGGTACCGGGAGTTCGGCCGGGGGGGCTGCGGGGCGGTGATGGGCAGCAAAAAGCTGAAAGGCATTGCCCTGCGGGGTACAGGCTCCATAAAGGTACATGACCCTGACGCACTCATGGCCCACGCCGAGAAATTGTACGGCTACATTAAGGAGCACCCGATGCTGCGTGACCGGCGCAACTTCGGCACCGCCGAGCTGGTGGAGGGAATAAACAGTAATGGTCTCCTGTCCACCAGGAACTTTACGGGTAACTACTTCCAGGATGCATGGCGTCTTGCAGGGCCGAAAATGCGGGAAGACATCGTGGTAGGAGACGCATCCTGCTACGGCTGCCCGGTGGCATGCGGCAAGCGAAGCCTGGTGCGCTCAGAGAAGTACGGGGAGGTGCTGGTTGAAGGGCCGGAATTTGAGACCATCGCACTGCTGGGCACCAATTGCGGGGTAAGCGACTGGGACGCCCTGCTGAAGGCAACCTGGATATGCGATTCCACGGGGATGGACACCATGAACGCG
Organism: uncultured Leptospiraceae bacterium; assembly: GCA_964486725.1. GTDB lineage: Bacteria > Spirochaetota > UBA4802 > UBA4802 > UB4802 > M55B154. Next base: position 22,391 of record CAZAOK010000019.1, read on the forward strand.
GGGGGCTGCGTGGCCCTGGCCATGGAGTGCTTTGAGAAGGGCATAATAACCAGAGACGACACCGGCGGTATAGACCTTCGCTTCGGCAACGGTGAGGCCCTTGTGCAGGTGCTCCAGCTGATGGCAACCCGTGAGGGGATCGGTAATATACTTGCGGACGGGATACGTCCGGCAGCTGAACATTTCGGCGTGCCCGAACTGGGGATGCATTCCAAGGGACAGGGATTTGCCGCCTACGACCCCCGGGGAGCAAAGGGAATGGCCCTTACCTATGCCACTTCACCAAAGGGAGCCCATCACATGGTGGCCACCACCTTCGGCGGGGAGATCGCCGCGGGCAACAGGCTCAGCATAGAGGGTAAGGGAGAACTGCAGCGCACCCACCAGTTCAGCATGGCCATAGTTGATTCTCTGCTTCTGTGCTCAACCATGAGGCCGGGTATCGGCCTGAAAGACATGGCACTGGGGTATACCCTGGTAACCGGGCTCACCATGACCGATGACCAGCTGCAGCTGGCAGCCGAGCGGGTGGTGAACCTGGAGCGGATGTACAATGTTCGCATGGGATATTCCCGCAGCCAGGATAGCCTGCCGGACCGTATATTGAAAGAGGGAACACATGACGGGCCAAGCAAGGGGTCAACGGTGGACCTTGAGCGAATGCTTGACGAGTTTTACCGTGTCATGGGATGGGACGAAAACGGTATTCCCACCCGTGAGAAGCTTGACGAACTGGGGCTTTTAGAGGAATAAGTACCATAAGCTAAAGGTTCTGCACCGGCAGGACAGTGGAGCGAAAAGATGCTTGAAAAGAAGATCAGGGAACTGGAGTTCAGGCCCAGCGTGCTGGGTGACCAGGTGGCGGACATCATTGCCCAGGCCATCATGGACAACGAGCTTGAGGGCGGGCAGAAACTTATCGAGGCCGAGATCCAGAAGCAGTTCGGGGTAAGCCGTTCCCCCATACGTGAGGCCTTCCGCACACTTGAAAAGAAGGGGCTGGTTGACATCATTCCCCGGCGCGGCACCTTCGTACGGAAGGTGACGGCGGATGATATCCGCAAGACCTATCCCATAAGGGCGGTTCTTGAGGGGCTGGCAGCACGGCAGGCCCATGCCAGTTTGGGCAGCGAAGACATTTCCAGGATGGAAGCTGCCCTGTCCTCCATGGAAGAGTGCTTTAAAGATAACGATATGCAGAATTACTGGAAACAGCACCTGGTATTCCACGAGATATTCATACACGCATCCGGCAACGACGTGCTCATAGATATTCTTTCCAATATAAGGATGAGCACCCACCGTTTCACCTTTTCCAGGCAGTACTACCAGTATCATTTCAGGGAGAACATGGACGTGCACCGTGACATATTCAGCCTGTTCGCAGAAAGGGGCTCTGACCCCTCCCGGCTTGAAGAACTGGTGCGAACCCACATCGAGGAGTCATCGGAGAAGTTTATAAGCTACCTCGAAGAGTAATAAGAATCCTGAACGGATTACCGCAAAGTCGCTAAGTTCGCTAAGGGCGCGAAGAAAAAGAAAAGGATGTTGTTTTTTAAAAAAATATTTCCTCTTTGCGTTTCTCTGCGCCCTTTGCGCCTTTGCGGTAAAAAATACTTATCTATAATCTATTGACAACATCAGCCCAACGGGATATTAATATATCATGGATACAGAAGAGAATATCTATCAACCGCCGGACTTTCCAACTGAGGTTACCTTCAAGGTGATATGTAAGAATGATCCCGGTATGCAAGAAAGAATAGAAAATAAATGCGGGAACTATAAAATAGACGCGGATATCGATTACCGGGAAAGTAAAAAGGGAAACTTCGTTTCATATACTGTTTCGGGGCATTTCCCCGATGAGCAGACGCTGCAGGGACTCTGCAACGATATCGCGGCTATTGACGGGGTTATGACAATCTTCTGATAGCGGCGATGCTACCACTGAGCCATGCCGGCGATGGCGCCGGTGCTCCAGGCAAACTGCAGGTTAAACCCGCCGCTGTCCCCGTCAATATCAAGAAGCTCCCCGGTTATGTGTACTCCCGGGGCCTTTTTGGATTCCATTGTGGCGGGGTTTACCTCGTTCACGTCAACGCCGCCTGCGGCCACCACCGCCTCGGTGAAGGGCCGGGGTTTTCCGGGCTCAAGCCCGCACGCGAGAAATGCGTCGGCCACCTTCTCACGCCCGGCCTTCCCTATCTCTGCCACCTTCTTCTCATGATCGATACCCGCCATCGAAAGAAACACTTCGGGCATCCGGTTATGCATGATGCCGATAAGGCTTAAGGCCAGCGGCTTTTTCCCGTCCTGCCAGAGAAGCTGTAAGGTATTCATGAGTTCTTCACGGTTGATGTACGGGAAAATGTTCAGCATTACAGACACTTCCCTGTCTTCAAGAACTGCCTGGTTGACACTGCGGGATATGGCAAGGGAGGCCGGCCCGGAGATGCCGTACTTGGTGAAAAGTACCTCACCGGTAGACTGATCCACGGTTTTCCCGTCCACCAGCACTTCGAGGGTGCAGTCCCACCGTATGCCCTGCAGGCGGTGCAGTGCCTTAGCCGGTATGTTCAGCGGCAGAATGGCGGGGAATGGCTCATGCACGGTGTGGCCAAGGGAGGCGGCAAGCTGATAGCCGTATAGTGAGGCACCCACCGGCCCGAAAGCGCAGCTGCCGCATGCCAGGATGACGGCGTCGAACAGGTGCTCTTCTTTTCCCGCGGTCACAATGGTAATGCCCCCGCCATTCTTAGAGGGGAGGACGTGATCGGCACGACGATGCAGGTGGGTGGCAACCCCGCGTTTTTCCAGCTCGTACTCGAACAGGCGCATCACGGTGAGTGCCTGCAGCGACGCGGGGAAGAGTTTCCCGTCCTCCTCCTCCGTGAAGGGGAGACCGATTGATTGAAAAAAATCAATGGTCTGCTGCAGGCCGAACCGGCCGAAAACGTTGTTCACGAAACGGGGATTGTGCCCGTGATAGCGTGACGGGTGCACGTTACGGTTGGATATGTTGCACCGGCCGTTCCCCGTCACCAGTATCTTGCGCCCGGGTTTCTTCTGCTTTTCGAACAGGTGCACCTTGTTGCCTTCTTTTTCGGCCGCCATACAGGCCGCCATCAACCCCGACGCCCCGCCCCCGATCACCGCTATGTCCTTCATGGTTTCTCATTCTCCAGGTACGCGAATTATAATACCACAACAATGCACCAGGTGGGTATATTGTTGCAAGTATATTTGAGGTATACGGGCGGGTATTCATATTGATGAATACCCGCCCGCTGTGCCTGGTGAAGTTTTTTAGAAGATATACTTTGCCATGAACCCGAAACTGCGCCCGGGCTGTTCTTTCCCCTCAACCTCGGGAGAATTCGTTTCGTTTATACGGGACAGGTGGTCATGGTATGCAAGGTCAAAGAGGTTTTTTACATACGCGGTAATTTTTACGCGCTGATCATAGTGGATCCCGGCTGAAATGTCCACAACCTGCCAGCCCGGAGTATCATCCTCTTTTGCGCCGGTATCGGGATTCTCTCCCGGTTCCCACTGCCTTGCTGCCCATCGTACTCCTGCTTCGGTCCACCACCCGACAGAACGCTTTTCGTCACCGTGGTAGCGAAGCCCGTACACACCATTAAGTGGCGGCATGGAGAAGAGATTGACATTATCCGTAATATTTCTTCCACGAACATAGTTTATGATCGTGAAGATGGACAACCCGCCGATAAGAGTGAGCTCCCCGTCGGCCTCGCCACCGTACAGCATGGCCTGCCCGATGTTGGTGAATTCCGCGTCTTCAAGGCCTCCGTGAGTGCCGCCGGTAAGCCGCTTGTCAATATACTGGTCGATGTAATTCACGAAACCGCTTATCTGTCCGCGGAACCGACTGAAAGACGCCTTAATGGAGACATCGGTGTTGTAGCTGTATTCCGGTTTTAGGTCGGGATTCCCGATGTCATAGGTATCCTGGTGTGGTCCACGGAAGAAAAGCTCATGGAGAGTGGGTGAACGGAAGGCCCTGCCCAGGTTGAACGAACCATGAAGCTTGTCCGGGATAAACCGGTACAGAATGCCCGCCGACGCGCTGGCGCTTCCAGTGTACCTGGTAACCGGGTCGGTGATCTCGTGGTCATCCGCCCCGTCGGTGTGGCTGCGGAACCTGTCGTAGCGTGCTCCTAAAATAAAGTCGGCCCTTTTCCCCAGCACGATCTCGTCCTGGATAAATGCGCCTACGGATAAACGGTTTGACGGTGGTGCAACCGCGGTCGCGCCCGTATACGGGTTTTCTGTGTCTTCCTGTTCATAGTTGCCCTGCAGGCCGGTGGTTACACGCTGGCTGTTTAACGGTTCAATGGTTGTTTGAGTGTTCAGCGTCCATGTATCGAAGTCAATATTTATGCCCGCTTTGTCATCATTAACTTTTACTTTCCGCATGCGGCGCTTGTGGCTCTGGTACGCGGCCTGAACCTGCAGGTCTGTCCACCCGTCGCTCATCTCCCATGCTTTCCAGGTTGCCATCACCATGTCGTGGCGTTCTCCCTCAAATTGGAATTTTTTGAACAACTGTGGGTTGCCAACCGGGACTCCAATATCGGCGTGGCTGCCAAGGTAATTTGTCGTCAAAGATGATTTGTCAAAAGAATACCCCATGCCTCCGCTGTAATTCCAGGAGTCATGCTGGCTGAAATGCAGATCACCGTTTGGCGTGGTAACGTTATCTGTGTCTTTGCGTGAACCACCCACGTGGTAATTAAAGCGTTTTATGCCGCCGTTTACATGCGCTGTAAGCATCTTCCCGTTAGTGGCGCTGTCGTACGCGGTTTCAACAGCCCCGTCAAGCCATGGCGTGTCCTGAATTTTTTCATACGGTTTCCTGGTAATGAAATTGATAACCCCGCCAAGCGCGTCAGAACCGTACATGACCGATGACGGTCCGCGGACAATCTCTACACGCTCCACCATGGACGGATCAATGGAAAGAGCGTGATTACCTCCAGGCCTCTGCTCGGAAAGCTTTATGCCGTCAACAAGGATAAGCACCCTTGCGTCGTACAGGCCGCGTATCATCGGCCTGCTTATTCCCATTCCTGAGTGCGAAAGGTTCAACCCGGGACGGTTCCTCAACATCTCTCCGGTGGACGCGGGGGCCTGTTTGTCAATATCGTCACGTGAAATCACATCTCCCGGCACCGGCGTGTCCATAACGGCACGTTCGCGGCGCGTGGCGGTGATAAGAACAGTGGTTTTCATTTTAATAGTTTTATTGGAAGTTTCTTTTTCTTCTTTCACAATGAAATCGTCGTTGCCGGAAGGTTCCTCGGCCCACAGAAAGGCGGGCAGCAACATGCAGCTGACAAGAATTGAATAGAATAGATACTTCATTGTCTACCTCTCAAAATATTGGAATAATGAAACAGGCATTACTCAATCAATACAGAGTAAGCTGTAAAATATATGAAAATATAGTGTAGCAGTTCTTTTAAGAGGTATAAGACGGTGGACCGTTGGGCATCCTGGAAGGATGATCGTCGGTACTTACATAATCCCACTGATGCAGAAGCGGGCGGGTATTGCATATACACGGGTGGTCTTTTATATGCTGATGGTCAAACTGTACAGGTTCAGATGCATGGAACCAGGCGTGGACACATACCGCGCAGTGACTGTCAGGCTGCACATGGTGATGCGTTACCCCGGTGCTGCCGGAAAGTAAAACGGCAAAAGCAGCCAGCAAGCCGAGAAGTTCACGTGTATGTGAAAGGTACCGTTTCATCTTGTTTCTTACACTATGCAGTATAAAGAGCAATCTTGCAAGTATATTCCGTGTTATTAAAGGAATACCGCGGATGCGCTAAGGACTAAGAGAAGCGCAAAGACGGAATAGAACAATACTCTTTTCCTTCGCGAACTTCTCGTACTTCGCGTCTCTGCGGTAATCTTTGTAGACAGCACCTCTGCGTCCTTATCGTCTCTCTGGGGTGAATCATTTAAAATCCTCTGTACCCCGGTACCCCTGTAGTGTATCATGTAAAGGTCAATGACATAAGTATATATCATCCAGAGAGGTAGATCACATGGAAGAATTCAGGGTATGTCCTAACTGCGGTTACACCAGGGGATTCCATAGTTCATTTTTCAAGGAAGAAAACGGGTTTCGTATTATATTTATATGTCCCGAATGCGGGGCGTCATATGATATTGGACTTATTGAAGCAAGGATTAGCACGGTTGATCCAAAAAGGGGAAGTGACTATTGATCAGTACCCCTGTTCTCCAGGTGTCACCAGGTGAAACACCGTCCTCCACAGGTGATATCCCATGCGATCAATCCAGCGTACTGCTTCCATCTGCCTGAGGGCGTCGTCGGTTTCCAGTTGTCCCCTGGCTGTCCGGTTGATCACATCCTCACGCTGCTGCTTTCTTATATGCGCGATAGCGATGGATGCTTTCTGTATCATTTCAATAGTGATATCGCCGGGAATGCCCTGCAGGCACTTCATGGACACGTTCAACTCCTGTTCAAAATGATTGGCGATGCTGGTAAAGTGATCCACGTGTTTTAAAATACGCAGCGACTCTGATTCCCAGCAGGCGTCAATAAGCCGGTCAAGATGATCTATAGCGTGTAACACCGATATATGTTCACGATGCACCCGGTCTGTATCCGGTCCCGATTTTATATTGCTCATAAACTGCCGTGTTCTAAGCAGGGCGTGGTCAGCCTCCCTGAGGGTCCTGACTGCCCATTCCTGCCGCCCTTTCTCTTCCAGCAGCACCTGCACCCCGTTGATGATCTCTACGGCTATTCCATTTACCGTTCGACGGGCCGTTTCAACGGCAACTGCCGGCACCTCCACAATTGAATCGTCCAGGTTTCTTGTCAGCACCGAACCCCTTTCGGGAACAATACGCTCAAGCAGCCGGGCAAACCCCGGAATGAATGGAAAGAGTAAAACCACACCCAGCAGGTTAAAAAATGTATGAAAAAGTGCCAGCAATATCTCGCCATTGTTGATAGTAAGCCACCTGTCTACCCGGTTCACAAGCCCCACAAGAAGGGGGAGGACAAAAAAAGCTGCGATCCCCGTTACGAGGTTAAAAAGCACGTGGGCAAGTACCGTGCGCCTGGCGGTTGTGGTGGCACCGATACCGGCGAAGGCAACGGTAACAGTGGTGCCAATGTTCTGACCGATCACCATTGCCGCCCCCTGGTCCATGGAGATGGTGCCCGAATGCAGGGCGATCAGCGTGGTGGCAATGGCTGCACTTGAAGACTGCATGAGTACCGTCATAACGATGCCCACGATCACCAGCAAAAGCCGGTTTACCAGCGATTCACCCGCGTACATGGAAAGATCAATATTCGCTGCCAGTCCGTCCATCCCCTGCTGCATGGTGTGTATACCGATAAAAAGCAGCCCGAAGCCTGCCAGCACGGTTCCAAGCGCCGCCCTGCGCCCCCCGTACATAAGACGCAGCATGGCACCCAGTCCCACCAGGGGAAAAGACATATACGCGATACTGTACTTGAATCCCAGCACCGCCACCAGCCATGCCGTGCTGGTTGTGCCAAGGTTGGCACCGAATATAATACCGATGGCCTGCGGCAGGGCGATAAGGCCGGCACTCACAAAACCGATTGTGGCAAGTGCCGTGGCGGCAGAAGCCTGCACCATGGTGGTTACCACCGCCCCCGAGGTTATAGCGGACACCGAACCACCGGTGAATGTACCAAGTATCTCTTTCAGCCTGTTCCCCGCAAGGGTCTTCAGGGCATCCGTCATCAGGATCATACCAAGCAGAAAAAGACCAAATCCACCGATAAGAGGAAGCAGTATATTCATAAAACCCATCACAACCTGCCGTTGCCAGTAAAATAATTAAACCCGTGAATAATGCACCAGTTTGCTTCATGGTGCAATCATTATTTCTCACCCTTACGTACTCATTGAATCAATAGCACATTATTAGTCTTGACAGGCTGTTAATTATTGTATTTAACTATTTTTGTGACTACTCAACTATGACTAAAATATTGATCATTTACTTCATAATGAAAAGGAATTTGAGCATCTCCCCCCGCCGAAGGCGGGGGGAGATGCTGGATTATTATTCATTTTAGAATAATTTTGATTATTCAGCATGACAGCTGAGTAATTACCTGTTTTTTTTTAGATAATTGATGTACTTATATAAATAGATAACATAAACAGGTGGTTTCCATGTTTAAAACTATTGAAAACTATTTCATCGGACAATACTCGACGGGCTCAATTGTTGTTCAGCGCAAGTCAAAGACATATCTCTATTTCGTGATGATCATATGCGCCGTACTTATACTGACCACCACAACCATGACAGCCCTGTCGGTCTACAGCATTCAATCAGTTGAATTCTTTTCGCGGGCAAGCCTGATCATAATAGGACTGGCCGGACTTGTTTTACTTAGAAAGGGAAGATATTACGCAGCCGCCAACCTTCTAACCGTGGGTGCCACACTTGTCATGGCTCTGCCCATGTTCCTGGGTACCCATAAGACAGAACTGTCCCTGTTTATAAGCACTATCATACCATACCTTTTTATTATCTCTGCCGCCCTTCTTGGAACCCGCCTCACTGTTGTCATCGTTGGAATTCTCACCATCCTGCTGGGTACCGGGGCCGTTCTATTAAGCGGCATGATAGATGGAGAAACAGCCAGGGGATTAATAGGCACCCATGTGGCCTTAACCGTCTTTATACTCATTCAGTGTTACCTGATCCTGCGTAATATTATTTCATCAATGAGAACCATGTCAGAAGAGATGGAAAAGAACCGCGAGAAAGCTGGTGTAATTGTTAAGCTGCTGAACAACGCCCAAAACCTTTCAGAATCACTTGCATCCTCATCCAGTGAACTGTCATCCACCGCCACACAGTTCTCGGACAACGCCCAAAGCCAGGCGACATCGGTTGAAGAGATTACCGCTTCCATGGAAGAGATGTCAGCGGGAATTGAAAACATCTCTGCCAGTACTGACCTGCAAAGCAGTACGATGAACTTTCTCATGGAAAAGATGCAGGAGTTCACCGAAGCCATAATCGCCATGAAAAGCGAAGTTGAAGCCATGTACGAAAAGGTGCAGGCCATCATGGATTCCGCTCAAAACAGCAACAAGACCCTGGAGTTAATGAACCGGAGTATGACCAACATTGAAAACAGCTCCAGCGAGATCACCGGTATCATCAACATCATCAATGATATATCCGACCAGATCAACCTGCTGTCACTGAACGCCGCCATTGAAGCGGCCAGGGCGGGCGACGCGGGCAGGGGATTCGCGGTTGTTGCAGACGAGATATCAAAACTTGCCGATCGGACATCTGAAAGCGTGAAGAATATCGGTGATCTTATCGGTGCCAACGAAAATGACATAGCCGACGGGAAAAGTCATGTGAGCGGAACCGTTGAGACCATTAAAAGTATCACCGAGGGAATAACTGACAATTTCGAGTTCATGAAAACAATAGCCTCCCGAATGGAATCACAGCTTAAAGCCAATCAGATCATCAACCAGAAAACCGAAGAGGCCCAGGAAAAGACAGAAGAGATCAAGTCGGCAATCCGTGAACACAAAATTGCCACAGACGAGGTCGTTGGCACGGTGAGCTCCATAAATGAGCTTTCACTGGCCAACTCCGCCGGTGCGGAAGAAACACTCTCAAGCACCGAAGAACTTTCAAAAATGGCAGCCGATCTGAAGGAGCTGATAAACTCAATTGATACTGAGTAGATATTGTGTATACATGGAGAGGTTACCTTATTCCATGTAGGTAAGTGCCTTGGGAACGTCAATTTCCAGGATAAATGTATTCATTGTTTCCGTTTCCGCGACAATGCCGGTAAAGGTTGTCATAAGCGTATCAGCCATTTCCCGCGAGACATGAAAATCAACAACTTCCCTCTCATCATTTATCAACATTCCCGTTTTGCTCCGCAGTTTTTCACTGCCCATGATAGTTGCATAATACCTTGTGGCGCCCCGTGCCCCCGTTGCCAGTGCCGCGTTAACAAAATCGTCACCCAGGCCGCGCCTGGTAATTATCCTGAGATTGACAAGATCATACAATGACGGGCGTTCGGGTTTTTTAATAGAAGTAAATCCTTCTTTTGACAATCTCCAGTTCTTGGTCCCCTTGAGATCATCGATGGCCTTGATCATCTGCTCAACGGTTGCCTCGGTATGAGAATCACTCAGGGTGGAATGGAGATTAACATATCCACAGGGCATATCCAAAATGTAGATAAAACCCATACCCGGCGTATACAGTTTCCCCGCCTCCACCATGGAATCAAAGATATGGTATGCTTCCATATCCCCGGTTATAACATTCACGATCTCTTTTTCGGGATTAACCGCGATTCGCAAAAGCCCCATCCTGTCCCTGACACCCTGCCCCTCTCCGAAATATATAACCGGGGCAGTACTGCCCGCGTCCACTGCGGCCCTGGCAATGGTATCCGCCTTGTCCTTCTGGCATACACAGGTTATCAGCCTCAGGTTTTTCTGCAAGGGTACTTCTTCCTTCAACGCGTTACCCGCCAACCCGTGCCGCAAATCCACACTGCCTTCAACCATGGAGGTACGGGCCACTGGTAAAGTAAATACAGCCCCCATGGTATTGAGGTCTATGCCGGATGCTTTTATGGCTTTCTGAATAATGCCAACGGAATGCCTTGTTTCAGCAAGCATTATTATTTTTTCCATGGAAGGAGAGATGGAAAATCCTGAGAAGAGTTTCTTCTTAGATTGGGATATAAATCCCCGTGCCTGTATAACGGCGCCGAATAACGCCCCTGCCGACTGGGCCGCTTCGATGGTGGCCAGCGTGTCTGATTTTTGCTGTATAACAGAGATGAGAGACATGTCATTACTGGTTATCATCACGGCTTAGATCTCCTTATCAGATACATCGGGCACAGGCAGGTTTCTGCGTACAATGATCCCCATGGTCAGTACAGTCAATATGGGGCAGACTGATGCCATGGCAAGCACACCAAATCCCTCAAGTGCCTGCACCGATGCGCCAATGCCAAGCCCCATTGCAAGCACCAGAGGAACAGTTATGGGACCGGTTGTTACCCCGGCGCTGTCCCAGGCAATATTTACAAAATCCTCGGTAGATATAAATGTTAAAAAGAGGAGCAGGATGTAGGGGGGCACCAGCAGCCACACAAGGGGGAGATCATAGATCATCTTGGACACCCCTGTAGCTATTCCCACGCCAACGCCGATAGCAACCGTCTGCATCAGAAGTCCCTTCCTGAAGGCACCAACGGTAATTTTCTCAACCGTTGTACCCAGGGCGTTCAACGCGGGTTCTGCCAGTGTGGCGCTGTACCCCAGTATGAAGGCAAAAATAATTACCACGATTTGTCCCAAAAGTTTGGACATAAAGAGGGGCCCATGGGTATCATCGATACCATATGGCCTGATAGAGTCAAAAGCAGCCGAAACATTACTCCCCACCTGGCTTCCCAGCGGATCAAGCGCAAGGTGAATACCAAGGGTAAAAAGGGTCATCCCGAGAACCGTAAAAAAAAGACCAAGAGCTATTTCATCGGCCCTGGCTATCCGCTCACGCAAAAGGAATTTTAATACAAGAAAAAGAAATATCACCAGCGGGATAATGGCCCTTGAAGCACTTATGGCTGATTCACCCAGCTTGGCGACAAATCCCAGGTTCGTATCCCATGTGCGTACCTTGGATACCTTTGAGAAAAAAGTTTCCTTTTTGGTAATTACCATCACCATGTTTCGCACAGAGATGGTACCGTCTGAATACGTTTTATCCCCCTCGTAGGTGACGATTGCCTTGTCCGGAAGTACTCCAGATTCAACGAACTGCCGGTATTCATCCCGGGTAAAACCCACAAATTTGCGGCTGCCTTTTCTGTCCTCGATAACCGTTTTTTCGGCAGAAGATTCAGAACTTTCGGATACCACCTGCTGCTCAATCGCGTTTGGCCTCCCATGGTAATCATCCATTCCCAGGTGGGCAAATGCCAGTATCATCACGGCAAGAACGGGAAATAGAGAGGCAAGGGTGACAATACCAAAACCTGAACCGCCACCACCCCCTCCCGACATGATACGCGAAACACCGATCCCCAGGGCGAGCACCAGCGGTACCGTAACCGGTCCGGTGGTAACCGCGCCGCAATCCCAGGCAAGCCCGATCACCGGGTTTAAGGTTTCATTAAAATGGGCATAGAGCGTCATTCCCCCCAGCAGAAGCACAAGGGGATATATGAGTACCTTGAGACTCCACTGGTACATGAAACGCAGCACACCGAAGATCACCGCGATACCCACCCCGATCCCCACGGACAAAACAAGCTGCGATGAGAACTCGTTCAGCAGCGAATACAGCAGGGGGGCACTTGCCGCATCGATTGATCTGCCCGCCAGCTGCAGGGTGGATATGGCCGGCTCCGCGAAGGTTGCCCCGATCCCCAGCAAAAACGCGAAGGCCAGTATTACCGTCAATCCAGCTTTTCGCGGGAGGGTAGCCCCGATGGATTCACCAAAAGGCATAAGTCCCAGAACAAGCCCTTCCATAAAGAACATCAGGCCAATGATAACGGTCACAATACCGGCACCGATCATCAAGGCATCCACGATAGGAAGCCTGAGCACCACGATCTGAAAAAGAATTAAATAGGCAATAATAAGCCAGACACTTTTCAACTGTTCAAGAAACCGGTCAGACACATAGGGCCTGAGAATATTGAACTTCTCACCCGTGGTTAATGTCAACGGTGGCAGGGCAAATTTACGGCTCATCAATATGCTCCCTTATACCTGCAGAATAATCTATTGGAAACGGCATTATAACTATAATTCATGGAACTATATATTTTCCCGTGAATAAATGCAAGCTCGTTTTGATTTTTATATTTCCTTGACATATACAGAAGCCCCGTCTACTTTCAATTAACAACAACCCGGGAACAGGATTATTCATCATGAAAAGAAAATCTCTACTGGTAGTGAGCGAACCGTTAAGACCAATAAAAGTATCACCCATGGAATAACTGACAATTTCGAGTTCATGCAAAAAATAACTTCCTGAATGGAATCACAGCTGCAGGCCAACCAGATTATCAACCAGAAAACCGAAGAGGCCCGGGAAAAGACAGAAGAGATCAAGTCGGCAATCCGTGAACACAAAGTTGCCACAGACGAGGTCGTTGACACGGTGAGCTCCATAAATGAGCTTTCACTGGCCAACTCCGCCGGTGCTGAAGAAACACTGTCAAGCACCGAAGAGCTTTCGAAAATGGCAGCTGATCTGAAGGAGCTGATAAACTCAATTGATACTGACATAACTTAATGGGCAATAATCTTTTTTTATTATGACCGCTTGTATGGTGAAACTGATGGAGATGAAGTTATGTTGAAATGGAATGAACATAACATGTATCCATCCCTTTTCAACATAACCTGTAACAGTCAAGAAATTTCTAAGATAATTAAAAATAGAATGCCACTCCCAGCATCCCCCGGGACAGGGTAAATGACTCGGTACGCTCTTCGTATTCATTTATCTTTGTACCGGTACTGTCTTTTTCCACATAATCTTTGACCGATACATACCAGCTCAACCCCATGTCACCGAAAACCGCCAGGTGATCATTGACCATGTATTTAAGTCCGAAGACCAGCGATAACAACTGGTCATTCTGGGTTGTCTTTTCATCAGTTCCGCTATCATCGCTTTCATCTATTTCATAACGGGTAAATTCGAAACGTGGTCCTGCATAATAATAGAGACCGTCCCCCACATCACCGTAATAATAAACTCCAAGCAATGCACCTGAATACAGTATATCCCCATCCGAACCGCTATTAGCACTAACTCTGTCATCCTTTTCAATTTTAGTTTGGCTGACGAACAATCCCGGTTCCACTGACAGGTAAGTGGTTATATGATAGGCCGCCCCTATTCCCAAATACTTTGTGTACATGGTTTTATTGTAAGGGGATTCGTCAAAAACTACCGGCATACTTGCATAGAATGTGAATCCAAAATCACCATCCTCAAGAGTACCTCCATCTGCGGCAAATACAGGTATACATACCATAAGAAACAGCAAACAGCACATTACTGCCAGTGTCTTTTTCATCGTTTGAATCTCCTTTAATATATTTATCCCTGTCGGCAGGCACTGAGACACAACACGGGACAGTCAAACATAATTAATGAGATATAATAAGTCAACACATATTTACAGATGGTAGGTCTTATATTACATTAGAAGAAAAAGTTGCTATTGGCACACTTGGTGACATCTATTAATAAATGACCAGAGCCATGAATGTTCCTTGACTGACATTGTGACTCCTTATAACTTATTCCCAAATGATTTGATGATTGAAGGGGTATTTCATGTTGAAGAGATTATTCCCATTACTGGCAGCAGTTCTTCTTTCAGCCATTTTGAATCCACATCTGAATGCGGGTGAAATCCGTATGCTGGTAGCCGATTTCAATGCCAGGGGTGTGTCAAAGGACGTTTCCATGATGGTGACCGAGTGGGTACGTACCGCCGTCACCAACAGTGACTACACCATCGTGGACCGCTCGAAGATGAACGAGATCATGAGCCAGCACGAGATCCAGATGACGGGGCTGGTTGACGAAAAGAACGCGGTAAAGATAGGGAAACTGCTTTCTGCAAATAAAATACTTGCAGGCACCGTATCAAAGATCGGATCCAAGTACGTCATTAGCGGCAGGCTCATCGATGCTGAAAAGGGGGTAGCCTCCTTCGGCCACAACGAGTTCACCTGGAACATCAGCGACCTTGATTTCTGTACCCAGAGATTCTGCGACAACATGATAAAAAAGATGTCGGGAAAGTACCAGGAGCCGGAGAAGACCCGTATAAAAGCTGCAATATCCTCAGAATACAACCCCGAAGAAGAGAAGAAGCAGGTACTGAAAACCGTGAAGACCATGTTCGACGCCTACAGCAACAAGGACATAGAGGCATACCTCACCTACATCGACGAGAACGCCCGTTTCTGGTGCAGTTCCTATGACCTCAAGGGTATATCAAGTATACGCAAGTACAGGGAAACCGTCACCTTCAAAAAGTACGATAACTTCAGGTACAAGCTGAAAAACGTCAGCATCAGCATACAGGGCAACACCGCAACCATGTATGACACCTACGTGCTGAAGTTCGTGGTGAAAAGCAACGGCAGGCAGATCACCGAGAGTGCCCGTGAACGCTACAAGCTGGTGAAGCGTGGCAACTCCTGGTACATCCTTGAGAACCAGGAATACTGAGGGGATACCTGTATTATGAAAAGGACCATCCGCGCCCTGTTCGCAATTATCATCGCATCATGTCTTTTTTCTGTCAATGCCGGTGCTGACGGCAGGGAAGATATCCATAGGTACATATACCATCTCGACAGAACTTATCCCCGTTCTACACAGCTGGTCATCGTGCTTCCGGAAAAGAACACCGATACCCGGTCACGGTTGTACGTACTGGAAAAACGGAACTCCACCTGGCACACGATCATTGACGGGGTGCCCGCAACCAACGGCCACAACGGCTTTGCCCCTCCAGAACAGAAGAAAGAGGGGGACGGGAAGACCCCGTCCGGCATTTTTAAAATCGCATATGCCTTCGGGTACGGCACTTCATGCGATACCGGCCTTGACTACCGGCAGGCAACCGAAAAGGACGTCTGGATCGACGATCCCCGCTCAGATGATTACAACCGCTGGATAACCGGCTCACCCGGAAACTACTCCCATGAAAAGATGAAACGGAATGACCAACTCTACAGGTACGGGATAGTTGTCGAGTACAACATGGACCCCGTTGTAAAGGGAAAGGGAAGCGCCATCTTTATTCACGTGTGGAGAGCATCGGACAAACCCACCTCCGGGTGTATTGCCGTATCGGAAGAGTCAATAAAGAAGCTTCTGGCATTTCTTGATAAGGGTAAACAGCCTGTTATTATTATGGGTTTGTTATAAGCATAATTTTCGATTGTCATTAAAAAAGGCGGCCATAACAGCCGCCTGAAACCAATCCTTTCTATTATTCCCCTGCCCCTTTTTTCATGGCATAATCAATAAGCTGTTCCTTGGCGGCCTGCATTTCAGGGTATTCCTTGTAGTCGGGATCATTCTCCCGGTATTCCCGGACTTCCTTAAAATTTCTCCTGAAGAATTTCTGAAGATCAGAAAAATCTTCTATGTTATGTTTTTCTAACAGGGCTTTTTCTTCTTTTTTATACTGTTCATACTGGTCTTTTACATCGCTGTATTCTTTCCCCTTAAACTTCGGCCAGTATTTTTCCATCATCAGGGCATCGGCATCCTTGTAAAAGTTCACGTACTTCTCAACGGTAACCTCGTCATATTTTTTTTCCACTTTTTTTCTTTTTGTCTCAGAACTGTCCTGTCCACAGGATACCAGCACGAAGGACAACAATACAACTAATGCTAAAACAGCTTTCTTCATAATTATATCTCCTTTAATAAATATTGTAGAACACGCGTAAACCCGGATATTATCTTTAATGCTGACGATATTACAAGTATTTTTCACATGCCTGCGGCAACATACACCGGGAGTGAATTAAATCACTCCACACCCTCCCGTAAATATACTTGAAATAATCACCCCGTGCGCTTTGCTGTGTACAAGGGCCACGTGGCCGCGCGCATCACGCGAACATCTGATAATACCCGGATACACAAATGACACTTATTAACCTGCAAAACATACACCTGGCCTTCGGCGGCCCTGCCCTGCTTGATGGCAGCAACCTGCAAATCGACGAAGGCAACAAGATCGCCCTGCTGGGACGAAACGGCACGGGTAAATCATGCCTCATGAAAATAATCAACGGTGACATTGAACCTGATTCAGGAACAATTCTGAAAGATACCCATATTAAAACGGCCCTCCTTTCCCAGGAAGTTCCCGAACACATGACCGGTACCATATATAATGTAATCGCCGGGGGTTACGTTGCGATACTTGACGATCAGCACGATGAACAGCACAAGCACCTTCAGACAGAAAAAACCCTCTCAATACTGGGGGTTAACGGGGATGCTGACACCGCAACCCTTTCGGCGGGCATGAAACGCAGGGTACTTTTGGGGCGTGCCCTGGTGAATGATCCGGACATTCTACTTCTTGATGAACCAACCAACCACCTGGACCTGGACGCCATACAATGGCTGGAAACCTTTCTAGTTCGGCATGAAAAGACCATCATGTTTGTTACCCACGACAGAAAGTTTTTACAGCGGGTGGCCAACCGCATCGTCGAACTTGACCGGGGTATGCTCTTTGACTGGAGCTGTGATTATCTCACCTTTCTCGAACGAAAAGACGCCTGGCTTGACGCGCAGGAGCAGCAGAACAGCAACTTCGACAAGAAGCTTGCAAAGGAAGAAGAATGGATCAGGAAGGGGATCAAGGCACGCCGCACCCGCAACGAGGGACGGGTACGGGCCCTGAAGAAGATGCGAGAAGAACGGGCCGCCCGCAGGGAGACCATGGGCAGCGTGAACATGGAGATACAGGAAGGAACTCTTTCAGGAAAACTGGTGATGGAGGCCACCGGTATCAGCTTTTCCTACGGTGAGTCCCCCATTGTGAAAGATCTTTCCACCACCATCCTGCGCGGTGACCGGGTGGGTATCATCGGACCCAACGGCTGCGGCAAGAGCACGCTGGTGAAGCTGCTGCTGGGAGAGCTTGTCCCCTGGCAGGGGAAGGTGCGAACCGGCACCAACCTTGAGATTGCCTACTTTGACCAGCTGCGTGACCAGCTTGACATAAACAAATCCGTTAAAGAAAATATCGGTAACGGCAAAGAGTTTATAGATTTTAACGGGGGGACAAAACACGTGATCGGCTACCTCCAGGATTTCCTGTTCACTCCCGATCGTGCCGCCCAGCCGGTAAGCGCCCTTTCCGGCGGCGAGAAGAACCGCCTGCTTCTCGCGAAGCTTTTCACCAGGCCCGCCAACCTGCTGGTGCTTGATGAACCCACCAACGACCTTGATCTTGAAACCATGGAGCTTCTAGAAGAACTTCTTCTAAACTTCGAGGGGACACTTCTGCTTGTAAGCCATGACCGGGAGTTTCTTAACAACGTGGTTACCACAACCCTTGGTTTTACCGGAAAGGGTGAGATAGTTGAAGGTGCCGGCGGGTACGATGAGTGGAAGGCACGGCTTGAACCTGAAATAAAACCCGCCAGGGACAAACAGCCGCGGCAGAAAAAGCCACGCGAAAAAACGAAGCTCACCTTCAAGGAGGAGCGCGAGCTGCAGCAGATGCCCGGCATCATCAAAGAAACCGAAATAAAGAAGAATCGGGTCTTCACCATGCTGGGAGATCCCCATCTGTATAAAAACGAATCGTACAGGGTTCCCCAATTGAAAGAAGAGCTTGAAGGGCTTGAGGCTGAACTGGAAAGACTTTACCAGCGCTGGTACGAACTTGAAGACATGAAAGAACAATTCGCGCGCCAGTGACATGGCGCAGAACACTCTTCACCGGGAACCATCTTTTGGGGTTGACATGATAGCAGCCTGCGTGTATAGTACCCGCCACCAAGAAGAAGGAGATGCCTGATGAAACAGTTTCGCGTGAACAAGATAGCCCTGCTCTCGGTGGTGTTATTCATTTCCGTGCTGTTCCTTGCAATGATCAGGCAGTATTTACTGGCCATTTTCCTGGCAGGCATCTTTTCCGCCATGGCACAGCCCCTGTACAGGCGGCTTAAAAACCTGTTTAAAGGACGTGAAAACCTGGCCTCTTTCACAACCCTTCTCATAATCTTCCTGGTATTCCTGCTGCCGCTTGCAGTGCTGGCGGGCATCATAACCGCGCAGGCCATAAAGGTGGGCTCCTCGGTGACTCCCTGGATACAGCAAAACCTTAGGCCGGGAGGAGAGACCAGTTCACTGTTACAAAACCTCCCCTTTTACGAGGCCATACAGCCATACAGGGAAACCATCATTCAGAAGGCGGGAGAAGGGGTGAGCGGTGTCAGCAACTGGCTGGCAAATTCACTGTCAGATGCCACCCTGTCCACCGTGAACTTCATGTTTGTGTTCTTTATATTCATATACATCATGTTCTTTTTCATAAAGGACGGGAAGAAGCTTTTGGATAAAATACTCTACTACCTTCCCCTGGAGGACAGGGACGAACGGCGCATGCTTGAAAAATTCACCTCCGTTACCAGGGCCGCCATCAAGGGATCACTGGTAATTGGCATACTGCAGGGAGCACTGGCAGGAGTTGCCTTCTGGGCGGTCGGCATAAAGGGAGCCGCCTTCTGGGGCACTATCATGGCAGTGCTCTCCATCATTCCTCTCATCGGCTCGGGCCTCATATGGGTACCAGCCGCCATCATCCTTGCAGTATCGGGGGCCTACGTGGAGGCGGCTGGCCTTACCATATTCTGCGCCCTGATCGTTGGCAGCATGGACAATTTCCTGCGTCCCCGCCTTGTGGGCAGGGACACCAGGATGCACGACCTGTTCATCCTGCTCAGCACCCTGGGTGGTATCAGCATGTTCGGTGTTATGGGCTTCATCATAGGCCCCATCACTGCTGCCCTCTTTGTCACCGCCTGGGACATCTACGGGGAGACCTTCCGGGACTTCCTGCCGAAAGTCTCAGAAGAAGATGACGATTCATAGATCACTTATCATATAACTCTTCAAAGAGCTCCCTTGCTTTTACCTTTGCTTCTTTCAGGGCCTTTCTGCCTTCACGGGTGATGTAATAATATTTTCGTATTTTCCCATTCACGTTCCTGTCTTCGTGTTTCAGGTACCCTTTCTCTTCAAACCTATGGAACATGGGATACAGGGTGCCATAGGATACATCAAAACCTTTTTCTAAAAGCTTATCATGAAACTCCTTTCCGAATATGGGTTCCCTGCTGGCATAATGCAGCATGTATATCCTGATAAACCCCATCAAAAAATCATGTATCATCACATCAGCCATACACAACCTCTTTTAAAGAATAAAGCAGCACTTTCATTCCCCTGATTACCCGTTAATCAGAAATAATGAACTGGTGATACTCGGGGAAGAAGTTTTCATAGTCTTCAATATCCCCGTCATCAAGGCAGCATTCGATTATTTGCCGGCCAAGGGGATTGATATCTTTTGTAAGAAACTGTTTCAGGTTTTCTTTAAAGAAATCCTTCAGTATTTCTGCACCCTGGTCATACCCCTCTGTTCCTACTTCCGGCTGCTTGTCAACTTCAAGTAACCACCTGGGTATCCGTGTCCCCTCTATCCGTATGGATTTCAACGCGAATCCCAGCAGTGAACATCGGGCAGGGGTTATCTGTTCTTCACGGAATCTTGCAGATCCTCTTCGTGCAAGGTAATCCCTTACAAGCCACTGGGGCATAAAACCGGTTTTCCAAACTCCAACACTCTGGTTGGGCACCAGTATAAACTGTGTTGCCAGGGTGTTCTGGATCTGTTCAAACAGCAAATTTCCCTGGTTGACTTTCAAACCTGTTGAGAAAGCCCAGTAACTGCCCACCCCTTCACTGCTCATGCCGCCATCATCAACGATGCTTGGATTACTGAAACCCCGTGGTGCCACAAGCCGCCAGAGCCAGGCAAGGGCGGGGGGCAGTATATGGAACAACCCGATAATACCGTAGCTGGGTTCTTCACTTGAGCAGATGGGTGTTCTCACACCAAAACTCCTGTAATTCACCGCCACGGGCCGTTTTACAATATTAGGGTAGCTTCTCCTGGGTACAATAACCCGCGGATTGGGGCATGGTGTACCAGGCGCATCCTCAATATGCTCCCAGATAAGTGCTCGGCTGTTGGGCACCGCGTCAATGTTCAGGAAAAAGAGTGGTTCAGGAGGATCCACAGTCAGCTTCTCAACCACCGGGTCGGTGCCGTATTCCTTTATATGGTCAACCCGCAAAAACCACCCGTTTTCAGCATCCATGAGCCACAGTTTCCCGTCCCCCTTCTGTATTGAAGGATGGGTGAGGGCCATGTCATCGCATACGGGATGCAGCTCGCAGGTTCGGGGTATTTCAATATACAGCTTCTCCCCGGTGATAGTATTCTCACCGATCTTCATTCTCCCGTCGGCCATACGGTGGGGCTGTTCCAGCATTTCACTCTTACCCCCGCCGCTGGCCCCCTCGTGCATGAAGGTGACGATATTGTCATAGGGAGTAATCACCTCGACAGCCGAACAGTGCGGTACTACCCAGCCTTCGTTCTCCCCCTGGTTTATCAGTACCCCGTACACACCCTTCTTGGCACTGGGGCCGGGATACAGGTTATATGAAAAGATCTCGTAGGTTGCGGGCAGACGGTTATGTACTACCACCTGCTTCCCGTCCAGGTGGGTATGCCTGAAGGGGGGAGCCACGTAGATGACCGTACTGGGAGAAAAATCATCGGTCAGTTCCGAAACCGGGGTAATTCCCTGCAGCAGGGCAAGCCCCAGCGCGAAAAACGCCGCGTTCACCGGCACCACCGCGATGGCATCCTCCACGAATTCATCCGCCCCCGTGCGAAAGGCAAACAATGCAAGCTCCTGCCCGGCCAGCCATGTAAATGTTTCTTCCCGTATTTCAGAAAAATCCTTACCAAACCTTTCCCTGTATCTTTCCTTATCCGTTGGTTCATCGTCTCCCACAACCAGGCAGTTGGGGTCACGTCTGCGCATGTAGGGTTCGGTATAGTTTACCGCAACGCCGTTTCGTACCCGGGCCACCGTTACCTCGGTGAACTCACCCTTCCCGGGAACGTCGTATTTCACTTCATAATAATCCTTCTCCGGGCTGCCGCAGGCATAGTCGAATAATTCTTCGATGCTGTCGGCAAAGTGAAAGCCGGGACAACTGTCCAGTATACGGGCCAGTTCTGGTATATTCTTTATTGCTTCATGATATTGTTTTTCCATAGCGGTGTTTCCTGTTTGAGTTTTCATGTATCCTCCCTGTGCGTTGGTTTTATTGTTCTAACTGCTGGTTCACATTGCATTGATCTTCACGAGAACCTCTTTCAACGGGGGGACATTAAAGCTTTTCTTACCTGTTATCTCGTTGCAGCAGGCCTGGTACATCTGCGAGATAAGCTCTTTCAGGTCTGCAGGCAGGGAGGGGGGCTGTTGTGTTACCAGCTCTTTCCAGATCTGCCTGTTTTCCTTTTTCGCTTTCTCGGTTTCATTGTACCATTCGCTGGAACGGTAAAATTCCCTGGTCAATTCCTTGCTTACCGTCATTCCATTATACGTGAACCTGCATTCATCCGGGGTCCCCAGCACGTCCACCAGTATGATATTCCTGTCCTGGTCCATGCCGAACTCGAATTTGCCGTCCTCGTTCACAAGGCCCGCCTTACCCACTTCTTCCGTGATTATTGAGCTGACCTCCAGGGTCATTTCCATGATCCTGTCCAGTTCATCCTGGCTTAACCCGGAGATCTCCCGTGCCTCGTCCTTAGTGATATACCTGTCGGTGGTTTCCAGCTTGGTTGAAAACTCAACTACCGGCCTGTCAAGCACCTGTCCGGGTTCTGGCATGCTGGTAAGCCCTATGTCCTCAAGCTTCAGGCTTCCCGACTCAAGGCGCCTGAACACGCTTGATCCCTTTGGCAGGGTGTTTCTGTAGATCACCTCAAGGGGTATGAGGAAATTGTACCGGGCGTCTTTATAGGCGGTATAGTCATACCTGTTATCGCTAAACCCGGGCTTGATCACGTTTAGCAGGTGTACTTCCATTACATTGTTTTCTACCAGGTCTATATAGTGATTCTTTATTCCCTTACCTGAAAGGAGTTCAAAAAAGTACGCCCCGATCATGCATAAGGCTTCTCCCTTTTTATCCAGGTGATCGGGCATCTCTCCCCAGTCAAAAACCGAATATCGGTCTGAAAATACGAAACGGCCTTTTCCCGGGGTCTTCTCACCGGGTTTTTCAATTATTGATAAGTCTTTAACGCTGCCCATTGTTACGTCTCCTTGTGGTTTTCCTGATTTATGATAGTTTATTTAATTTCGTGATAAGCAGTACTTTGGGGCTTGAATATACTATAGTATCAAATTTTCTTCGATATTCAATATTTTATTTCGATATCAGCTTCTGATATCACCAAATGATATCTTGTTTTTATATTGTCAAGTATATATTAGGTTAATTTTTATATTCATGCGGAGGCTCCTCTCTGTACGGTGCGTGTCATACAGAACAAAGGGCTCAATACCCTTGTTCTCCCGGAAAAAACATCCTCCGTGAACTCAGGTCCTCTCTTTGTGATCTCTGTGGTTACACTGTTGAGATAAACTATTGGCACAGGCTTAATGTAATATGCAATTAATCCTTGACAAGCGCAGGCTTTATTTAGTAACTTATTTAGACTTAAGGAGTAAATATGAATATTAAAGAAGACATAAAACCAATTTCTTATATTAAATCACATGCTGCTGATATATTAAAATATATCAACGAAAATCATCGCCCTGTAATAATTACACAAAATGGTGAAGCAAAAGGTGTTTTTATCGATACAGACAGTTATCAAAACATGAAAGATACTATGGCTCTTATGAAAATGCTCTTGATGGCTGAAAATCAAGTTGCTCAAGGCAAAACTGTTGATCAAGACGAAATGTTTGCCAGGTTTGATAAAAAATTTAAAGATCTAATGAAATGAGTTACAGGGTAAAATGGGTCAAAGATGCCGAAAGAAGTCTGGATGAAATTTTAAACTATATAATTGAACATGATGGCGTAATAATTGCTCATAAAATATATCAAAAAATAAAAAAGCAAGCATCACTGTTAAAAGTAGATCCAGATATTGGCAGTCCTGTAAAAGAACTTAAATCTCTTCAAAAAGACTACAAACAAATTATTGTCAGCCCCTGGAAAATAATTTATATAAAAAACAAAAACACTATACACATATTACTGGTGATTGACAGTCGCAGGGATTTAGAAGAAATACTCTATGAAATGATAATTAATATTGATCACGATTGATTGATATATAACTGGGCGCATCAGGCTGCGGTTGCTTCCTTCCTGTTCCGGTAAGCCTCAGACTGGCTTTGTCCTTGTTTTCATGGTATGGGTACTTTTGGTTAATAGATGCAACGTTTTGCTTTTTCTGTGACTAGATGAAACTTGTTGGATTTCACCCTGGTCTCGTGACACGAGAAAGCCTTGTTAAGGGGGGATTCCTCGGCAAATCCCCCCTTAACGATCCCCAGTGCCGTCGCTCAAGCGCCGCGAGGGCTTGGTCTTTTTCTAAGAAACGCCTATTCTGTGCGTGCTGCGGAGGCCATCGTGGCTGTCCTCGCACGCAGCCCATCCAGCCCGTCCATCCATGGACGGGCTGTTTGTTGGTGGTTGTTACAGGTAACCGGTGGTTTTCATGGGTGCTGTAGTGTATGATAGTGCTACCTCTCCCCCTTTATGGGGGAGACCTGAGAGGGGGTGGTTGAGTTCCATGTATATCATACAGAACAAGGGCTTAAGCCCCTTGCTCTCCCCGGAAAAACATCCTCCGTGTCCTCATGTCATCTCTTTGTGAACTCTGTGTTTACACTGTTGAGACCACCTCTCACGAGATATGACTTTTTCTGATGTATTTTTTAATTTTGCTAACACTCATGCTGCAGGTAGAACTTGAGAAAAATGTTGCTTGACGATTACGTTTTTGTTGTTATATGTAAGACAAAGAAAGAGCAGTATTGTTGTGTTTCATGGGTAGGATGATACGGTTGGTTTTCTTTCACATGTTGGTGTACGCGGTAGCGGGCGATCTACTAAATAATTTCTATGAAATATGCAATAATGTTTTTAAAAGATATTATTATGGGATTCGTATAATACTAGTTGTATGAAATAATTTTTAGTTTGTATTATTTTTTGAGGTGAAAAATGATAAAAGATATTGAGCAATGGAAAAAAGATATTCTATTTTACGGCCATATAATACAAGATGACGATGTTACCGTTGAACCTGATGAAGCCGAAAAAAGATTTAATAAATATATCCAATTAATCGACTGTGTTGAAGGAGCTGAGGATATAGAAATTGCTCAATATCTTATAAAATCTATACAATCTCAAGATGATTATGGAGCATATCAATCTACAATGAATAAGATAATGTTTGATTTTTCACCTCAAGTGTTCTCAACGGCGCTAATAAATGAATTATCAGACTTAATAAATAGACAACCTGACTGGGCAGGGGATTTTTTATCTTCTATCGCCGATTTTAAAGGTACAGAAAATGAAAATATTTTACAGACTTTTAATAATGAATTAAAAAGCAGCAAAGTTAATCATAAAAGTAAAATTATTGATTTCATTCAGAAAGAAGAAAAAGATGGGTGGCTGGAAGATAAAAAAAATGTCATTAAATATTAATGAGATAACACAAACTAAAAATTACATCATACAACAGCGACTATCACTCCGGGCGCTTCGCTACCTCCGCCCTTCGGGGACATTCATTTTCTCGCTGACTTGCTGCGCAAGCCTTATCGCGATAAAATAAACGTCTGATAGTAGCGAACGTTGAACAAAGCCGCCTGAAGGCGGCGGCTCTCTCACAAGTTAAATAAAGATTTCCAAAATCAGACAATTGCGTTTTCATTCTCCGTAAAAAACTACGGAGGATACACATGATATCTCAAAAACTGCTAAACCGCTACGAGCGCGACCTCACTCTTAAAGGATTTAGCCCCAGAACACGCAGCACATACTACAGGAACATCGTATACTTTTTCAATCACATATCCGATGACCCGGATCGTGTTAATGGTGAAATG
>CAZAOK010000020.1:0-47441 GCA_964486725.1 uncultured Leptospiraceae bacterium
TAACTACTCAGCTGTC
The DNA here is from genome assembly GCA_964486725.1 of uncultured Leptospiraceae bacterium. Classification (GTDB taxonomy): domain Bacteria; phylum Spirochaetota; class UBA4802; order UBA4802; family UB4802; genus M55B154. The sequence goes on from CAZAOK010000020.1 coordinate 17, forward strand.
ATGATTAAAAAGATTTAATTACCGTGAAATGAATAAAAACATGATGGTTCCCCCGCCGAAGGCGGGGGGAACCATGTCTAGATCTTTTCATTATATAGAAAATGATCTATATTCTGATAATAGCTGAGTAGTAACAAAAGGATGATCTATTGCCATGTATTTTTTGATTGATTTTATTGTGTTTCATCAATATCCTGCATATGAGAGGAAACATGAAATCTCACGAGTTACGTGTTTTTCTGTTTCGTATAACGTTATCCGGGGAGTGGCTTATGGCTTTTTCGAAGAAGCTTCTTGATCATATTCACGTTGTACAGGGTGATATAACTACCCTCAAAGTAGACGCCGTTGTTAACGCGGCAAATACCAGCCTTTTAGGCGGGGGTGGTGTTGACGGTGCCATCCACCGGGCTGCCGGAGAGGGGCTTCTTGAAGAGTGCAAAACACTGAACGGCGCCCGGCCGGGTGAGGCGAAAATAACGGGTGGATATAATCTTCCGGCAAAACACGTTATTCACACCCCCGGTCCGGTGTATAAGAACGGAAGCAGCGGTGAAGAAAAAACACTTGGAAATTCATACTATAATTCCATGATGCGGGCAAAGGAGAATAACCTGTCATCCATTGCGTTTCCTGCTGTTTCTACCGGTGTATACGGCTATCCAAAGGAGGACGCCTGCCGGGTTGCTGTTAAAACAATTATTGATTTCATGGATAAAGAAGAGTATCATATCGATGTCTACTTCGTACTTTTTGATACTGAGAACTATGCTATTTACAAAAATTATATTAAGGAACTTAACGATGAACTATCCTGAAATGCTTACCTCGTCAGCCGATCGATTTTCAAGCATTGTATGCATGGGACTTGATCCAGTTATGGAAGATATTCCATTAGAAACCGGAACTGTACGGGAACGGATCATATTTTTTTACGAGCAGATATTGAACCAGGTTCTCAAAAAAAAAATATACCCTTCAGCGGTGAAACCCAATTATGCCTTCTATGCCCGTTATGGTATGGAAGGACTTGAGGCACTGCTGCATGTAATCAACCGTTACAAGCAGGAGGGGTTTCCTGTTATCCTTGATGTAAAACGTGGTGACATCGGAAAAACAGCTGCTGCCTATGCTGATGAAGCCTTCAATTTCTTCAATGCAGACGCGGTAACCCTTGCTCCATACATGGGACTTGATTCTATTAAGCCCTTCATGGACCATTCACCCGACAGGGGATACTATGTACTCAACCGTACCTCCAACAAGAGCGCGGTGGATATACAAGACCTGGTGGTAAATGAAGAACCTCTCTATGCCATGGTCTCAAGGAAAATTGTCGACTGGTATATGCCGGGCCTGGGTGCCGTGGTTGGTGCTACATATCCCCGTGAACTTTCCCGGATACTTGATATATTTTCTTCAAGCGGCAAAGACATCCCCCTTCTCATTCCAGGAGTGGGCACACAGGGAGGCAGTGCATCTGAGATAACCTCAATTCTGAGAAACTACGGTGATATCCGTTTGCACCGCATCAACTCGTCAAGTGGTATCAATTATGCCTACAAGCAGAAAACCGGGGTACACTTCGCCGAAGCAGCGGTACAGGCACTGTCTGAATTAAATAACGAAATTGGTTTATAAATCAATGTTCAGGCATATCGAAAACAGTAACTATGCGGTACTTGTTGTTTCGTCTGACGTCGATTTCGTGTCCCTCGTGTCATCCCACCTTGACCCCGATACATACACGGTACTCACCTCCGCAAACGGGATGGAAGCACTCAGCATACTCACCTACCGCATTCCCCATGTTATCATTACGGAAATGGATATCCCGGAAATTTCGGGTATAGAATTCATACGTCGCCTGAAGAAGGGGGTAAAAACCCGTTTTATACCATGCATACTGGTTGGCCCCCCTGATGACATGTCCAGCAAGATTGAGGCGATAGATGCCGGGGTTGACAGCTATATTACAACACCCGTCAACGGTGACGAACTACGTGTACTGGTGAAAACAAAAATATCCCAGGCAGACGATCTTTACCTTATGACCATCAGTGATGACCTCACCCGCCTTGCCACCAGAAAGGAATTCACCTATCGTTTCAACTACCATGTGGATAACGGGGCACACGATATACTATCCCTCGTCATAATTGATATTGATTACTTTAAAAGCGTGAACGATGATTATGGTCACCAGGTGGGTGACATAGTGCTCATCTCCCTTGCGGATATGCTGCGTGACATGGAAGGCGATTCTTTTTTCCCCGCCCGTTTCGGGGGGGAAGAATTCGTCATCCTGCTTCCTGGTCTTAATTCCTCAGAAGCAAAGAAAATTGCCGAACAACTGCGCGGCACTTTTGAAAGAATGGAGTTTAAATCACAAACCGGTGAAAACTCCTTCAACGTAACATTCAGTGCGGGTATCGCCGAATACCCGGCCATGGCTGACAACATGTCAGGTCTTCTCGCCAGGGCCGACCAGGCGCTTTACGCGGCAAAAAATGACGGTCGAAACAGGTCATACGTATTCAGCCCTATTATGGCCCGGAACGACCGTTTCTGGGAATATATAAAATCAACCCGTGGGGGTCGGGGCACATTGATCACATTTCCCTACAACGAATCAACCACGGGGTTTCCCTTTCTTCCTTTCGTGATCGAAGAACTTCTTATAAATGATCATCCGGTAACAAGTATCGGAATATTTTCATTAGAGGCTGCCCCAATATACGATCCTTTCACTATCAGGGGAATACGTAACTATCTATATGACATCGAAAGTCTCTCTTTTTTCCTTACAAGAATATTTGACGCGCATTTCCCATATGAACGATATATCGCTGTCAGTGATATATATTCCTACACGATCACCACGCTGTTCCCCTTCCCCACCAATGTTTCCCAGAACAGGGAAAGGTTTTACAACCTGTGCAAGGAGCTTGCTCTTGATATATATCTTGGCATGAACAACTACCCGGTAGATATAGTGTTCGCAAACCAGGTAATGGATTTTGACAGGTCATCCGCCCACCTGATGCTGAAGTCAATCGAAGATGCGTGCAAAAAGACATTCAGGATATTTGGCAAGGGAGATGATTTCAGCAGTTTTTCTGATGGTTTTACAACGGCCCTTGAGAAAAAAGAAAACAAACGGATTAATGATTATATCATGATCCGAACGGTATTCTCTCTTTTCAGCGGTAAATCCGCCTACCTGTACATCTCCAACCATAATTATACCACCCGAAATGATTACGGTGATCTATTGATGCATAAGGCATTCAGTGATATCAGTAACGGTTCATATTTTATTGAGCAACTGGCGTCCATGTCAGAGCCTGAACATACCATCCCCCTGCTATTTAACCATCCACCGACTATTTCCATTGACGAAACACTTGACCTGCTGATCCGTTTTTTCCCTGAAAAGGAGGTTATACTGCTCCTTGACGAGCAAATCCTTGAAAAGATAACCATTGAACAACTGGCTCATCTTGAGAAGACACTTCCGAAAAACATAACATTCGGATTGAATAATTGTTTTATCGGTAGCCAGATTATGCGGGTACTCTCGGTGATTAATATAAGCCTCATTGTACTTTCAGAAAGTATTACCAGGAATATCCATTTCTTCAAGGACCGCATCAAAATTATCAACGGATTAAAGATGTTCGCCGACCAGCTTTCAATACCCCTGTGTGCGAGAAATATCATTAACGAAGAAGAGTACCAGTTGATACGCGACCTCAAAATAGAATTCTGTACCGGCCCCTACCCCGAGCAAATAATAAAAAAAATGCAATCATCCCGTTTTACGTAATTCACCCTGTGAAAGGATCACCGCAGAGACACAAAGAACGCGATGTCATTCCCGCCTTCGTGGGAATGAGCCTGAAATTTATCCTCAGCCTGAAAAAATCCATCTCCTAAAAAACTATTCAGCTATCCCCTGCGATAATTTACAACCCGGCCCAGGTTTATTGAAAAACTCTCTGCGCTTTTCGCGTTCTCTGCGCCCTTGCGGTAAACTTTACGCTTTGAAGAAAAAAGAATAATTGACTAATTATCGTATTCATGAAAACGTATGAACATGATTACCAATAATGAACAACTCACCGGCCATAGCTGGAACATACTGGTCATAGACGACAGTAAGCTCAGCCGGGCTATTGTAAAAAAAACATTATCCCATCTTGGCATGCACATAACCGAGGCATCCGACGGTATGGAAGGCCTTGAAATGCTGGACACGCATACGTTCGATCTTATCCTGGTTGATATAATTATGCCTAACCTTGACGGGTTCGGATTTCTTGAACGTTTCCCCCACCACGCCGGTGATGACTTCGTGCCTGTCATCCTTATGACAGGGTCAGACGATCTTAATTCCAAGATAAAAGGACTGAGCATCGGGGCAGATGATTTTCTGTTGAAACCCCTCAACGAGAAAGAACTGGTGGCACGTGTCATGTCACTGCTTCGCCTGAAAAACACCCACGATGAGTTATACGAAAAAAACCTGATCATAAAAAAAGAACTGGAATACGCCAAGAAACTGCAGCAATACATAATACCCGAAAATTTCGAGTTCGTAACCTATCCCTCTGTCAAGGGCAGGTACCTGCCCATCGCGGACATCGGGGGAGATCTTTTCGATTGTTACCTGATTGACGAACACAGAACCGGAATTGTTATAGCGGATGTAACCGGCCACGGTATTCCCGCTGCACTGGTAATGACCATGTCAAAGATGTTGTTCAGCATATACGCACCCGACTATAATACCACAAGCCAGTTAATGTCGAAGGTGAACGAAGAGATGCGTGGACTTTTGCTTGATATGCAATACATAACCGCCTTCTATATAATATACGATACAGAATCTGAAATACTTCGTTTTACCAACGCGGGTCATTCTCGACCGATGTTCTATCGCAGAAAAACGGGAAAGGTTATGGCACTTGATACCAACGGACTTTTCATCGGCATCAAGGACGATACCTTTTACGAGGAAAAATCTATCAAGGTGGAAAAGGGAGACCGTTTGCTGCTGTATACCGACGGCATAACAGAACACAAGAATGATCAAAAAGAAGAGTTCGGCGAAACACGTCTTGCCCGGTATGTGCGGGAGAATGGCCATCTTCATGGAGACCAGTTCTGTGACAGCCTGCTGGAACACCTTGAATCCTTTTCAACCCTCGACAACCGTACCGACGATATCGCACTGGTGTACATCGAGTTTTGAGTTGCCTGCTCTTCTCCTGTAACACACATGCACAGTATCATCACAGAAAGAACATGCCGCCATGTGGATAAACCCCGGATCACATATTATCAAGCAGGTAGTTTTTCCAGGTATCGACGAATTCCTTCATCAAATACATGATGGTCTTCACTGCGCGGTTTCACCACTGGAACCCCAGGTCGGGGCACCACTCCTTCCACCCCGTACCCGCCTGCTGTATTCCTCCCTGGCTGGCACGCTGCAGATTCTATTGTATCCTGAAAATATTAGTGAAACCATATGGTCTCAAATTGAACACTACCTTGAAGATTCCCATTATCAGCGTGAGGTAATTATAAGCTTTCTCAGAAAACGGGAATTTAAATCTACACTGTCCCATATCCATGCGGATGAATTCACCGAAGAAACCGGGAAAGTTGAGCACTACTCACGACTGTCCTTCTCCTTTCTCCACAAAAAAGAAATGGGCATCCTTACCATGTACGTCCCCCATCATTTCATCAGGTTGATATCGTCTCAGAAAAAATCCAAAGCGGGACATTCCATGGAAGAATCAATGAAGGCCTTCTTCAGAAACACCGGGAATGTTTTTCCCTCTCTGCGCCTGTTACTACAGATGTTCAATGACAGGGAACTGCAGAAGCTCCTGTTTCATCTGCATACAAAAAATCTTTTATCAACATATCAGCTGTGCATCCTTGTCAGGGCATTTCCCTCACACGCACTGCGGGTAAAACACAACCTGTCAAAAAATATGGCGGGGGACGTGATTGATATGATGAAGCAACTTGAAAAAAAAGGGGGGCTATCACGGCGTGACCTGCAGGCCGGCGTGTATTCCATCGAGGAGGCCCTCTTCATGCTGTTGAGACAGGATGAACCCGTAGCCTATTCCAGGTTTCTGCACAACATGCAGCAAACACTTACCATGATACGCTGTGTTGAACTTCTCGAGATGAAACCCTTTATCAGATGGCTTGAAAACATGATGGAAGACAGATTATTATATGATACTGTGGCAACACTGCCTGACGCAGAACTGTACCGTGCCTTTGACAGCGGGGATAGTGAAATACTTGCACTACTTCGCCAGCACATATCGGGTAGAAAGCTTTCTGATATTCTTTCCCCGGGTACCGCACCGGCCTCACCCGCTGAAGTTCAGATGTCACGCTGTCTCATGATACGTACCTATCGCCACCTGTGGTATACCAGGTCTACCGCAACGAAGCCCGGTCTTAATTTCATTAAGATTATGAATGACCTGCTAAAGCCTGAAGAAGTACGGTATGTGCTGTATGATACGGGGTGGTTTGTTCTTTCAACAGCTCTCAAGGGGATGTCGGCACGAACGGTACAGATGTATATGCCACATCTACCATCGGGGGCCCGCTATCTCGTTGAAGACGTGCTGCATGGTATATTAAATCCAAATATACTTCATGATGAATCACAGATTCGACATGCCCGGGAAAGGTGCGCTTCCCGGATTATTAACCTCCATGAAGAGGGTATTATACATCTTCAGGTGTAGCGTTGGTTTCACGATCATGTATGTACTCACCTATCTTGTCTATTGCTTCTTTCAGTTCTTCATATTTCTCAATATTTAAAGCCACACCTTTCTGAGTAGGCTTGTATGTCATCTCACCACCAGACATGGACTGGTACCAGATTCGCAGGTTGATAAGCTCCCTGCCCTTGAATTCGGATACTTCAACACGTATAATTTCATTACTGTTTCTCTCTATGTCCTTAATAATTACACCCACGAAAGCCCCCTTTATATTACATATTTGAGCTAACCAGAAAAAATCACCTGTCAACTTTACGCAAGGATTTATTTATAATAGATATACACAAAGTATACCGTAATTTTCCACATTAATCCACCGGTTTATCAACATGAATCCCCGCTAATTAACATGTTATCCGCAGACTATTAAGAAAATTAAATTTTTTTTTCATGCCGTCGATTTTACTAATTAATTTGTTGCAAAAAAGTATGTCATAAACTATAGAAAATAAGTGCGCAGGGATAAAGGGACATAACTATAGACCCTTTCATATATTTTAAGTCATTTTTATCCAAGTCTACCATACAAAGAAGTAATACTAAACAAATATTGGATATTTATAAACAGAGTTATTAACAATTGTTAATAACTTCCGGGTTATGCATATGATACAAGCAAGCGAAGAAATTTGGAACAAGGTACTTTCCTCCGTGGAAGGTACCGTTAACAAACAGTCATTTAACATGTGGCTTAAAAGCACAGAACCCCTTTCAATATCGGGGCATACTCTCATGGTAAAGGTTCCCGACGATGTAGCAAGGCGGCATATCTCAGATCATTATGCCACACTTATTCATAATGTTATCTATGAAATCACGGGTGAGCATATTGTATGTGAGTTTGTGACCCGTAACGGGTTCACCGACTCAAAACAACCAGAAGAAGAACCGGCACCACAGCCGCATGCGCGAGAGACCTCTGTGGGGGACGAGCTGTCCAATATGCTCAATCCACGGTATACCTTTGAAAATTTCGTTGTGGGGCCCAACAACCAGCTTGCCCATGCCACCGCCATGTCTGTATCACGGGCTCCGGCAACCCAGTATAATCCCCTGTTTATTTACGGCGGCACCGGGCTTGGAAAAACACACCTGATGCAGGCCATTGGTCATCGTATCATGGAAGAACGTCCCTACCTCAAGGTGTTGTATGTGCCCAGTGAACAGTTTATCAACGAGTTTATACAGGCAATCAGGGGCAGTACCCTTACCAGCTTCAAGATAAAATACCGTAATGTGGATATCCTGTTGATAGATGATATTCAATTTATTGAAAAAAAGGAACAGACACAGGAAGAGTTTTTCCACACATTTAACACCCTTCATAACAACAAGAAACAGATAGTCATATCAAGTGACCGTCCTCCAAAAGATCTTTCAACACTTGAAGATCGTCTGCGTACCAGGTTCGAATGGGGGATGACCGCCGATATTGATCTTCCAAATCTTGAAACACGTGAAGCAATACTCAGAAACAAGGCCGAACGAGAGAACATTGACATCAGTGACGAGGTTCTTTACTTTATAGCCAGGAGAATTAAATCCAGTATACGGGCCCTGGAGGCAGCACTTGTGCGTTTAAACGCGGTAGCCACGTTATACAATGAACCAATAAGCATTCATCACGCGAAAGAACATCTTAAAGATCTTTTTGACGTTGACTCGGGAAAGAAAATTACAACGTCTGATATTATGATGAAGGTTTCTGATAAATACGATGTTTCCATTGAAGACATGATTTCAAAGGGGAGACACAGCAGAATAGTTCAGCCGCGTTTCATTGCCATGTACCTGGCACGCAAGCTGACAGAATTAACCACCGTAGAAATTGGAAAGGAATTCGGCGACAGGGATCACTCAACAGTGCTTAATGCCATGAATAACGTTGAAAAAATGATTCGTGACGACGAAGAATTCAAAGAGATGATAGAGGACATTATCACGGATATACGCAGTTAATGTGCTGTGTATATCATGTTGATAATATACCCTTTGCGATGTGAATTAGTGTTGATAGATTTTTTTATTATCTTAATTATTATTACATCGTAACAGTACAGGCAGTTTCGTTAATATCAATACATAATCTATTAACATCCGTTTTTCGTATAAGTGTTGAAAGTACCAGTGTTTACAGAGTTATTAACATGTTAACAGCCCCTACGGCTACTACTGGTACTTTATTAAACAATATGTTAATTAATAACAGCTGGAGTATACAATGAGAATTGAAGCCGACAAAGAAAGCCTGATGAAGGGAGTCAGCATATCTGACTCGGTTATTTCTTCAAAAAATGTTGCCACCATACTTACCAATTGCCTTTTTTCTGTATCAAGGGATCTTCTTGAAATTACAGGTACAGACAACGAGATTGCGATTATAAGCAGGGTAGATGTTGTTGCAGATGGCGAGATGTCATTCACTCTTAACGGGAAACGTCTTGTCAGCCTCTTAAAAGAGTTTCCCGAAGGGTCGGTAATTCTTGACGTGAACGATTCTTTCAGTGTCAGTCTTACATCTAAGTCGGGATCAATCAAGGGTGAATACATAATTGTTGGTACAAGCGGAGAAGAATTTTCTGAACTTCCCGAAATTGATAAATCAAACCTGATCGAGGTAGACCAGTCCATCATCCTGGAGATGATCAAAAAAACTATTCATGCCGCGGCACATGATATTGTAAAACCGGTATTTAACGGCATCTATTTTGCTTCAGGAGGAGAAAACAAGCTAAGTGCTGTTGCCACTGATTCCCGCAGGCTGGCGTTGATAGACAGGGATATTAACAACGACATTACAATTGACAATGGTGTGGTTGTACCCCTTAAAACCATACACGAGCTGATTCGTATTCTTGGACAGCAAGATACCTGTATGATGTCCTTTTATAATAAGCAGTGTTATTTTAAGATTGGAACTACAGAAATTATTTCACGCATAGTTGAGGGACAGTTCCCTGATTATACACAGGTTATTCCAAAGGATTACATACTGAAAGTTGTTGTTGAAACAAAGAAGTTCAGAGAATCATTGAGCAGGGTTAGAATATTTACCAGGGAACCTTCCTGGAAAATACTGCTGCGTTTTAACGGAGATGTTATGACCATTGAGGCCAACACTCCTGACCTTGGTGAAGGGAAAGAAGAAGTGCAGGTTGAATGTGATTCTTCAGAAGAAATAACCATTGGTCTCAATGCACAGTTCCTGATGGATATATTAAGAGATGTTGATGCCTATTCGGTTACTATCGGGGTGACAGGGGTTATGAGTCCCCTTACCATTGTGCCTGAAGGTGATGATGGGTACCTGACAGTTATAATGCCCATACAGGTAAAATCATCCTGATAGTGATGGATACAAATATATATCCATATGCACGTGTCTACGTTAACATTAAAAAATTTCAGAAACTATGAATACCTGACCCTGGATTTTTGTCCCGGAAATAATTTTATTACCGGCCGGAATGGTACAGGGAAGACTAATATTATTGAAGCCCTGGCAGTATTATCGCAGGTTAAATCGTTTAGAAATGTGCCCGATACCGAGATTATAAAGTGGGGAAATGATCAATATTACTGCAGTGCTGAAGTGAGGAATGCACAATATCAACGGTTTGAAATAGGATGCGCGAAATATGGTGAAATTATAAAAAAAAAAGCTAAAATAGATGGTAAGGAAGAAAAAAAAATATCAGATTATTACGGGAAGCTCGTAACCGTAATTTTTTCCCCCGGTGATACAATATTTATATATGGATCACCTGATATACGAAGACGTTTCTTTGACGGTGTAATATCCAAGATTGATACTACGTATATTGACCATTTACAGGAATTCAGGCGAATATTAAAAAACAGAAATTCGCTTTTAAAAGATATAAGGGATGGAAGTAAAGATGCCAGGCACCTCGATGTCTGGGATCACATGTTTGCTGATACATCAGCTGTTATCATGGCCAGGCGAAGTGATACGGCTGAACGATCAATGAAGCTTTTTCAGAATGCTTATGCCTCCATTTCAGGGTATGAAGATATCCCGGTAATGAGATACCGCCCTTCCATGAAAAGCTTTGAGAAAGATGTGCTGATATCACAGCTGAAGAAGAACAGGATACGGGATATACAGGCGGGAACAACAACATCAGGACCCCAGAGGGATGATTTTATACTGGAAAGCAGTGATGGCAGGGGATTTGTATATTATGCCTCGGAGGGCCAGGTAAGAATGGCTTCCGTATCGTTAAAAGTGGCAGAAATGCAACTGGTTGAAGCACAGAAAAGGGTGAAACCTGTCTTGCTGGTGGATGATATATTGTCACAGCTTGATGAACGCAGGAGACATAATGTTGTTGCATTTTTTCAGGAAGAAAATCAAATAATATTTACAATGGTTGATGCCGCGAGGATATGGGGAAGCAGAAAACAGGAACGTGAATTTTATATACAGGAGAACGCCCGGGTGGAGGTGAAATAATGAGGTTCAGGCTGGGTGAGAAAAGGGAAAACAGAATCAGGTCGTTTAAATCCCTGCTTCCCTCTGTTATTCATGATTTTAATCTTGACGAAGATTATGTTCTGGGACAGATACAGGTAATATGGCCCGATGTTGTTGGTGAAATAATAGCAACTCATTCTGTCCCAAAAAAAATTATTAAAAGTACCCTGTATGTAAGCGTTGATCATCCGGTTTATGCCAACGAGATAGCAATGATACAAAACAGTATTATTGCCTCATTACAGGAGAAACACAAGCTCGTGATGATACGTTATATGCGAACAGACATTGAACGCATAGAAGGAAATAGTACGCAGGGTAAGGGTTTCAGTAAGAGGTAGCCATGTTTATACACGTGGGTGAAAGAAAAGTAATATCTGACAGGAATATCGTTGGGATTTTTAACGCTGAAACCATTTCCATGTCAGAAGAAAACGCGCGCTATATGGGGCACCTTGAAGATGGTGTGAAAACGGTTGTTATTGACACATTGGATGCAATTATTACAAGTGGCGTGAGCTCATTTACGGTAATCAAGCGAATTAATATTAATAAAGACTGTGTGTGGAGTAGAGCAGATGAGTAAGGAATACGGTGCAGATAAAATTCAGGTACTTGAGGGACTTGAAGCGGTAAGAAAAAGACCGGCAATGTATATTGGGTCTACCGATGGAAACGGGCTTCATCACCTGGTATACGAGGTGGTGGACAACTCAATAGACGAAGCACTTGCGGGACATTGCGATACCATTGTAGTGACAATACGCAGTGATAATTCAATCGAGGTTGTAGACAATGGCCGGGGTATACCGGTGGAGATGCATTCGGTATATAAAAAGTCTGCCCTTGAGATTGTTATGACGAAGCTGCACGCGGGCGGAAAATTTGACAATAAAACATACAAGGTATCAGGGGGCCTTCACGGTGTGGGTATTTCTGTTGTGAACGCCCTTTCAGAAACTCTTGATGTTGAAGTATCAAGAAATAATAAAAAGTATACCCAGAACTATGTGCGGGGAATTCCAAAAAGCAAGGTTAAAGAAGCAGGGGCATCGAAAAAAACCGGGACAAGAATCTGGTTTAAACCTGATACAGAGATTTTTACTGAGCTTGATTTTAATTTTGATACACTATCAAAACGTCTTCGTGAGCTTGCCTTCCTTAATGCCGGCATAAAGATAATACTTCGTGATGACCGGGGAAAGGGCAAAGAGAACGTGTTTCAGTTTAAAGGTGGTATTGTATCCTTCGTACAGCATCTAACTGAAACAAAGACCTCTATTACGAAAAAACCAATCTATTTTCACAGTGAAAAGAACGATGTGGATATTGAGGTTGTAATAGAATATATTGACGCGTATACAGAAACTATTTTTACCTATGCCAACAATATAAACACGAGGGAAGGTGGTACACACCTGATAGGATTCAGATCAGCACTTACCCGTGTGTTGAACGATTTTCTCAAAAAAGAAGGCTATGAAAAAAAATTAGCGCAGCTTTCCGGCGATGATGTGCGGGAAGGGCTTGTATCCATTATAAGCGTAAAACTTCCAAATCCCCAGTTTGAGGGACAGACGAAGATGAAGCTTGGAAACGGTGAAGTGAAAGGACTGGTTGAGTCGGCTGTTCATGAGAACCTGGTATATTTTTTCGAGGAAAACCCCCAGGTTGTCAGAAAAATTCTGGAAAAATGTATTCAAAGCGCCCATGCCCGTATAGCCGCAAGAAAGGCACGGGACCTTACCAGGAGAAAGAGCGCCCTTGAAACAGATACCCTGCCTGGAAAACTTTCGGATTGTTCAGAGAAAGACCCATCACTGACGGAGCTGTACCTTGTTGAGGGTGATTCTGCCGGTGGTTCCGCCAAGCAGGGCAGGGACAGGCGATTCCAGGCGATTTTGCCGCTGAAGGGTAAAATTCTTAATGTGGAAAAGGCACGTCTTGACAAGGTACTGTCAAACGAGGAAATAAAGACTATCATTACCGCCATAGGTTCGGGTATAGGTGAACAAGAATTTGACATAACCAGGGCACGGTATCACAAAATAATAATTATGACAGACGCCGATGTTGACGGGTCACATATCCGCACTTTGCTGTTAACATTCTTCTTCAGATATATGCCGGATCTTATACGTAACGGGTATCTCTATATTGCCCAGCCGCCACTGTACAATATACGGATAGGTAAAGAGGTTCATTACGTGTTCAATGATGAAGAAAGAGACCGGCTGTTCAGTGGAATTGACAGGAATACATCAAAAGTCAGTATGCAGCGGTACAAAGGTCTTGGTGAGATGAATCCTGATCAGCTGTGGGAAACTACCATGGATCCTGAAAAGCGCATGATGCTGAAAGTGACACTGGAAGACGAGGTTGAGGCCGAGGAAGTATTTTCCATACTGATGGGTGACGCTGTTGAACCCCGGAGAAAGTTCATCGAGGACAACGCAAAACATGTGCAGAACCTCGACCTGTAAAATATAAATAACCACGGCGGCCCTTCATTACACGGGTGTCAATATTGTCTGTGGCAATGTTTTCGTGGTTTTATTAGAAATAATTTTTTAAATTGGAGTTTATCTGTCGTGGCTGAAAAAGGGAATAGTAAAGATAAGAAAAAAGACAATGCCCAGGGTGATCTTTTTGCAAAGGTGTACAATGTTGAGATAGAAGATTCGATGAAGCGTTCATACCTGGATTATGCAATGAGCGTAATTGCCGGCCGTGCCCTTCCGGATGTGCGGGATGGATTAAAGCCGGTTCACCGTCGAATTCTTCATGCCATGAATGAACGGGCATGGAGAAACGATCGACCATATGTAAAGTCGGCAAAGATAGTGGGTGAAGTTATTGGTAACTTTCACCCCCATGGTGATGCGGCAATATACGACACCATTGTACGGCTTGCCCAGGATTTTTCAATGCGCCACCAGCTTGTTGACGGGCAGGGTAACTTTGGTTCGGTTGATGGCGACCCCGCAGCCGCCTACAGGTACACAGAGGCCCGTCTTACCGCCATTGCCCAGGAATTACTAAAGGACATTGACAAGGAAACGGTTGATTTCATTCCAAACTTTGACGAGACCAGGCAGGAACCGGTGGTACTGCCCTCAGCTTTTCCCAACCTGCTGGTAAACGGATCATCCGGTATCGCGGTTGGTATGGCTACCAATATTCCCCCTCATAACCTTGGAGAGATAATCGACGGCACAGTTTCACTTATAGATGATCCGGATATCACCCCGAAGCAGTTGATGAAAATAATAAAGGGTCCCGATTTTCCAACAGGGGCTATTATCATGGGTACCGATGGAATTTACAAGGCCTACACCAAAGGCAAGGGAAGTGTGATAGTTCGTTCTAAACTGGATGTGGAAGAGGGAAAACGGAACAAGGAGTACATAATTGTAACGGAACTTCCCTACCAGGTAAACAAGGCCTCCCTGATTGCCCGTATCGCCGACCTGGTGAACAACAAGTTGTTAGAGGGCATCAATGAATTGCGTGATGAATCTGACCGAACCGGGCTTCGAATAGTGATTGGCCTTAAAAAGGACGCCAACAGCAGTATAATAATAAACCAGTTGTACAAGCATACCCAGTTACAATCAACTTTTGGTGTGAACATGATGGCCCTGGTGAACGGTGAACCCAGGATGCTGAACCTGAAGGAGGTGCTGTCCCATTATATTCTGCACCGGAAAACCGTTGTTGTACGACGTACCCAGTATGAGCTTAGAAAAGCAGAAGAACGTGCCCATATACTTGAAGGATTGAAGATAGCCCTGGATAATATTGACGAAGTAATTAAGATCATACGGGCATCAAAGACGGTTGATGAAGCCAGTAAAAACCTTATCAAGCGTTTCAAGTTCTCTGATGTGCAGGCAAAGGCAATTCTTGATATGAGATTGCAGCGCCTTACCAGTCTTGAAGTACAGAAGATTGTTGAGGAACTGAAACAATTAATGAAGCTTATTTCCGAACTCAAGGCAATATTAAAAAGCGATAAAAAAATTCTTAGCATCATTAAAGAAGAGCTTCAGGAAATTAAAAATAAGTACAGCAATCCCAGGAAAACCGAGATACTGGCGGGTGGAGACGCCACCACCAGTTTCGATGTAGAAGATCTTATCGCAGAAGAGGACATGGTTATTACCATTTCCAATGATGGTTTTATTCGAAGACTTCCGGTTGATACTTTTAAGAAGCAGCGTCGGGGAGGAAAAGGGGTAACCGGGGCCGTCTTGAAGCGGGAAGATTATATTTCGAAGATGAGCATCGCTTCCACCCATGATACACTGTTCTTGTTCTCCAACAAGGGAAAGATCTTTGGTATGAAAATTTATGAAATACCGGTTGCGTCTAAGACCAGCAGGGGTAAATCGTTGAAGGGTATCATCAACCTTTCAAGCCAGGAGAATATTACCGCCATGTGTGCTGTTCCTGATTTTAACGATGAAGACTTTCTCTGCATGGTTACACGGCAGGGCATCATGAAAAAGACCGCGGTAAAGGATTTTGCCAATGCCAAGAAGGGTGGAATTATAGCCCTGAACCTGAAAAAAGACGATGAACTTGTGGACGTGAAGTACGTGCATATGAACGATGACGTGGTTATCGCCACAAGTCACGGAATGCTTCTGCGTACCAATATATCCAAGATGCGCTCCATGGGACGCAACTCTGCGGGTATAATCGGTATGCGCCTGGCGAAGGATGACGCGATTATTGGTATAGACGTGGTGAACCTGAAAGCAGACCTTTTCATGGTAACTGAAAAAGGATTCGGAAAGAAGGTAAGCTACAAGAATTTCGCCACCAGGGGACGGGGTGGCAAGGGAATGGCTTACTTCAAGATGGGGGCGAAGAATGGAAACGCGGTGGGAATTCATACCGTGTTTCCTGAAGACGAAATAATTATTGCCTCCCGGAAAGGCATGACCATACGCCTGCTTGCAAAGGATGTATCAACCCAGGGAAGAACCACTATGGGAGTCACCCTGCTCAGCATAGACGATGATGACGCGGTAATAGATTTCGCGGTAATCTTCGAAGAAAAAGAGTAAAGAGAATTGTTTTTTTACCGCAAAGACGCAAAGTACGCAGAGAAGCGCAAAGAAAATATAGAACAAGGGGCTTAAGCCCCTTGTTCTTCATGAAAAAATTCTATATATCTTTGCGTACTTCGCGTCCTCTGCGTCTTTGCGGTGATCCTCTACAGGAAACTATTCCTGTACCATGTAACTGGTGTGGTAGCGTTCCATGTCCTGTATATTTTGCAGCATTGAGATGGCCCGTGTCTTAGATGGTATAGGCCCTATCCGTACCCTGTAAAAGGTTTTCCCTCCCACCTTTGCCCTGTCAATGAAGGCGTCAAATCGAAGTCGCTTCAATCGGCCAACTTCGCTTGATGCTTTTGAGCTTTTGTCAAATGACGCAACCTGGATCACGTACTGGCCGCTTGGTATTGCCTTGTGTGAGGGTTTTTTGTGGGTAGAGGAAACTTCTACCACCTTCTTCTTCTGGGTTGATTTTTTTGGCTTTTCGCTACGCGCAACCTTTGCAGACTTTTTTTGCGGCCTTGATTTTTTTTCAGGTTCTCGTTTTTTGGGAGGCGCAACCTGCTCAATTACCTCGCGGTTGAGAATATTTTCTGTATCACCGGTATCCTTTCCGGAATCGGCTATACTGTTTTCTTTCTTATCTAATTCAACAGAATCTCTCTCATTACCGGGCATAAGCATGTTTTCTTTTTCCTTGTCCATGATCAGGGGATTACTTGACGAATCCAGTAGTGATGATTCACCCGGCAGAGAGTTAAAAGTGCCATCATCAAGTCCGGGAGGTAAGAGTGTATTTTCACTGGAGGTCATACCTGAAGAGCTTTTATCGCCGCTTAAATTCATACCCAGTAAAAATGTAACAATTACGATACCGATAACTACCGAGCATATGATAATAATTCTCGGCGCATCAAGGTGAAGGAGGTAGACACTCTTCTCCTTTACCGGTTTTTGTTTTTCATATTCAAAGTGTTCCATATTTCTTCTACCTGTTTCCTGGTGTTTTCGGGTGTACCTGAGTTATCTATTACATAATCGGCCAGTTTTTTCTTTTCATTGAGTGAAATTTGATATTTCAATCTTTCCTGTATCTCTTCCCTGGATATACCGTCACGCTTTACTCCCCGGTCAAGCACCTGGTGGGTTTCGGCCACAACCACGATATTAGAATCCATGTACCGGTCAAATCCGCTTTCAAAAAGGAGGGGGGTATTTATCATAAATATGCGCCCGGGATTTTGTTCGACTATATCCATGGCTCTTTGCAGAATTAATGGATGGGTAATGCTGTTTAACTGCTGCACTTTCTGATCATCTTTAAAAACTACATTCGCCAGGTAGCGGCGATTGAGCTGACCATCTTCGCTTACAATATCATCACCAAATACCTCAATCAGTTTCTGTAGCCCCCCGGTTCCGGGTGACACCACGTCCCGGGCCAGAATATCAGTATCGATAACAATGGCGCCAAGCTCTTCGAACATTTCGCATACGGTACCCTTCCCGGATGCGAAAATTCCTGTTACTCCCACTTTCATTTTTATTTTCTCCTGTGTATAGAAAATTACCGTGTAAAACCATTAAATAAACGCAATGCCTTTGTCCTCATCTTCTCTTCAGGATTATGAAGAGATGCGTCAATGATGCGTGCCTGTATGACGTGGTCTGTGAAAATTTTGCTAACCTGCTGCATAGATACTGAGTGCTCAAGGGGCTGTAGTTCCGATAGTACCTCCATGCAGTAAGACTTTTTCGAAAGGAAAACACGGGCATAGCTGTGAATGAATTCAGCGGGGTCTGTTTTCTGCATGGATTTTAAAGCCAGCCCGGGTCCATGTGACTGGTATAAAGTATTGCTGGAATCAGCGGACAGGGATTCAATAGTATCCATGTATTGTAGAAATGATTTCCTGGTGTACAGCCCCTCCCTGATGATACCGCCGGATGACTGCAAGATGTATTTCATGTTCAGTCCTGGAGCGGTTAAAACACGGTTTGCCCGGGTCCTGTAAGTGTGTTGATACTGGCTGTCCGACGCGTAAATCTTTAAACCGGGAAATGAAAAATCTAGTCCAGTTACCAGTACGGGATTAAAGCCCGCTTTTTGGGCAAAAACTATGGCATCCCCCGCAACTGTTCCCGTTTTGCTGTCTACTGAACCGATGGTGTGGGGGTACAGCTCCTCAACGGCCTGTGCGGTGGGATGGGTATTAAGGGACAAGAACGTATACGGGTACCCCATGGTGGCAGGATGTGAAGTTACCGCCCGCACATGAATAGTATCTGTTTTATTCCAGTTGAATATGTGGGCGTTTACCTGTGACTGGGGATCAATTGACAGGCATATATCCGGCACAATGCCCAATGCGGCACAGGAGGACAGGGCTGAATCTACGGCGATTATGTACACATTCTGCTGACTGCGGGCAATGAGGGAGAGATTCCTGTCAAGGGATGGGCCCGGTATAAGAATTATTGCAGGCATGTCTTTAAAAGTGTTATTTAACGCGGCTACCGGGAATACACGTGATAGTTGCTGCAGATTCATGAGCCCGTTTTTCAGGTATTTCCAGCCAAGTGATATGCGGGTGATGAGGTTACTGGATTTGCGTGTGATAAGATGACCCAGTGCCTGTCTAATCTCCCCGTAATAACGTGAAAAAGCGCGCACAGAAGGAGGATGTTCATATACCTGTATCCCCCTGGCCTTGTCAAGATCGAGAGTTGCAGAAAGAATATCCATAACTGAGCCGGTACTCTCACCGGAGATAAGGTGTACATTATTATTGCGTAACAGGGCCGGACAGGTAAATTTTTCTGCGATTTCGCCCTGTATATCAAGGTATTCTACCAGTAGTACCTGTCGATACCTGTCAATGGATTCAAGAACCGGTACAAGGTGATATCCAAGACCTGTTCCCAGCACCACCAGTACATCATACCGGGATTGATCGATGGTTTCAGCCGCCATGCCTGCTTCCCTTGCGGGGTCATAGCGGCTGTGCAGATAGACACGTGAACCTGATTCATCAATGACAGATAAGGTTGGTGCACCGTTCCGGGCTTTGTCCAGTGAATATGACAATGAATTCTCTTCCAAGAATAAAGATTAATTGTAATAAACTATTGCGCAATCCTGAATTCCATGCATAATGGATTATTTACTATACGCTACTGACATCGACATTTAACGCGACAAACTTCTGAAAAAAAGTATGGGCAGCATGAAGGTTATTGATTTTCACACACATATCTTTCCCCCTGAACTGGTGAAAAACAGGTCCCGGTACCTGGATGATCAGCAGTTGTTCTGCATATATGATGAGGCACGGGCAACGATAGCAACCCTTGAAGACCTGCTGCAGGTGATAGAAGAGGACGATCTGCATGGTGCCGTCGCCATGGGCTTTACATGGCAGTTTCCCCGGTACGCGGAAATGCATAATCGTTATCTTGCCGCGGCCCAGGAGAAGAGTGAAAAGAAAGTCTGGGCCTTTGGATCTATTGCCCTGGAAACCGGCAGTATTTCCAGTCAGGTCGCCTCAATTCATGAGATGGGGCTTCATGGGGTGGGTGAGATCTCGTTTTACCGGGAAGGAATGAAAGGGGATAATCCGCTGATATTGAGAACAGTTTTTGCGGAGGCCGCCCGGTACAATCTGCCGGTATGTGTGCATGTGAACGAACCAGTTGGGCATGTTTACAGGGGGAAATACAGTCCGGATATAGACATACTCTATGATATCGTAAAAGACTATACCGATGTGCCCATTATACTGTCCCACTGGGGCGGGGGACTATTGTTCTACGAGTTGATGCCAGAGGTGCAGGCAGCCCTTTCCCACGTCTATTACGATACCGCGGCAAGCCCCTACCTGTATAACGAGAAGATATATCGACTGGCCGTTGATACCTGCGGCCCGGAGAAGATACTTTTTGGCACTGACTTTCCCCTGCTCACAAGCAGCAGGTATATGGACCCCATTGTCCGCATGATTGAAGACCGGTCAGACCGTTCAATGATAGTATACAACAACGCCCTGAGGCTGCTGGAATCCAGGTGGTAAACGTTGTGCTATACAAGAATCTTCAGCAAAAGTGATCCAGCAATGAGAAATACAGCCAGCATCCCGGCGATAATCATGGCATTGGCATTCAATGACTTCTTTGGGCTGGTTTCCATTATATGGAAGGACAGGGTGCATAATACCTGGTAGATGATCAGGTAGGTGGAAATGATTAAAATGAATATAATTACCCCCATGGCAAGAAGTATGCTGAGACCAAGTTTTACCTGTGCCGGAAAGCCGGTTGCCGCTGCCTGTGGATCTGTAAACTGTGACAGGATGGAGGAAATAAACCGGGGAATTACCGAATAAATCGAACTGTCAGCAAGTGCTGCCACTGAACCGAGAAAAAAAGATATAACCCCAATGGTAACGAGAAGAACAACAAGTAGTGTGAGTACACTGATAATCCGTGAGAAAAAGATATACAGAAATATAGTGAAATTCTCCCGAAAAATGAATGAAAAATAATTGTTGATGGTATCACGCAATGTACGGGTTTCATACGAAAGGAATGCGCAGGTCAGCTGGGGAGATGCTGAAAACACGATAAATATAACAAGAAAGGGCAGCAGTACAGGGAAAAGTATACCGGCATAGATAAGTCCATATGTTTTTAAAAAGGAAACCGGAAGAAGCAGTACATACAGAATAATGGGAAAGAAGGCAAGCAATAGCAATACGGGGAAACTATTTCTGAACTGTGGTGTGATGGAAGAAAGAGAAGGATCTTCATGGAAACGGATCCTGTTGCCGGTAAATGCTGCCATGTAAAATGAGGCGGTGAGAAACAGAAGATACAGAAGGGCAAGTACAACCGTGGTAAATCCACCGGCAACCATGGGATGGGAAACGAGGTAATTCATGTGTTCACGGAAAATGAAAAGTGATATGATGCCCAGTAATAAAGATACTACGAGAAACAGCACAGATATGAAAAGCAGCCGGGCACTGCAGCTGAAAGGAATGGCCTCCCATAGTTCACCTGCTGAGCCTCTCAACGATATGGATCGGGTTCGCCTGTCGATGATCACCCTGTGTCCGCAGTTATCACAGTAGAAGTAGGTTTTCTTCCCCTGTACATCCTGGTCTGGAAGACTGTACTGGTGGGAGCATTTTGGACATTTCACATTCATTACGTGACCTCGAAATGACGTTATTCTGTATACAGGTCGCTGTACATCTTCATTCTCAGTTTTCCAAGCTTACCCTTTAATTTCGGATCATTCTCAATTTTTTTCTGGTACCTGTTATATTGATCAACGGAGACATCGTGATTTCGTATGATCCTGTTTCTTGTCTCTTCTTTCATGTCAGATTCAAGTATCCTGGTTTCGATTTTTAAAAAAAGCTGCGGGGTAATCTTTTTTGCTTCTCCAGGCAATGTAGAAAAAAGAGAAAAATATATGATAAAAAAAATGTGAACAATTAATCGCATAACAACTCCTTTTATGATTTTACAATTAATGGTGGCTGCTTGATGGCGAAAAGTCAAGAATAAATGTTGCTTGATATATTGGTGTGATGTTGTGAATGTGATACTTTATCTCGTATACAATACTTTGCAAGGAGCAGTGTATGATCCCAATTAAACGGCTGAAAGAGCTTACCCCAACAGAACTTGATGGTCTTTTCAATCGTTTCGGTGAAGATTTCAGCAGTATAATGATACGCGACGTTGTCCCCATGGTAACCGCTGTGCAGAAGAAGGGTGACCAGGCGGTGAAAGAATATACCATGAAGTTTGACGGGGTGCAGCTTGACTCGGTGATGGCAACAGAAGAGGAAATTGAAAATGCATACCGCAATACGTCTGACAAAGTGCTGGATGCCTTTAAAATGGCCCGTGATAACGTGTGGGAATTTCATACACATCAGAAGCGGGATTCAATTATATATACCCGGGAGGACGGAACCACCCTGGGGATGATGTACCAGCCAATCGAGAAGGTTGGTATATATGTTCCCGGCGGCAAGGCCTCCTATCCTTCATCGGTGGTGATGGGGGTGGTGCCGGCGCAGATAGCCGGGGCCAGCGAGATAACCGTGATTACCCCCCCTGATGAGAATGGAGGGGTTCCCCACACTATCGGTGCGGTATGCCATGTGCTGGGTGTAAAGAACATACTCAAGTCAGGGGGAGCCCACGGCATCGCCGCGGCGGGATTTGGAACGGAAACGGTGCCGGCAGCAGACATTATCGTTGGCCCGGGGAATATCTATGTGACCGCCGCCAAGACATATCTTTTCAGCCTGGGGGTAATTCAGATCGATTCCATGGCAGGGCCAAGCGAAGTGCTGGTTATAGCCGATGAATCTGCCAACCCCGAATGGGTGACAACCGATCTTCTCTCACAGGCTGAACACGAAGAACGGGCAATCGCGGTACTGATTACCACTTCCCCGCAGCTGGCAGAGATGGTACAGCGGGGTATTACCCGTGATATTGAAAGTGGATCAGGACGTCACCAGATCAAGAAAACATCCATTGAAAACAGCGGCCTTATTCTGCTGGCCGACTCACTGGAAGAATGTATCGAATTTTCAAACAGGTACGGTCCCGAACACATGGAGCTGATAGTACACAATCCGCTGGAACATCTTACATCTATTAAAAACGTGGGTTCCCTTTTCCTTGGGGGGCACGCGCCGGTGGCCGTGGGGGATTATTATTCAGGCACAAATCACGTACTTCCCACCGGTGGGGCGGCACGTTATTCATCGGGACTGGGGGTTGAAACCTTTTTGCGTCGCACCTCTTTTCAGTTTCTCACCGAAGGGGCATTGAAAAAGGCGGAGCGGTTCATCACAACCATGGCTGAAGTGGAAGGGTTTGACGATAAACACGGGGGTTCTGTCAGGATTCGTTTTAATCACCGGAAATAATGGTAAACTTGATACGTACCGTTTTCATGGTAAAACTGGTAAAACGGTCGGGCCGCATACTGAGAAGGTCTACGTCTATATAGGTCTGGTCGTTCAGTCCCGGCGGGATATCCACCTGTAGATTTGTAGTGCTTGCTATGCGTCCTACACCATGACAGAGGTGGCAGTCGCGGTCGCTGCCGTAACACAGTGGGCAGCTCATCCTTGATGGCAGTTCCACGAATGCCAGGGCCCCTTCTTCCGCTTCACGGGGTGTTATGAAAATTTCAATATCCTGCCCGAAATTGTATATACGGTCACGCCTTCGTATCTTCTTGTTGAGAAGTCGTGAATGTAGAAGGTCTTTGAGTGAGAATGAATATTTAACCCTTTTTCGGGGAACAATATGCCCTACAACCGCAGCCTTGATATCGTGCTGCCTGAGCTGAGAATCATATTGCAGCCTCGTGTGTTCGTCAATCAATGTACGGTATGCCTGCACCAGAATTCCCAGCTCCTCCCTTATCACCATGGAGTCTGTGCCGGTGATATCCGGATGAAGAAGCTTCACCATGCTGCAGAAGGACGCGCGAATAGCATCCCTTGAGGCTTCAGGGGGTATGTTCAGCAATGAATAATAATTGATGAAATTGCCGCTGGTATTATAATGGATACGGGCCATTGGGATATCCTTACTTTCCGTGTAATGGTATAGGAAAAATATATTGTGTATTTTTCCATTTAACAATCAAAATTACGGGAGTAACTTTTTTTTTATGTCATCTTCTCTGTGCCAGCCTGAAAAAAACCTGGGGTGCTGCGCCTGCTGCGGGATATTTAACCTGCGGGATATATCACGTGAAAATTGTGATCGTTTCTTACAATATTTTACCGGGGAATATGATCATGGAAGATATCCTGATAGTGATGAACGTGCTGCAGTGTCATGTTTCGGTAAAGGGAGCGGGGTGCGGGACTTCACGTCCCATATCTGTCCTTTTCAGGGGTATCTCTCACCCGGAAAGCCTGGATGTCTTGCCCATCCCCTGGTTAATCACGGTGACGACGGCAGGCACCGGTCTCTTTTTGGAAGCAAGATCTGCGGTGAATTCCTGTGTCCTGCCCATTCCATTCTTGACACGCACATGCGTCAGATGCTGATAGACTGTGCGGTTGACTGGTATGTGTACAGCGTAGGGATAATTGACCCGTTGTCTTTTACCTGGATCATAGAGGAGTTCCGGTCAATTCACGGCCAGGTATGGGATGCAAAGAAGAACCTTGTTGTGGGGGCCCTTGAGATACACGCAGCATATCTCAACAGCCGGGGTATACCGGTATTCTATTATGGTCTTTCCGAGTATACTGCCGCGGCTGATGATTTTTCCCTTGTATCATCAAAAAAACACATGGATGAAGAGCGAATGGTTATCAAATCATTCATTTCAGGAAAGTAGGAAAATCAGTTTTTTCCGTGTATCAAATCAACCACATCGCGTACCTGTTGGGCGGAGTTTTTATCCATCACCAGTACATCGTTACCGGCTTCAACTATTACCACGTCATCCAGGCCCACAACGGCTATTCTTCGCTGTTCAGTAAAAACTGAGCAACCACGGGAGTTATGAAACAGTACCTTTTCAGGTGATGGAGTTCTGTTCATGCATTCATCGGGCTGAAGGATGTCATCAATGGACGGCCAGCTGCCAAGATCAGCCCAGCCGAACTCACCGGGGATGACCACCCTGCGGTCTGCCTTCTCCATGATGCCGTAGTCGATGGAGACAGATTCAATGGTCTCAAATACCTTTTTCTTTACTTCCCAGGCATCCCCGCTGCTTGCAGACAGCGCATCAGTATCAAGACTGCGCATGGGTTCAAAGGCGTTATATAGATCGGGCATCAGCTTCTTGAAGCATTCTATTATTACCGATACCTTCCAGACAAAAATGCCGCTGTTCCAGAAATAGTTACCCTCTAAAAGATATTTCCTGGCTGTTTCAAGGTTTGGCTTTTCAACGAACATCTCCACCTGCCTGGTATCACCGGGACCCTGAAAAGCCTTGATATAGCCATACCCTGTCTCAGGGTAGGTTGGGGTAACTCCGATTGTTACAAGTTTGTCTTCCCTGGATTCATTCATGGCCTTTTCCATGATTTGTATAAAGCTTTCGGGTGACTTGATATAGTGATCGGCGGGAAGAACGGCCATTATGGCATCGCCGAATTTTTTCTGCAGATAGGTGGCGGCATACAGTACGGCCGCGGCGGTATTGCGGGGAAAAGGTTCGCTGATAATGGCCCCGTCCACCCCCGTTTTTTGTATTTGTTCTGCTGAGGCTTCCTCGTATGCCTTCGATGTAACGACAAGACAGTATTCAGGGCTGAGAGGAATCATTCTTTTTATGGTCATTTCAAGCAGGGTTCCTTCACCGGAAAGGTTTTGAAACTGCTTGGGCTTATCTTCGCGGCTTAGTGGCCATAACCGTTTACCTGCGCCGCCGGCAAGAATTACAGGTATAAAATCCATAAGTGTTTCTCCAGTGTTGATAATTTTCCAAACTGTGTATCAATGAAGCCAGTACTGTCAACCAGTTAACAGGGTTACCAGTTAAGTCCCCCTGTTTCATCAAAGTTGAGCAGTAGGGGGGTTTTCTTTACCGAAGCAGGCAGTTTCATTGATGCCTGTCCCTTCAGCTTGTAATCGGCGCTGTTTTTTTTCAGGGCCCGTTGTATGTTGGAACTTATCTTCCTGGATGAGAAGGTGTTCATCACCCGTATCACCGATGTGCTTCCTCTGGTATAGGTCTTGTTTGTATCACCGGTGATAAGGCTTTCACCGTCCATGAAAAAGTTGTAGGCGCAGTTGGTAAAGTTCATTTTGGCACGGGTTTCATTCTTCATTACTATGTCAAAACTCATCTTGATTGGAATGTCTAATTTGGATGGATCAATTTTCTGCGACTCGCTGTTCTTTCCCGACAGGAGAGAATCAAGCATCCCGTAGGCCTGCTGGGGATTAACCCCGGAACCCTGTTTGGCCAGGGAGTTAAGTATTTCCTGCATGGAGGGCATATGCAGCTTAAAATTTTTCAGCGCAAGTTTCGGTTTCAAGGCGGGTACCTTCTTTTTCACGCTGTAGGGAAATGTGAGTGAAGACGGAATATCTGGAATGCCCAGGCTGGGAACCTTCACAAGAATGTCACCCATAATTGTGCAGTTTATGTACTCACGATAGGTGTAGTTTGAAACCGACCTGGCCAGCTCCCTGTAGGTAATGGTGACACTGAGGGGTGTGGTGCTGGATGATTGCCGCTCTACCCGAATTTCTTTACTGGTTTTTGAAGAGAACACCCGGTCATTCTCTACCAAAAAATCAAATGATACCCCGGCCAGCCGTATGGTTATGGGATAAGGATTGTCAATTGCCACATCAAAGAGGAAGGTTATATCGTTCAGCGTAATGGATTGGATATCAACCCCCGTAATGCGGGCGGTAGGTTTTTTCTTGAACATGGCCGGATCAAAGCTTGCGCACTGGGCCAGTATACCCGCAACGAGTATAATGACAACAGGAAGTATCTTTTTTTTCATCATGTCCCCCCGGGTGAACGTACCCTTGTATACAGTATGAAAAGTATAAATACTGCGGTTACGGGTGTCAAGCAAAGCCCGGTTTCATTTTATACTTGAAACCGAAGGGGGTATCTGATGTATAATTACCATATTTGCTATATGAAGGCACATCGGCCCGAATCAGGATATGGCGGCAAGGGCCGCAGCGGGATATGGATACCGGTACAGGGGTTACACGGAATGGGGAAATGGTCATGTACTGCATTCGTTCTTTGTGTCATGTTTATTTCGGGCTGTATGACACAGAACCTGTGGGCACAAAGAACGAAGAGCAGCTTAAGCGCCGGCGAGCAGCGAAAAGCAGAAAAGGGATTGAAAGACAACAAGTATTTCTTTTATTTCATCGACTCCACTGTTTCAAATTTCGGAACCGAACAGGAACGGGATATTTTTAAGAAAGCCATTCAGCATGATATTCTTGCCCAGTTTCTTTATATGAAATTCAGGTTCGGCGAGTCGTACAGGGAGATACGCAAATCCCAGAAACTGCTTATCCAGCTGTATCGCAGTGTGCTGAAGCGGGACCTTGAGGATACCATGTCACTTTTAAACGGTTTTGCAGGGCTTATTGCCGGTTCAGACGCGGTAAAGCCCAGGCATTACCTGCACCTGGGGTACAGGGATAAAAAGGTTGCTGAGACGCAGATGATAATGGCTGATCATTACCGGGACACCCTTTTCTCAATGCGATTGTATAAATATGTGCGGGCAATAAAAAAAGCAAAGCATGGAAAAAGGTATGCCTTCATTGCCTATATTTACGGGTCTGCCACAATGCGCGAGCAGCTGGAAATGAAACCCCTTACCTTCGATAGCGTGGTTGTCCACATTAAAAGGCTGGCCCCCGAAGATAAAAAAGAACGATTTCTCACTATACATTACGACAATTATTACCGGCTGCGAAATGAAAAGTCATTTTATGACAGGATCTGGGATAATCCGGACCTGCAGGAACTCCCGGAATATAAAGAATACTTCTAAATTACATACAGGTACGAAATGAAAAAATTATTAACACTGCTTATTGCTACTATTATGCTTTCATGCGCGCAGCAGGAGGGCAGTACAAATGACCTTTCTGCCCTGGGTTTTTATGGAAGCGGTGAAGAGATCATTAAAGAGCTGGCCGGTAAAAAAAATCTTTCATGGGGTGAGCATTTTCTGCTTGGGCAGGCGTATAACGACAGTAAAGACTACAAAAAAGCCATTCTTCATTTTGCCAATAGTTGTTTTTCAACCCACCGTAAGATAGATCTGACCCTGTATGCCCAGCCTGTATACAGGTTTGTTACCGGTTTTCACTTCAAGTCGCCATTGTATGATGAATCCATATACCAGGTGGCGCGGTTGTTCTACCTGTACAATGAAGATAAATACGTGGTCAAGTTTGTTGACCTGCTTGACGCGGACGAAACTGCAAGATACAGGGATGCCTCTATATTGAAAGCCAAGGCACAGGAGAGAATGAAGAACTTCGGTGACGCGGAAAAGACCCTGCTGGCAATTGAAAATGAATACAGCGATAACCCTTCATCGCAGATTATACGGATCCGTCTTGGTTCGGTGAAGGAAAATAATGAAAATTTTTCTGAAGCGGTTAAATGGTACCTGGGGGTGATTGATATAGACGTGTCAACCTGGCAGTCGGCAATCGCGGCCATGAGAATCAGGGATTTGATGGGAAAAAAGGATGTGTCATTGACATCCCCACAGCAGGTAAAAATTGGCAGGGCCCTGTATCATGGGGGTGAATATGAAAGTGCTGTCTCTTTTCTTGCCAACCAGGGTGGAGATGTGGCGTTGCGATACACAATCAGGGCGCTTGTTCGCGGGGGAAAAAGGGATGATGCTGAGAAGCTGATACGCACCCATAAATCTGACAGGGTACTCCATACCAGGCTCCGGATGACCATGGCAGATGAACTGTGGCGCAGGAAAAGCAGGCATAGCGCGGTGAAAGTATACAAGTCGGTACTGAAAATCAAGAATGAATCCAGAAAACGAGCCCTGAGGCGAATTGCCGTGTTCCTTGAAGAAGGAAATAATGCTGACTTTAAAAAATATTGTACCATGTATGTTGAGGATTATCCGGATGACCGATACTCTGAGGTTCTTCTCTGGCTTCTTGCCCGTGATTATCTTGCCGGTGGTAATGAGAAGAAGGTGATGGCATACCTTGAGCAGTCTTTACAATTGTTTCCCGACGGGAAGGATGCTGACAGGGCACGATACTGGCTGGAGAAGCTGTACAGAAAAAATGGCAGGAAGGATGAAGCCCTGCAGATGGAACGGGAGTTGCTGGCCATGCATCCGGGATCATCTTATACCTGGCTGTACATGGAGAAGGCCGCAGGCCGTAAAGATACCGGTGAACTGAAGAAAGATTTTAACAGGGCAGTAAAAATGAATGACAGTGTTCGGGGACGGCATGCCCACCTGATGCTTTTTTTCATTGAGAAAAATTTTGAAAGCCGTGACCAGCGGTTGAAAGTAATGGAGACAACCCCATGGTATAAGCCCGGTAAGCGTATGATAGACGCGATATCGAAAAAGGATACGCGATCAGACGAGGCAGACCATATACAGTCATTGAAGGATTTTTTCAGTGTGGGATACCAGGAGGGAATTCGCCGGGAACTGGGTATTCTTCCTGATACAGAAGAGGTGGCCCATGACAGGGCACTGATGGCGTTTCATTACGGGAAGAAGTTCAATCACTATTCAGTTGCGGCTGGTGGCCTGCTCAATCTTTTAAAGGTCTATGATCTCAAGGAGGATATCTCGATGCTTCCTGAAAAGCTTGTAACTGCCCTCCTGCCCTATGCCTTCAGTGAATGCGTGAATGAAGCATCGGCGAAATTCGGGATCGACAGGAAGATGATCCACGCGGTCATAAAGGCGGAATCAATGTATAATCCGCAGGCAGTTTCGCCAGCGGGAGCAGTGGGGCTTATGCAGCTTATGCCCCCAACTGCCAGGGACATTGCACGGCAGATGAACTTGAAATCATATAGGCTCAAGGATCCCTGTACCTCTATTCGTATGGGTGCCCATTACCTGAAATGGTTAAAAGCATATTTCAAGAATGATTTCGAAGAGATGGTGGCGGGGTATAATGCAGGCGCGGGGAATGTGAACAGGTGGAAATCGAATCGTACCTTTGCGGATGATGACTATTTTATCGCACTGCTGCCTTTTGATGAAACGAGGGGATATATTCTTCGTACTAAGAAATTCTTTCTGCAGTATGACATACTGTTAAATGCCAGGCGGTTAAGGTAATTTTTATTGCCTGAAAAAATGCATAACAGGTATACTGTAGTGTAATATGAAAAAATGGGGGAGTATTATAATGAACCTGAAATATAATGCGATCGTGATGTCATGTGTTCTGCTGATTACTACCGGTGTGTATGCCAAACCTATTGGCAAAGTGGTGCAACTGGTAGGAAATATTGATATTACTTCCATGAAAACCGGGAAACGAACTGTTCCCGATTTAAATACGGTTATATACAATGATGATAAGATACGCACAGGGAAGCAGTCCTTTGTAACCGTACTCCTTAATGATGGAACAAAACTGTTTATTAAAGAAATATCAGTGGTGAACGTGGCTGGATTAAAACTGAAAGACACTGATCCTCCAACAAAGGTTCGCATGTTAACGGGTAAACTCAGGTTGATTGTGAAAAAAACCTTTAAGAAAGGATCACTGGTACTTAAAACCCCTACAGCTGTTGCCGGTGTACGGGGAACGGATTTCGGTGTAATAACCACAAGAAATGAGACACGGGTGGCAGTATTTGAAGGTGAAGTGGAAGTAGCCAATGTCAAGGATAATATACTCAAATCATACGTGCTGAAAGATCGTGAAGAGGTAGTGGTTGAGAAAAACAGCGCACCTACCTCTCCTCGTGTTGTTCCATCAAAAGTACTGTCTTCGTGGTTTGACTATTATGTTATAGATGATCGGAGAAACAGGATCATCCGTAGAGACCGGGAGGATAGTCTGTTTGACAGGTTATTACGTAAAAAGGATTACTGACTCGCTACCCTGCCTCCTTGTTGCTATCATAACGGGGTTTGTGTGTATACAGTGCTCAAATTCCGTGTTAAGAGACAGTGACAGGGGTGAAGTAGAGAAATTAATACGACAGCTCAACAGTACAAGCTGGGTTAAGAGGGAGCAGGCTGTACAAGAGCTTGGGAATTATTATTCCAAGAAGTCTACCCGGGCTCTCATTAAGGCCCTTGATGACCGGCATGATGCGGTTATCATATACGCGTTACAATCCCTTACTTCGAGAAAATCAGAAAAAGCCCATGATAAAATCAGGGACCTGGCGAAAAATCACCGGAATGGAAATGTTCGGTGGTATGCAATCAAGGCTCTGGCACCATACAGGGACGCGCTTGACGCTACCGTTTACATTGAAGGGCTTGGGAGTGATGACTGGTTGATACGTGAAGCTTCCATCGTTGGCTTGCTGGCGGTAGAAGATTATGGTACCAGGTATGTATGCCTTCCTGCCATAGTAGACGCGTTGAATGATTCAAGCATGAGCGTACAGATCGCGGCCATAAAGAACCTGAGCATCATTGATGATCGTATCTATACTGCACTGGTTGAAAAACTTGATAAGGAAGCCGGGACAAGGCCCACATTGCTGGCAGTAGTTCTGGAAGCCTTGATGTCATACCGGCTTGATGAAAAGACACGTGAGAGGGTGGTTGAACTGCTGGGCCATCATAACCGCACGGTGCGGGTGATGGCCCTGAGGGTGCTTAAAAAAAACCAGAATATGCGGGACGACCTGGAATTATTATAGGCAAATTGCAGCCTGAAATTTTAGTTTTTCTTTTCTTTTTCTACATAGACCTTATTCTGCAGGTCAACCTTGTCTTTCTCATATGTATCAGGAATTTCTATCTTCAGAATTTCGTATACCTTGAAACAGTTTTCCTTGGCCCGGCGAAAGTAGAAAATAGCTTCAATGGGTTTTGATCGCTCAAGAAAATCATTGGCCATCTGTATGGCATAACTGGCATTACTGATAAGAGCCTCTACGGTAGGATTCGGCTTCTGTTCTTCTATTGAGGATTCCAGCTGATGCTTTACACCCATCTTAATTACGTCAATATGAAGCTTTTCAGATGTTTCCTTGAACTGCTTTGCCAGATCTGTAGCCGCAGTATGAATGTTTTTTTCGTTCTGGGTAAACAGGTTGGCGGATTTAATATACTCTTTCCTGTAATACAACGCGCTTGCCCTGGCATAATCATTTATCAGCTCTTCAAACTGTGATTCACCTTTGCCGTAGTTAAATATTGCGGTTCTGAGAAGTTTAATATTTTTGAAGTTTTCATAACTGAGCCTGTTGATAACTGCTTCAGTATCATAGAGGGTATTAAACTGCTTCTCGGGGGTCTCTTCTTCCGTGGCTTCCTGTGCGGGTAATGCCACATTAAATAATATGATTGTCAGTATCAGTGCCGTGAGTTGAAATCCTTTTCTCATTGCGTTATTCTCCTTGATTTTGAGAGTATGGTCATAATCACTTTTTAGATGGTAATTATAAGTATTGTAAGTGTACGATAGTAAGATGTAAAGTCAAGAAAAATGTAGCCGGAGCATGTTATGAAGAAAAAACTAACTATTGGAGTAATCGGTACGGGTCACCTGGCCGGGGCTGTTATCGAGGGTATGATGGCAGCAGGAGAGGAATTCAGTGTGATAATGTCCCCGAGAAGCAGTGAACGATCCATAGAACTTGACGCGCGGTATCCCCGCTGCAGGCGTGGACGATCAAACCAGGAGGTGCTTGGCGTATGTGATGTGGCAATACTTGCGATTCCACCAAAGAATTATCGTGATCTGGCAAAAGAGGTGAACTGGCCGGGCACACTTCCAATGCTTTCATTCCTGGTAGGGGTGAATACGGAGAGCTTGAGAGAGGCGTTCAAGTGTCAGCATATCTTCAGGGTGCTGCCCTTTCCCTCGGCTTCGCTCGGAGAAAGTCCAACCATGCTTTTCCCGGATGAAGAACCAGCCCGAACCATATGTAAAACCATGGGAGAAGTGATCCCGGTAGAGACTGAAGAAGTATTTGAAAAGTTTACGGGGGTTACCCCCCTTGCCGGGTTTACGTATTATCTCATGGAATCCATTCAACGATGGTGTGGTGATGATATTCCCGTAGAGTATCCGGCGAAAATTATACGAAGCACCCTTTCGTTGTTTCTGGAACAGGTTAAAGAGGGTAAGAAGGTAAGCACAGATCAGTTTGCCACCCCCGGGGGACTAACAGAACATGCCTTCAGGGTTCTTGACAGTGCTGGATTCTCAGATATAACAGGACAATACCTCGACGCGGTGAAAGAACGCCTTGGCTCAATCGGTGCTGAAAGGGATGATGCATGACCCAATGGTACCCATACAATTTGAACGTATGAGTACCAGTTAAAGATACGTATTATTTGTGGACGGGGAAGCCGAACCGGCTTCCGTGTTCAGATGCCTCATCCACCCCCCGCTGAGGGAGCACAATTTCCCCCTTTATCTGAACCAGCAGAGGCAAAGAGTGAAAATACTTTTTCCGTTACTTCACTACCACATACCGGGCATTTCCCACTTGAAAAATCACCCATCTTCCTCAACTCACTGAATATATGGCCGCACTGGGAACACTTGAATTCGTATACAGGCATTATACCTACCCCTTTGGATTATTCATATGTATAATGTACATTTTTTTACGAAATGTTAATACTTTAGAATATACTAAACAACACCAGTTTTGTCAACTTTTTTTAAAACAAGAACAGTATCAATTCATTAAATCTTATCATTTACTTTGCACCTCCCCAATCTTAGCGCCTTTGCGTTAATCCTTACACACTCTTTCTCTGTATCTCTGTCCCTCTGTGGTAGTTCTAAAAATTCATTAAGAAAAGGAGACTTGACAGCACTGATATATGGTGCTTATATACACCATCAAACAGGAAGGCCAAATGAATATATTACTGACAAATGATGATGGAATAGATGCTGAGGGTATTACCGCCCTTTACAGGATATTATCTGAGAGACATTCTGTGTTTATGGTAGCCCCCCGGGATGAAAAAAGCGCGTGTTCAAACGCGATTACCATAAAAAGGGAAATTCCGGTGAAAAAAAAGGGTGAGGGCGTGTATGCCGTGGACGGGTATACCGCCGATTGCGTGAACATCGGGCTTAATGGTGAATTAATTCCGGGGATTGACCTGGTTATCTCCGGAATCAATCATGGCCCAAACCTGGGGGAAGACGTGTACTTTTCAGGAACTGTTGCCGGCGCCAGGAGCGCATATATATTCGGGGTGAGCGGTATAGCAATATCAGTTGATTCACTGGGAGCATCCGATTATTTTGATGATGCTGCTGGTTTTCTCATGGATTTTATCGGCGATTTCCCTTTGTTTTCCCATAAACGTCCGCTGCTTCTAAACATAAACTATCCTGATATCCCCGTTGATGAAATAGCCGGGATACAGTATACTACCCTTGGAAGGCGGGAATACCGTGATTCGTATCGTCGAAGCGGGAACGAAGAAAAAGATTTCAGAATGATGATGGATGGTATCATAGAGTCACATAAAATAGAGGGAAGTGATGTTACAGAGTTGCGAAACGGGTATATATCGGTAACACCCTTAACCCTTGACTGTACAGATTATACATATCTTGATCATATCCGAAACAGGGCAAAACAATGGCTGAAATAAGCTTGAATCAGAAGATACGCACATTCCTCGACCAGGCACTGGGGTTGCTTGACCGGAAAAAATACGGGCATGCCCTTGAAAAACTTCTTAAGGCAGAAGAACTGGACAGGGAAAATCCGGAAATACTGTATAATCTCGGGGTTACTTTTTCACGTATGGAAGATTACGGCAGGGCGGTAGAATATCTCAGAAAGGTCAAGGCGTTACCCACGGCATTTGTGGATATTCTGACTGTAAACCGCCTGCTGGCATATTCCCTCATTATGCGGAAGTCACATGAACAGGCCCATGAAATAATTGACGAATCATTGCGATTGTCAGCAGCCGATGCCACATTACTGAACATGAAGGGATATCTTCTTGAACAGGAAGGAAAACTATCAGAGGCGGCTGATATATTTGAAACAATCATTGAAATAGACAGCGAAAATATTAACGCCTGTAATTCACTGGCGTACGTTCTTGCCAGGATGGAAAATGGTGATTTATCGAAGGCCCTGAAATACGCGAAAAAAGCTTTTGACGCGAACCCCGACAATCCAGCATACTGTGATACCCTGGGTTATGTGTACATGGTGAAAGGGCAGCCTGATTCTGCCAAAAAATACATGAAAAAAGCCCTCTCCCTTATGCCTGATTCAATAGAGATCAGGCAGCACATCAATGAACTTCTACAACTTGGTAAATAAACTTTTTTTCTTAGCGCCTCCCCTGTCTTAGTGCCTTTGCGGTAATCCTTTCTCATCTGTTCCCGAAACCGAAAAACATAAAAAATAAAATTTTTTTATTAATATTATTAAAAAATTCCGAAAATATATACAGAAACTATTCTACACAGGAGGTGTAGAAATGAGAGTAATGGAATACAATTTACACGTTACACCACATATCAACAGGCAGAATAACCAGGAAAATGCTGCGGACCTCTCCAGCCAGGTTAGGAAAATTGATTCCTTCAATTATGAAAACGTACTTATGGATCTTGATGAATTGAAGAGTTTCCTTTACCTGATAGTTGGCGCCAGGGGGCTGACAACTATTGATTCAGCTGGTCAAAGCGGCCATAATATTAACGCCAGGGCATAATTTTTGCTGAAATATTTGAACATACCGGGTAAAATCGCCTACTACAGGCTGTATATATTATATAGCGGATATGTTGCATTATAACATAAAGAAATATTTAAAAAGTTGTTGACTATCCCTTCATTTACTTTAATGTTTATATATCTATACAAATATTCTTTACTGTTTGACGAACTGTTGACACTTCGAGATTGAATAATATTACAGGACTGCAGAATATCAGGTTTATTGAAAAATATTTTGTATATAATAAATTTATTTTGTATATCAACAACAACATGATATTCTTAAGTATAATAGACAAGTAATCGATATAGTAGTAAGCATCGGATATTTATTTATGATACGGGTGAGTATATGAGTAAAGAGATACAGGACAGGGCAGACAGGATGATGCGGGAGCTGAAAGAATCCCTGGATCCCATCAGTAAAGAAATTAAGCGTATAAAGTGTTCTAATTATAAATAGTACGGTAATAATAATACCCATTATTAGAAAAAGGAGTGTTGCCTAATGCCAGCCAAGGGACAAAAAAGAAAACAGCAGATCATTGACACTGCGAAAGTGATGTTTATTGACAGGGGTTTTCAGAGTACCCATATAGGTCAAGTCTGTGAAGAACTGAATATTGCAAGAGGAACAGTATACCAGTATTTTGGAAATAAGAGAGAAATACTGTATGCAATACTGGAATCCATTGAAGAGAAGATAGATGATATACTTGATCCTGATGACTTGAAAGACTTTTTAAAAACAAATCCTTCTCAGAAAGAACTGGTCAAGTTCAATACTGAACGCGTTGGTGAATGTATCCAGGTGATCATCAGTGAGCCAATTGTTATTAAACTGATTTTTAAGGATATCGTTGGAATTGACGAAGAAGTAACAGATCGTGTACAGAAGTTTCTTGATTACATAGTGCAGGTTGTTCAGAGGGACATCGATGAAATCAAGAAAAAAGGTATATACAGGAAAGCATTAAATCCCGAGGTTACCGCAATCATGCTGATCGGGGCGGTTATGTTCATGGTTTACCAGTATGACAGGTATAATAAGGATATTCTGGATAAAGAAATAATCAATTCGGTAGTAAGTAATTATCTGGCTGGGGTGTCCAAGTAACGGAATTTACTGAAAATGCAAATATAAAAAACCCGGATTTATTCCGGGTTTTTTTATTGAAAATAAATGATATTAATGAATTTTCTGCATAAATGATAGAATACCAGGATAAAGGAATGAAAAAGGGAAGAATTAATTGCATCATAATTCGCATGGTAGTGAGTACCGTTTCAGCCTTTCTGTTGTTACTGACTTTTGCGGAGCAAACAGTGGAGGCGAATGAGAAATGTCCTGATGCGATTATTAATAATGTGCTGAGTAATAATAATGAAATTCATGAAAATGCCCTGGGTAGTATTAATCGCAACCAGCCAGAGGGATGCATTAAAAAACTTGTTGAAGTAGTGGTATCAGGAAAACAGAACGAAGCTAAAATTCGTGCTATTCAGGGATTGCGACAATATAACAATAACCGAATGATTAAAATATGGATGTCATTACTTGACAAAACAGATTCGTTCATCATCAAAAAGCAGATTATCCAGTCTCTGGCTAACATGAAGAATCGCAGCGTGGTACCGGAACTTATACCGCTTTTACGGTCACCATTTTTTACTGTGAGGGAAAGCGCGGCATCAGCTCTCAGTAAATATGGTGATGACAGGGTTTTCCCGTTTATTATTTCCATGTCAAAGGATGATAACCCGGTATACAGGATGTACGCGATTGAAGCCATGATGCATATATATGATAGTCGATTGTATTATATGCTCATGTCTCTTTTAAATGATCAAAACAAATCGATTCGATACGCTGTGCTTGAATGTATACAGGAGAATTCAATCGATAAGGGTTTGCCTCATGTGCGTAAGGCAGCCATGAATGATGATAATCATGAGGTACGTGTGCGGGCAATGAACCTGCTTTCTGACTTCAACGATAGTCGTTCTTACAGTATTTTTGTGAGAAATCTTTCAGATGAACATGAACAGGTGCGTGATGCAGCGGTAATGGCGCTTAACCGGCTTGGGTATAGAAAATCAGCATGGCCCCTTTCACGTCAGCTTGTTAAAGAAACCGAACAACATGTGAAATTGCATATTATTCAGACCCTTGCGGCCATCAGGGAAACAGGGGACGTGAGGGGATTGGGCAGCATTATTGAAGATGATCCAGGCGTGGTTCTTCGTATCGAGGCTGCCTGTGCCCTGGGAATCATCGGTGAGAATAAGGGAATACCATTTCTTCTCAAGGCACTGGATGACGATGAATACAGGGTACGGGCAGAGGCTGCCTGTGCCCTTGGGGTGTTTCAGGGAAGCGAGGTGGTTACCTCTCTTTTGCGGGAGTTGGAAAAAGATAATAATCGCTATGTACGTTCAGCCGTGTTATATTCTCTTCAAAAAATTGGAGATACAGGTGCATTGCTTGGATTGTACAGGATATACTGTGTGGAAAAAGACCCAGTTATGAAGGCCTTATTAGATACTGTTATAAAAGAGTTTATACGAAAAACTACCAGGGAGTATGGTATACGATAACCGGGGGAATTAATGAAAATAGCAATTGGACAGATCAACCCCACAATAGGGCAAATTGGTAGAAATACCGATAATATTATTGAATATATTGAAAGGGCCAGGCAAAGTAATGCTGATCTTGTAGTATTTCCCGAGATGGCTATTATCGGTTATCCCCCGATGGATCTTCTTGAGCATAGAAAACTAATACATGATAACCTTGAAGGATTGCAGAAAATTGTGGATGCCAGTAAAGACATATACGTAATTTGCGGATACGTAGATTTTGATTCGGATAATCCACCAATGTTGTACAACGCGGCGGCATTTATTCATGACGGAAATCTGGTTTCAAGGCATTACAAGACATTGCTGCCTGCCTATGATGTGTTCGACGAACAAAGATACTTTTCTCCTTCTAAAGAGCAGTATACAGTCATGGTTAACGATACCAGTATAGGTATTACCATTTGTGAAGATATATGGAATGATATGAGTGTGAGTGGTGATCGTTTCATGGAAAACAGGCGATATTCTGTTGATCCCGTACAGAATCTCTTGGATTCAGGAGCAGAATGTATAGTGAACATATCTGCATCTCCATACGTGAAGGGAAAAAATACCATGAAATGGTCACGTATTTCAAAACTTGCCGGGGTAAGCGGGGTACCCGTTGTATATGTAAACCAGGTGGGTGGCAATGACAGCCTGGTGTTTGATGGCAACAGTTTTATGGTAAACGGGAAGGGTGAGTGTGCTGCCATGGCTTCAGGATTTGAAGAAGAATTGCTGTTGGTAGACCTGGAAAGCGAAAACCCGTTACCATTTCCACAGGAATGTGACATGGAGGACATACGGAGAGCCCTGGTTCTTGGTATACGGGATTATGTACGCAAATGCGGATTCTCACAGGTGGTTATCGGGCTTTCCGGAGGGATTGATTCGGCACTTACCGCTACACTGGCAACAGAAGCCCTTGGACCGGAAAACGTGATGGGAATTACCATGCCCTCGAAATATTCATCAAGGGGTAGTGTTGATGACTCATACATGCTGGGAGAAAACCTTGGGATTGAGGTTGAGTCCATACCAATCAAAAAAATGTATGATCTTTTTCTTGAAGAATTGACCCCGCTCATGAAGGGGCTACCCATGGATGTCACTGAAGAAAACCTGCAGGCCCGTATCAGGAGTAATATTATCATGGCTGTCAGCAACAAGTTTGGGCGGCTACCACTGGCAACGGGAAACAAGTCAGAGCTTGCCATGGGATACTGTACTATATATGGTGATATGGCAGGTGGCCTTGCGGTACTTTCTGATCTCCCTAAGAAAATGGTGTATTCACTTTCCAGGCACATTAACAGGGAAAGAGAGGTCATCCCATGGAATACTATAGAGAAACCTCCCTCTGCCGAACTCAGGGAAAATCAGAAAGATGAGGACAGCCTTCCACCGTATGATCTTCTTGACCAGGTGCTGGAACTGTATATAGAACGAAAATATTCTGCCAGTGAAATTATTGAGGAAGGATTTGATGAAGAAATGGTAAAAAGCATTCTGAAAACAGTTGACCGAAACGAATATAAGCGCAGGCAGGCCCCTCCAGGGATAAAGGTGACATCAAAAGCATTCGGTATAGGCAGAAGGATACCCATCGCGCAAAAGTATGAACAATAATTTTATTGATCTTCCCTGGTGCCCCTGATGTTGAAGTATCATTTTAAAAAGTGCTTGTATAATTTTCTGATACTCTGAAAATTGCCATTGAAAAGATAACAGCGTTCTCCCACATGTCCCCGTTCCGTTACAGGAATACACCAGTATTTATAATGTGTGCAATTTATTAGATTATTATACATACACGGAGCGTGCGTGCTGACATAGGTTGTGCTTATGCCAGGGACGGGTGAGCAAAGTATGTATACTGTTTGAAAATTTACAATATTTTAGAATACACAGGGGGTACACATGAACATTGATACAGCAGTTCTGGATGCGGCGAATGCGCAGAAGATCAATGATCTGAACAATCCACACGTAAAAGAGGTGGTAGAGAAGTATATCAACATGATGAAACCTGCCAGGGTGACGGTAATAACCGACAGCAGTGAAGACATCGAATATGTGCGTAACCTGGCAAAAAAGAATGGTGAAGAAGCACCTCTTGCCACAAAAGGGCATACTGTGCATTTTGACGGTTACTCAGACCAGGCAAGGGACAAGGCTAACACCAAGGTGCTTGTGGAGCCGGACATGAAGATGAGCAAGGTTATCAATACACTTGACCGGGAAGAAGGAATAAAAGAGATATATGATATTATGGATGGCATAATGGAGGGTAAAGAGGTTCTGGTACGATTTTTCTGCCTTGGCCCCCTGAACTCCAGGTTTTCAATTCCAGCCCTTCAGATAACCGACTCAGCTTATGTTGCACATAGTGAAGATATTTTGTATCGTTCAGGGTACCAGCAGTTTAAAAAACTTAATGGTTCTGATGAGTTCTTCTACCTGGTGCATTCAGCGGGTAAGCTGGATGAGCGTGGTAACAGTGTTGATATTGACAAAAGGCGTATTTATATTGATGTAACCGGTAACCGTGTGTTTACCATGAATAACCAGTACGCGGGGAACAGCCTGGGGCTTAAAAAGCTTGCGTTGCGTCTTGCGATCTACAAGGCGAACAACGAGGATTGGCTTACCGAGCACATGTTCGTAATGGGTGTACAGCCGGCAGGTAAGAAAAGAAAGACCTATTTTACCGGTGCCTTCCCCAGTGCATGCGGAAAAACTTCAACGGCCATGATTCCCGGACAGACAATTATCGGTGATGATATCGCCTATCTCAGGGAAGGGAAAGACGGCTATGCGTACGCGGTAAATATTGAGCAGGGAATATTTGGAATTATTGAGGATGTGAATCCTGAAGATGATCCACTCATTTACGAAACGCTGACCACGCCAAGAGAACTTATATTTTCCAACATACTGGTAAATGACGGGAAACCATACTGGCTTGGCATGGGACAGGAACTGCCGGATGAGGGGATTAACCATTACGGTGAGTGGAAGAAAGGCATGAAAGACGAGAGCGGAAAGGAAGTTGGTCCCGCTCATAAAAATGCAAGGTACACGGTGAGAATTGAGGAACTGGAAAACGTTGACGAAAAACTGCATGATCCCGAAGGGGTGCCGGTGCATGCCGTAATTTACGGCGGGCGGGATTCGGATACTTCGGTTCCGGTATACCAGAGTCTTGACTGGCAGCATGGTGTTCTCATCGGATCCACCCTTGAGTCTGAAAGTACGGCGGCAACTCTTGGGGCGGTAGGGGTACGGAATCACAGCCCCATGGCAAACATGGATTTTCTTGTTGTTCCTCTTGGCAGGTATATCGAAAATCACCTCAAATTCGGAGGAATGCTGAAAGAAACCCCCCTTGTGTTTGCCACCAATTATTTTTTGAAAGATCCGGATAATAAATTTTATTATGACAAAATCGATAAAAAAGTATGGATATACTGGATGGAAGGTCGTGTTCACGGAGAATATGATGCCATCGAGACCCCCGTGGGGTACATACCGAAATACGAGGACATAAAGAAATTATTCTCAGAGGTTTTCGGGAAGAATCTTACACGGGAAAAATACGAAGATTCGTTTGCCATACGGGTCAATATGTATCTTGATAAGATTGACCGCATGGAAAAGGTATACGCGGGAGAAGAGTTTGTAC
Source organism: uncultured Leptospiraceae bacterium (assembly GCA_964486725.1). Taxonomy (GTDB): domain Bacteria; phylum Spirochaetota; class UBA4802; order UBA4802; family UB4802; genus M55B154. Next base: position 42,159 of record CAZAOK010000020.1, read on the forward strand.
CGCAGGCCTTCAAGGAATCAATGGCAATGCTGAAAAAGCGCCTGGTTGATGCCAAAAATAAATATGGCATGGATATAATTCCTCCTTCCAGCTTTGAATAATATATTATTTCGGCGGGTTGTTAACCCGCCGAAATAATTACCAATCAAGTATTTTCCACCCTCTCTGTTTTGCCGTTTTTCTCAACAACCTGTCAGGCGTTACACATATGGGGTGCTGCACTTTCTCTAAAACAGGGAGATCTGATATTGAATCCGCGTAGTAGTAGGATGATCGAAGGTCATATCCATTCGCGTTGCAGTAATCAAGGGCTCTTTTAAGTTTTTCTTCACCATGATTATACTCACCGGTAATTTCCCCGGTAAATAAACCCTTCCTGATATCAAGCTCGGTACAAATAATATCATCCATGTGAAGGGTATCTTGTACCGGTTCACATATAAAGCGGGTAGCAGCGGAAAGGATGACTGTTTTTGCGCCGTTACTGTTATGCCACTGAATAGATTTGGCGGCATCATCCCTTATGGTTGGCTTAACCATGTGAACATACCAGTCACGTGACATGGTTTCCATTGATTCTTCACTCCAGCCGCTGAACCTGGCAACCCATTTGCGGATAATGGCATCTGAATGTATGAAGCCAATGCGATGCATGAGGCTGACATAAATGCCGGTGATAAGGTCAAGGGAAGAGATGAGACCTTTTTTGTAGAGATACCGGATGAATAATTTTCCGCTGCTGGCGGAGAGTATGGTCATGTCCAGGTCATAAAAGGCTACATAATGATTCATACGGTAGTACTCCATAGAGGGAAGGATAATCCTATGTTACAGGGGTGTGCAGCTTATTGTAAAGAATTTTTCAGAACAGTTGACCGGCGGTTGAAAAAGTAATTGAAAATAATTGAACGTGCCTGTATATGTGAACCTAACTTAACATCGGTATGTGGGGTTATGAGCGGTTTACAACGTAAAGATATTCTTGATATCCAGTCTCTTTCCACAGATGAAATAAACCTTATCTGCAATTCAGCCCGTTATTTTAAAGACCTGTTTACGCGTTCCATTAAAACAGTACCCGTTCTCAGGGGTAAAACGGTATGCCTGCTGTTTTATGAGCCTTCAACAAGAACCCGCATAAGCTTTGAGCTGGCAGCCAAGCGCCTTTCTGCAGATATTATCAATATTTCAGTGGGAACATCAAGCGTGGTAAAGGGAGAATCCCTCATCGATACCGTGCATACCCTTGAAGCCTATAAGGCTGATTTTATTGTAATGAGACATGCGGCGTCACTGGCGCCGCATTTTTTATCCCGGAATATCAACTCGTCGGTTATCAATGCCGGAGACGGCTATCATGCCCATCCCACGCAGGCCCTTCTTGACGCGTATTCAATTATTGAAAAAAAGGGCACCCTGGAAGGTCTGCATATCGGCATTGTTGGAGATATACTGCATTCAAGGGTTGCGCGATCGGATATTGAAGTGTTTAAACGCCTGGGGGCCAGGGTTACACTTGTGGGTCCGCCGACCTTGATACCTGACCAGTTTAAAATATATGATGTTGATATTTCATATAGCCTGGATGATGTGTTGCCCCACCTGGACGTGATCAACATGCTTCGTATTCAACGTGAACGTCAGCAGGGCTTTTTCTTTCCATCCATAAGAGAATATCATCGCCAGTTTGCCCTTACCGGTGAACGGTTGAAAAGGTGTAAAGAAGATATAATCGTGATGCACCCCGGACCGGTTAACAGGGGGGTCGAGATCGATGATGATGTGGCTGATTGTGATAATGCCATTATCAACGAACAGGTGACAAATGGGGTGGCAGTACGGATGGCAATTTTCTACCTTCTGACCGGCGGTGCCCCGCTGGAAGAGTCCGGGGCTGAACAGGAATAAATACAGGAAAGTGACATGGCACTATTAATAAAAAACGGCCGGGTTGTTGATCCGGCATCAGGGAAAGATGAAAACAGTGATGTACTTCTTGACGGGGACCGGGTGAGTAAAATCGCTCCCGGTATTGGGGAAGAGAAAAACATGGAAGTGATCGATGCGGCAGGCTGCCTGGTAATGCCCGGACTTGTGGATATCCATGTTCACTTCAGGGAGCCGGGAAGAGAAGAAGCTGAGACCATCATTGGGGGATCTAAGGTGGCGGCAAAAAGCGGCTACACGTCGGTGTGCACAATGCCCAACACCACCCCGGTAATTGATAACCAGGCCCTGGTAAGGTTTATCAAGCTTGAAGCCGAAATGGGGCCAATAAATGTATTTCCCGTAGCGGCAACAACACGGGGATCATTGGGTGAAGAATTAACAGAAATGGGTGAGCTGGTTAGCGGGGGAGCCGTGGCTTTCAGTGATGACGGCCAGCCCGTAATGAGCTCCCTTACCATGCGCAGGGCCCTTGAATATGCCCGCATGTTTGATGTACCCATCATATCGCACGCTGAAGATCTTACCCTTTCTAATAATGGAATTATGAACGAAGGTGAGAACTCAATTCTGCTGGGGCTGAAAGGTATTCCCCGGGAAGCTGAAGAAGTGATGGTGGCACGTGACGTGATACTTACCAGGCTGGCTGGAAGCAGGTTGCATGTTGCCCATGTATCCTCACGGGGTTCAATTGATATTATCAGCATCGCAAAATCGCAAGGAATTCAGGTAACGTGTGAGACAGCGCCACATTATTTTTCACTGACCGATGATGTGGTGGCAGAACAACTGTCCATGGCAAAGATGAATCCCCCGTTGCGAACAGAAGAAGACCGGGTTGCGGTTATAGAGGCCCTGAGAAGCGGCACGCTGGATGTGATCGCCACTGATCACGCTCCCCACATTAAAAATGAGAAGATGCAGGAAATAGGGTATGCCCCCTTTGGTATCGTGGGACTTGAGACCGCGGTTCCCCTGATTATCACCGTGCTGGTGCGTGAAAACGGTTTTTCATATATTGAAGCCTTTGAAAAAGTAACCATAAACCCGTCCCGAATTATGAAGCTTGGAAGGGGTGTTCTGGAAGAAGGAGGGATTGCAGATGTTACTGTTATCAATCCCCATAAAAAAATTACCATTGATGAATCTTTTATTATTTCAAGATGCAAGAACACTCCATTTATGGGAAAAGAGCTGTGGGGATCTGTTGAATTTACCATATGCGGAGGTAAGGTTGTATATCCCTTTTCAGAATGATGTTACGTGAAAAGTTTCAATACAGCTTCTGCCATGATCCTGTATCCTTTTTCAGTGGGGTGAACGCCGTCAAATTGTACCAGTTCTTTCTGTGAAATTCCCGCCCGTACCTGTTGTTCCCAGTATCGATGAACCGGGGCCATGGACACATTCAGCTCCACAGATATTTCCTCTAGTTGCGCGTAAAATGAATCAGCGATTTTACTTTCCGGCATTCCATCAAGCCAGGTTGATGATACCAGTACTATTTCAGCCTTTGTGGCTTTTCGTGTCTGCCGTATAATTGCCCGGATGTAATTACCATACGCAGCCGGGGTGTAGCCCGAAACGGCATCGTTCAAGGCAAACTGAATAAAGACGCAATGGGGATCATGATCGATCACGGCTCTTTGCAGCCTGTGCAGGCCCCCCTCGGCGGTATCACCTGGAATCCCGGAGTTTATGATACTAAGGGTGGCTGCAGGATATTTCTCAGAGAGCATTTCATACAGGATGTCAATGTATCCCCTGGAAACCATCCATCCATGGGTGAGAGAATCACCAAGGGCGGCAATGGTTACATCTTTCCCATGTTGCAACCGTGCAATTGTATTGCTTGGTTTGTTCGTCCCAGGTGCAGCAGGCATAAGTGTACACTCCTGTAGAGATTTGCTCCGGTGTAGCTTAACAATGTGTAGTAAGTACTATTCATGTTAAAAGCCATATGTCAATGCTTTCTTTGATGTAATGTATTTGACAAACATGGATGTCCACACTATTATTTGCAATTCGCAAGTATTTGCAAAAGGAGCCCCCGTATGAAACCGGTTTTCCCTCCCCCCTGGCAGTTGTATGGTGATGGGTATATTTTTCTTTATAATTTTTCCAGGAATTTTATACGTGAAGAGTGTTTCTGTCCAGGCTACTTGTCAGGTAATGTATTCACCGGACTGGGATGTGTTATGCTGGTAAATTATGTACAGTCAAACGCGGGGCCTTACAGGGAACTGCTTTTCATGCCGGGCAAGTTCAATTACGATGACCAGAACCTGTACAGCATTACGAAGATTTACGTGTCCACCATGGAGAGCGTGGAGAACGGAAGAAGAAACTGGGGTATCCCAAAGGAGTTTGCCGAAATCACATCTGTGCAGCTTGACAGTCGCAGGGAAAGGGTGGTGGTACATAAAGACGGCACACTGGTTCTTGATACTGTTTTGAAAACCAGGGGTTTCCCTTTTCCCGTGAGAACCAGGTATTATCCTTTTCCCCTTGTGCAGAAATATGACCAGAAAACATTCTTTACAGAATTTAATGGACGGGGTCGTGGCCGCCTGGCAGTCATAGAGGAGATGCAGGTGAACCATGAGTATTTCCCGGATATCGCGAAAGTGAAACCATTAGCCGTGGTGCATGTTGAGGATTTCTCAATTGAATTTCCGGTACCCCGGATAAAAAAGCAGGAGAAATGATATGAAACTGGATAACAAGAGAATTTTGCTTACGGGTGCCTCAACCGGAATAGGTAAAGCACTACTGGAAGAATTAAAAAAGTATGATGTAAAAATTGTAGTTGGCGACCTTGATCCCGATATGGTTGAAGATGTGCCGGGAAAGGTGGTGTCCATGAAGTGTGACGTATCCAGGGCGGAAAATCTTGATCTTCTGTTTTCATTCGCCATGAACGAGATGGAAGGAATTGATATTTGTATTGCCAACGCCGGGTTTGCCTATTACGAGGTACTTGACACTGAAGACTGGGAACATATTGAAAGAATATACAGGGTAAACGTGTTTGCCCCGGTATACTGCATGGAGAAGATGAAAAGTATACATGGTGATGGAGAATATACTGTTGCTGTTACCGCGTCGGCGATGGCGAAATTACCGTTGCCCGGGTATGCCCTGTATTCTTCAACCAAGTCAGCAATTGACGCATTTGCCTATTCTTACAGGTTTGAGAAAAATCCAAAGGCCAATATATGCATAGTATATCCCATAGCCACGAAAACAGAATTTTTTAGAACTGCTGGTGAAGATACCCCGGTTCCTTTCCCGGCCCAGACCTCAGAGCATGTGGCGCGGTGTATTGTAAAGGGT
>CAZAOK010000021.1:0-47298 GCA_964486725.1 uncultured Leptospiraceae bacterium
TTCCCTGGCCCAGTCAGGATTAGGCCGTGGCATGTTTCCACCCATAGGTACGATTGACATGGATTCCAAACCGCCACCGATGGTTACGTCAGCCCATCCTGACATGATGCGCATCGCGGAAATGGTGATTGCTTCAAGGCCGGATGAACAGAACCTGTTGACCGTGGCGCCGCAGGTATCTATTGGAAAACCAGCCATGAGTGCTGCAACTCGCCCGATATTAAGACCCTGTTCAGCTTCGGGAAAAGCACATCCGATCATAATGTCTTCAACCACTGCCTTGTCAACTTTTGATCTTTCCATCAGTCCGTTGAGTGCAGTTACGAGAAGAGCTTCTGGTCTGGTCTGTGCAAGCGCGCCTTTTTTCCTTCGGCAACCAGGTGTTCTAACTGACTGAACAATATATGCATCTCTCATAAATTTCTCCTCCTGTTGCATAAAATATTTATGCGTTTGTTATATCATTAATGGCTTACCAGTTTTGAGCATGTGCTCAGCCATTTTCTGGGTATTTTCCGTCTTCCAGAGTTCAACGAACGCTTCACGTTCCTGCTTCATCCACTGTTCTTCGGTGATCTCTGTTCCCTGAATCACTTCACCACCTGAGAGAACGTGTGCTATCTTCTTGGCAATAAATTCCATATGCGGGGTAATGTAGCCACCACTCTTCATATTGAGCATTTCGGCTTCTACCATACCCTGGGCTTCACGGCCAATAACTTTAATCTTGGATTTCAGAGGAGGTGCATACCCGTCATCAACCATCTTGAGGGCTTCTTTCTTGGCTTCACCAATGAGAAGGTCACGGTTCATTACGATTCTATCTGCCTGTCCAATGTAACCAAGTGTTCGTGCCTGTGCTGCTGACATGGAAACCTTTGCCTGTGCTACGTTCATGAAGCAGGGCAGGAAGATTCCGGCAAGGTCGGTAATGTTTGCGGATTTTGGAATACTTGTAAGAAATTTTCTCCAGAGGTTCATCATTCCAAGTCCACCGGGAAGAAGACCGGCACCTATTTCAACAAGTCCCATGAACAGCTCAGTGTGGGCAACTATTCTGTCTGCTGCCAGGCTTACTTCACATCCGCCGCCAAGGGTCATGCCATAAGGTGCGGCGATAACTGGAACTGGTGAATATCTAACGGCCAGAAGGTTTTCATGAACATTCTTGATGAAAGCGTCAATGTCTGACCACTTCTTGTCCTTTGCCAGCTGTCCCATGTATCCAAGGTCACCACCAGCTGAAAATGCTCCCGGCATTCCACCAGCTTCATTACCGATAACAACGCCAATACCGTTTTCTTTAACATAATCAAGAACTTCCGGCAGAAACTCAACGATATCACCATTGATGGCATTCATTTTTGTGTGGAACTCAACACAGAATATACCATCTTCGATGTCAACAAGAGTAACAGAATCGTTACCTTTAACCTTGTTTCCGGCACCTTTAAGGTTGAACAGTGAAATTGCTTTTTCACTCTTCTGTACTTCCTTGTAGCCGCCTTCAACCAGGTCATAGTATGATTCAACACCGTTTTCGATCTTGTAGAAGGTCTTTGCACCTGATGCCAGCATCTTCTTAACGTTTTCAGGTACGGCCATTCCTTCTTTTTCCATTCTTTCAACAGATTTCTCAACACCTATGGCATCCCATGCCTGGAATGGTCCAAGCTCAAGATTGTAACCCCATGTCATGGCGTTGTCAATTTCTGTTAAGTTTTCAGCGATTTCGGGGATCCTGTTGGCTGCATATATTGCGCCTATAGCAGTAAGTTTCCATGCGAATTCAGCATACTTGCCTTTTCCCCATACAATTGTGTTGATTTTTTCAGAAGCAGTAGGCTTCTTCTTTGCTTCTTTGGCTATGTCGATTTCAGGTTTGTCGGCTTCCTTGTAATCGAGTGCTTTTGGATCAATAACAAGTTTTTTCCTTTTGCCGTCAGGGGTTTTTTCTTTCTTGTAAAAACCACCCTTGGTTTTGTCGCCAAACCACTTATTCTCGATCATTTTGTTGAACCATTCGGGAGTTTTATATGCTTCCCGACGTTCATCATTGGTCAGAAGTTCGTATGAGTTTTCCGCAAGGTGATCAATTGTATCAAGACCAACCATGTCAGAGAGTTTGAAGACTGCTGTTTTGGGTCGACCCATTGAGGGCCCCATTAACGCGTCAACTTCTGTGATACTCATATCGAATTCGTCGATCAGTTTGAAAACTGTCATGATTTCATGAACACCGATACGGTTACCGATAAAGTTGGGAGTGTCTTTTGCCCAAACTATACCCTTTCCAAGTCTCTTCTCACCGAAATCAGCTATGAAATCAAGTACTTCTTCTTTCGTCTGTTCGCCTGGAATAAGCTCCAAAAGGTGCATGTATCGAACAGGGTTAAAGAAGTGAGTTCCAAGAAAATGCTCTTTAAATGCATCGCTGCATGGTTTAGACATTTCCTTCAAAGGAAGACCAGATGTGTTAGATGTTACAACTGCTGTTGGTTTTCTGATCTTGTCGATCTTAGAAAACAGATCCTGTTTGATCTTAAGATTCTCGATAACAACTTCAACGATAAGATCACAATCTTTGAGCTTATCAAAATCATCATCCAGGTTACCGAGAGAGATTCGTGCAGCATTTTTCTTGTCCATTATCAGCGCAGGCTTGGCCTTCATCATGCCATCAAACCCAGCCTGGACTATTCTGTTCCGTGCTGCAGGATCTTTCTTCTCGTCATCTTTCAAATCAAAAGGAACGATGTCGAGTAGCAGTGTATCCACACCAGCATCAGCCAGGAGAGCAGCGATACCACCACCCATGATACCGGAGCCTATAACGGCTGCCTTTTCGATCCTTCTTACCATAAGAACCTCCTACGTAAAATTAGTTATAAGAAAATAATAAAACTGCTGATTTATTGTAAAATACAATTTACAGTCTCAGTCATAGTGAAATAATTATTAAAATTGTCAATATTTATAATGAAAAGGGGGCAATTAATTTAATTTTTTATGGTATATGTAAAATATAATATACATATACCTCTATATATTCGATTAAGTATGATATAACACATGAGTAAATGTTGTATAATAACACCTAAGCATTGTGTGCTCATATTGCCAGAATGTGTTTTTGAAGAAATAGAATCCAGGTTGACATGATATGTTTAGATGTGTATATTTTTGTTGACAATAAGAATGTGCGTTACTATAGAGGTTAACACGATATTAATCAATACATCGAAATTGGCGCCGTACCCAAGTGGCTAAGGGAGAGGTCTGCAAAACCTTTATTCACCGGTTCGAATCCGGTCGGCGCCTCATTTTTACCCTTGTAAAAATTACCTGCCCAAGTGGTGGAACTGGTAGACACAAGGGACTTAAAATCCCTTGGACTTAAAGTCCGTGCCGGTTCAAGTCCGGCCTTGGGCAAGTTATTTTTTGAAACCTGTAGTACATTCGAAGAAAATCGGTATTCGCACATGATGTAGAAAAAATAGATGCAGGGTGTCAGATCAACTCAGGCAACGTAATAGTAAACCTTGTACTATTATCGGATTCTAATTCCATGCTGCCACCAAGTTGTTTCACCATGGAACGTACCAGCATTAGTCCCATGGAGCTTGTATTGTCCAGGTCAAAATTTTCGGGCATACCCACACCGTTGTCTTCCACGATAAGAACGGCTCCCCGGTCCTGCTTTTTCAGTTCGCACTTGATAGTTCCGCCATTTCCATCCGGGAAAGCGTATTTTATGGCGTTGGTGATAAGCTCGGTCACGATCAGTCCAACAGTTGCGGCATTCCTGGTGTTGGATTGTACGCTGTCCATGGATTTGTGTATTGATACGTGTAAAGTCATTTCCGAGGTTAAAAAAGCAACACGTTGACAGTATTCACCAAGGTCCACCAGGTCTGGTGAATCTTTTTCATACAACATCGTATATAACTCGGCCAGTGCGTGAACACGTGTGCGAAGTTCTTCAATTGACTCTATAGCTTCCTGGTTGGACAGTGACATGGATTTTATGTGCATCAAGCTTTTAATAGTATTAAAGCTGTTCTTTGCCCGGTGCTGCAATTCCCGGAGAAGTTCCTGTTTCTTTTCAAGGGCTATCTGTAATTGTTTCTCCGCTGCCTTTTTGTCTGTAATATCCAGGAAATTCGCGATTATACCCAGTGTTGCACCTTCATTGTTGGCGTCATTAACCATTGTGGCTGAAACCAGGATAATTCTTTTTGATCCATCATTTTTGTATGCTTCTCTTTCCACGTATAGTTTATGACCATTGAGTATATCCTGTACATCTTTGTGGATAAGTTCCCGGTCTTTCCAGAAATCAAATATAGACCTCCCGATAACTTCATCGATACTATCAAGCTCCCATATGCTGAGGCACGCAGGATTAACATAGGTAATGCGATAATGTATATCTGCAATGGCAATACCTGTCAGGCTGTTCTCTATGGCAAGTTTGCTGATCTGCAGGTGTTCCTGCTGTCGTTTCTGTTCGGTAATGTCACGCGCGATTCCGCACAGACCTGAAATGTACCCTTCGGTGTCATACAGCGGTACCTTGATAGTATGGAATGTGTGCAGGATGCCATCTATGGGTTTGCCGGGAAATTCTTCAACGGTTTCTCCCCTGTACACCGTTTCATCGGATTCTTTCACTGCATTCCCGGTTTCTTCACCAAAAAGGTCATGGTCGGTCTTCCCGATGATATCTGCCGCATCACGTCCGAAAAGCTTCTCCATGGCCGGGTTCACCATGGTATATACACCATCCCGGTCTTTTATGAATATGGAGTCTTCAGCGGTCTCTATTATGGACTTTGCCAGTTCCTCGCTTTTGTGTAGTTCTTCTTCAAGGTTCTTACGTTCGGTGATATCCTGTGCAATGCCAATTAGAAGGATTTCACCGGTTTCAGTGTTTCTTTCCGTTATACCGCCGATATCATGAAACCACCGGTACGAACCATCGGCGGTCTGAATACGGTACTCCACGTCATATATATCAGCAGATCCATCCAGGTGATCACGGACAGCCTGCATGGCCTTCTCGTAGTCATCCGGGTGAAGAAGGTCTGTGAAGTCAGAATAATGAGAGAATTGATCCGGTGAATATCCCAGCATCTCGGCCTTTCGGTCGTCGAAGATGACATCCCCGGAAGGCAGCCACATTTCCCACCATGAAAGGTTGCCTATAGTTAATGCTGCGTTCATTCGTTGTAACAGTAACACATTCTCACATTCTTCTATTTTCCTTTCATCTATATCAATGAGTACACCAACAGCGCGGGTAGGGATGCCTTCCCCGGTGAACTCGTAGCTTTTCCCCTGGCTGGAGACCCATTTCCATGATCCGTCCCTGCATCGCAATCTGAATTCCGCGGAATATGGTTCGCCGCTGGTGATATTATACAATATCTCAGGTAAAATGTGTTCCTGGTCTTCCGGATGCATAATATTCATCCAGTTTTCACGGTGCGTGGTGAGATCAGCGGGTTCGTAGCCCAGCATGGTGTAATACTGTCTATTGGCGTATACCGTGTCGGTTTCCAGGTTCCAGTCCCAGAATCCCTGTTTACCGGCGTCAATTGCCCTTGAAAGACGTTCTTTATTTGAACTTAGTTTTCTTTCAATTTCTTTAGCATTGATCCGTTCATTATAAAGTCTTAATGCGGTCTTAATGGTCATGTCTAACACGGTAGTGCCGGCATCTTTTATCACATATCCATAGGAGTTGATATTCTCAGTTCTTTTAACTATATCAGGTGAATTATGTGCGGAAAGAAAGATGATGGGGATATCGAGTTTTTCAAGTATGGCCCTGGCCGTTTCGGTACCGTCCATGCCGCAACCCAGATCAATATCCATCAGGATAAGATCGATATCATCCCGTGAATGGAGAAGTTCAATAGATTCTTCGCCGGAACTGGCGGTTATAACGGTATATCCGTATTCCTCCAATTCCACCTTTTGGGATATCAAAAAGTGGAGGTCATCCTCTACCAGGTGAAGTGTTGTATTCGCACCATGCATATATTTTTATATGTGTAATATTATAATACATAATTTTAAATATTATTACTGTATCACATATATGGTTTTCGACGAATAAAAAATCAACTTCATTTTTTACTGTTAATTTATTCTTCTGAAGTAATGATCGTATACCCCTGTGACAGGGTGCAAACTTCTATACAACCTCAGGCAGCGTAACAGTAAACCTGGTACCACTGTCCCTCTCGATTTCCATGACGCCCCCAAGCTGTTTCACCAGCGACTGCACAAGCATCAGCCCCATGGTGCTGGTATTGTTCAGGTCAAAATCTTCAGGAATGCCCACCCCGTCATCCGCAACGGTAAGAACAGCGCCTTCGTTTTTCTTCTTCAACGAGCAGGTGATAGTACCCTTACGGCCGTCGGGGAAGGCGTGCTTGATGGCGTTGGTGATAAGCTCGGTTACTATCAGGCCGACGGTGGCGGCGTCCTTGGTGTTGGATTGTACCCTGTCCATGGTTTTATTGATGGTTACATGCTCACCCATTTCCTCTGAGAACATGGCTACCCTGGCACAGTAGTTACCCAGGTTTATCGTGCCGGGTGAATCGGTGTCATAGAGCATGGTATACAGTTCGGACAGGGCGCGGACACGGGAGCGGAGTTCACTTATTATTTCTTTTGCTTCCATGTTGGATAGCGTATCCGCCTTCAACCGCATCAGGCTTTCTATGGTGTTGAAACTGTTCTTTGCCCGGTGCTGAAGCTCCCGGAGTAATTCCTGCTTTTGTTCGAAGGCTGCCTGCAATCCTTCTTCTGCAGCCTTCTTTTCGGTAATATCCTGGAAAGTTCCAACAATGCCAAGTGGTTCATCTTTATCACCTGTAACCAGGGATGCAGAAAGGGCTATGATCCGTTTTGTACCATCCTTCCTGAATGCCGCTCTTTCAGTGGCCAGTTTTTCTCCAGAGAGGACATCCTGCATATCCTTACGTGCAGTCTCCTTATCCTCCCAGAAATCAAATATTGAATTTCCGATAACCTCGTTCACATCATCAATGCCCCAGATGGTCAGGGTTGATGGATTCACGTACGTAATGGTATAGTCGAGGTCAGCTATTGCTATACCTGCAAGGCTGTTCTCTATGGCAAGATTGCGGATCTGAAGGTGTTCCTGCTGTCGTTTCTGTTCGGTAATGTCCTGTACAATGCCAACGAGAAGGGTTTCACCGGTTTCAGTGTTTCGTTCCGTTATACCGCCAACGTCATGAAACCACCGGTACGAACCATCGGCGGTTTGGATACGGTACTCCACGTCATATATATCAGCAGATCCATCCATGTGATCACGCACAGCCTGCATGGCTTTTTCGTAGTCATCCGGGTGTATGAGGTTTGTAAAGTCAGAGTAATGGATGAATTCATCAGGTGAATATCCCAGCATCTCGGTCTTTCGTTCATCGAAAATGACCTTCCCGGAAGGCAGCCGCATTTCCCACCATGCCAGGTTACCCATACGTAATCCGGCGTTGATACGCCGGGTTAGTTTTATATTTTCCAGTTCCGCTCTTTTCTGCTGGTCAATATCACTATACACCCCGACTGCGCGGGTGGGGATGCCCTCGCTGGTAAACTCGTAGCTTTTCCCCTGGCTGGAGATCCACTTCCATGATCCGTCCCTGCACCGCAATCTGAATTCGGTGGAATACGGTTCACCGCTGGAGATATTATACAAGATCTCCGGTAAAACGTGTTCCTGGTCTTCCGGGTGCATAATATCCATCCAGCTTTCACGGCGCGTGGAGAGATCACCGGGTTCGTAGCCAAGCATGGTATAATACTGTGGGCTGACATATATATCATCGTTTTCCAGGTTCCAGTCCCAGTAGCCATTCATGCTGGCATCCAGGGCAAGGGATAAGCGTTCCTTGCTTTCCCTGAGCTCATCCTCCATGTGTTTTCGTTCCGTGATGTCCCGGGCAAAGCATACAAACTTGCCGCCAGCAATGTCGAGGTATGTAGTGGCTATTTCAACAAAAAAGGTGCTTCCGTCTTTACGCCGGTGCTTTGTTTCAAACAGGTCATGTCCATTCGATATTATGTATTCCATCCTTTTTCTTGACGTCTCAGGATCTTCTATAGCATCGATGTCATTAATGTGCATTCCAAGGAACTCGTCCCTGGAATACCCGGTCATGTCCAGGTATGCCTGGTTGACGTGTTCCAGTATTCCCCTTGAGTTAATTATCCAAAAGCCATCACGGGTAGCGTTAATAACGGTACGAAGGTATTCTTCGTTTTCCCGAAATGCCAGATCTGCCTTTATTAATTCCGTTATATCCTGCAAAGATCCGTAAAGACGTATTACATTACCGTGTTCGTCTATTTCAGGAAATCCCCGCGCAAGACATATCCTTGTCTCTCCATCTGTGCGAATAGCCCGTAATTTAATTTCGTATGGATCACCACATGATATGGCTTTCTTAATTGTTTGACGCAATTTCTCAAAGTCCTCAGGATGGTATAGCTTGTGTTGTTCTGCCCCGGAAGGTGCTTTTGAACCAGGGGGTATTTTGAATATTCGAAACAATTCTTCTGACCAGGTGACAGTATCGGTTTCAATGAACCATTCCCAGCTGCCAATATGCGCAATTTGTTCGGTACGGGTAAGCATGTCCCTGCTGCGGCGAAGATTCGCTTCATCATTCTTACGTTCGGTGATATTCTTAATATGTTCAATTACGCTGTTTATGTTTCCGTTGTTATCCTTAAGAGGATAACTGGATACTTCAAGCCACCTGGTTGAACCGTCTTTTTGCTTGAAGGGTGCTTCTTCCACGCATGTCTCTCCCGTGGATAAGGTCTTAAGTGATGGACACCACGGACACGGGGTTTCTCTTCTCTGGTATGCTTCGTAACACTTCCTGCCGATAAGGGGCAGTTCATCCTTATACCATTCTGTAATACGCCTGTTTACCTTGAGTATACGGAGGTCGTTGTCAAGAACAGATATCCCGTCCTGTATACCGTCGAATGTTTTCTGTAATGTATTTTCGCTGCGTCTCAGCTTTTCTTCAACATGTTTCTGTTCAGTGATGTCCCTGAAGTGTTCAATAACCTGTGCGATATTTCCTGATTCATCAAGTATGGGGTATGCCTTGAGGTGTATCCATTTATCTATACTGGAGGCGTACCGTTCTACTTCTTCGATTTTCTTTGATTTGTAGCAATGCTTCACTGCGCATACTTCACAGGGTTCTTGCCGGTGAACAAGCTCATAACATTTCCGGCCATGAGTTGTTTCCGGTGTCAACCCAAGAAGCTGGTATCCTGCTTCATTGTATCGTATTACGGTATAGTTATCATCCAGGATGCCAATTGAGTCAGGTATGGCATCCATCATGTTTTCCAGTAACTCGGTTGTATCCATGAGTCGTGATTCATTTTCTTTCACCTTCTGTTTTTCATCAAACAACCTGAACGCCATCTTGATAGAGGCATCAAGCACGGTAATGCCTGAGTTCTTCACCACGTAGCCGTACGAGGTTATCTTTTCCGTCCGTTCCACCATTTCAGGTGAGGTGTGCGATGAGAGGAATACTATGGGGATATCTTGCTCTTCAAGTATTGTACTGGCAGTTTCGGTGCCGTCCATGCCGCTGCCAAGGTTGATGTCCATGAGGATGAGGTCTATGTGGTCACGGGATTTGAAGGTATTAATGGCTTCTTCACCGGAATTGGTGGTAATTACGGTATAGCCATACTTCTCAAGATCCATCTTCTCCGACATGGCTATGAGAACTTCATCTTCTACGAGGAGAAGGGTTTTCCCGTTACTATGCATTAGCAGTCACAGTTCTATATAGTTGTTGCATTACAATTAAATACTAATGAGAAATTGTCCGGATGTCAATTTAATTTTAATACCATAAGTAACAACTCTGCTGTCATGATTAAAAGTTTCAATTATCGTAAATGAATAATAATATTATGGCTCCCCCCGCCGAAGGCGGGGGGAGATGATCAAATTCCTTTTCATTATGAAGAAATGATCAATATTTAAGTTATAACTGAGTAGTCACTACCATAATATGAATTGTTCAGGGGTAAGTGAAGTGTGAGAAGTGAAAAGTGATCAGGATAAGCGTTTAATAAAATAAAATTCTTGCAAAATCCAGCAAATTCGGTAAGCCTCGTGGCATGCTGAAAAAATTGTCATGATACTGTAACGATATGAATTCAAGAATAATTATATGTGTAGTGCTGCTGGCAGGGTTGCTGTCCTGTTCAGAAAATACAGATAAAAAGATGCCCGTTGCCAGAAAAGGTGTACTGGATCTCAGAAACTGGGATTTCATTAAAGACGGCCCCGCCAAGATCACCGGTGAATCACGCTTTTACTGGAAGAAGCTGTATACACCTGAACGGTTCCAGGGCGATGAATATCCGGAAGGTGCGGAATATTACCAATTCCCGGTATACTGGAACTGGGAACATGAAAAGAATACACGGTATCCAATGTTCGGATACGCCACCTATCAGCTGGATATTATTTTGCCGGTGAAGAATACCATTGGATTACGTGTCCTGTCCCCCTTCCTTGCGTACAGGATCTACATGAACGGTGAAATGATAATGGGGAAAGGGAAAGTTGGCACCAGTAAAGATGAAGAAGAGCCGCACATGGAACCGGACATAGCCTTCTATACCCCGGATACGAACAGGGTCTCCATGGTGATCAATGTTTCTAATTTTCATGGGGAATACGGTGGGTTCTGGTATCCGGTAAAGATCGGCACCTACCAGCAGATACGGGATAACTGGGAACGGGAGCTGGCGC
This sequence comes from uncultured Leptospiraceae bacterium, assembly GCA_964486725.1. Lineage (GTDB taxonomy): Bacteria > Spirochaetota > UBA4802 > UBA4802 > UB4802 > M55B154. The sequence continues at coordinate 10,847 of CAZAOK010000021.1, forward strand.
TACTCTTTTTCCTGGTGGGTAGTTTTATGGTCCTGGGTTTTTATCATATTGCCCTCTACCTGCTGCGCAGTGAAGACAGGTCACCACTGTATTTCGCCCTTTTCTGCATACTGATGGCGATACGGACACTGGCAATGGACCAGAGGTACATAACCCATCTAATTGACGGCATTCCCTGGAGGGCGGTAAGAAACCTTGAGCTGCTTGGCATGTACCTGGCCACGCCCATGTTTGCCGCATACCTGTACCATGTATATGCCAGTGAATTTTCCCGTAAGATCCTAAAAGGCATTGTCACAATATGTGTAATTTTCAGCGTATTGGAGCTATTCAGGATCCCGCAGATCTTTTCGTACATGTTCATTTCTTTCCAGTTTGTCATGTTCGCGCTTTTAGGGTACCTGGCGTACGTAATTTTCAGGGCATGGAAGAACAGGAGGGACGGCGTTGTAACAATGATCGCTGGTATCTCGGTGTTCATGGTCACCATAATCAACGATTTGCTCTATACCAGTAATATCATTAATACCGCCTTTATTGCACCATACGGTCTTTTCGTATTCCTCTTCTCACAGGCGTTTCTCATATCTCAGCGCTCCTCCCGAACGTATAGAAAAACAGAAGATCTGTCCAGGACGCTGGAAAACGAGAAATCCAACCTCGAAGAGTTGATCGAAAGCATACGGGTAGCCACGGGTGAACTTCGGGAGTTTTCCCGGACTGTGCAGAATACCGCTGAAGACCTCAGGGTAAAGATGGAAAACCAGGGACAGAGCCTTGAAGAAACCTCGGCGGCAACTGAAGAGGTGAACGCCTCTATCGATTCTATTTCAGAGAATATACGGTACCAGGATGAAGCCATAAAGAACAATATGAATATACTTCTTGATTACGTAAACAGCCTGCACCGGATTACCGATTCGGCCCGAAACGCCGAGTCGTTGAGCAGTACAAGTATACACATGACAGAAGAAAGTGAACGTCGTCTTGGTGATATCGTTGATGGCATGGAAGCCATTAAGAGATCATCCGCTGAAATTGGAGAGATAACCAGTATTATCAATGAAATATCAGAACAGACCAACCTGCTGTCACTTAACGCGTCAATTGAAGCGGCCAGGGCAGGGGAATATGGACGGGGTTTTTCCGTGGTGGCAGAAGAGATAGGCAAACTGGCTGACAGGTCTATACAGCAGGCAAAGTCCATACATACCCACATTGGTGAAACGGTAAAGAACATCGAAAACGAAACAGAAATAATTGAGAACTCGTTGCAAACCATCAGGAATATAGGTTCGGCGGCAGGACGGGTAAGCGAGGCCATTCAATCAATAACCGAACTGTGCGAATCACAGGAGCGGCTGGCAACAACCGTTCAGGAAAACATGAAATCCATAGAGGTGCGATCATCTGATATTACCAGTTCAACTGAGGAGCAGAAAAAAACCATAAGTGAAGTATCAAAATCGATAGAATACCTGAATCGAATAATGTTTGATGTACTGGAAAGCAGTAAGGTACTTACCGATTCAATGATAATACTTGAAAAACAGGTAAAGGCGTTGTCGGGAATGGTTGATTAACGATTATACATTGTTAATCTGCTGAAAAACTTCCAAATACCCTGTTAAAGTGATGTTCAAGTTTGTAAAAAGCTGATTCAGGTGCCCTGCATTCTACAATAAATATCCAGCCTGATGTCTTTCTCAGCAGTATACGGTGCAGTATTCTGCCGTTAGCTGACTTGTAGTTGAATACGGACATCTTTCCCTGTTCCATGCTTTTAATGTTATTATCTATGATACGCACCAGTGAAGGGTCTCTTTCCCAGAGTTTCCACTTTTTATCGTGATATACTTTTTCCATTGTATACCTGGACGCGTCAATAGTGCGTACAATAATGGAAGTGGATTTGTTCTTCGCGGCAATGAACTGATGCGAATGATTACTCATCATCTCCGCCATGTCCCAGCCTGAAGGAACCTTGATTGCGTATCCATAATGTTTATTCGTATACGTACTTAAAGAATCCGTGGCAGAATGTAATAATGAAACACACAAAAGCAACGCGAGAGGTATTGCCGAAAACATGTATTTTTTCATAAAACCTTTCCTTTTCAACCATTAAAAAGAGCTGTGGTTTACTGTTTTTCAATAGTACGGTTGATATCACTGATTATTGAACTAAGCCGTGGTTTTAAATATTCCAGTCCTTCTTCCGGTGATGATATATAATGGAACAGGGCTATATCTTCTTCGGAAATCATTCCCAAATCAACAAGTTTTTGAAAATTAATGAGACCCTCCCAGAAAGATTGATCGTAAAGAAGAATGGGTATATTATGTTTTTTCATCTTGTTGGTTTGAACCAGGGTAAGGGTTTCGAAAAGTTCATCCAGTGTGCCGTATCCACCTGGAAAGACAATTATGGCCTTGGCGTGATAAAGAAACCATAGTTTACGCATAAAGAAGTAGTGAAATTCAAAATTCAGCTCAGGGGTAATGTATGGATTGGGGTCTTGTTCATAAGGTAGAGAAATGTTTAACCCGATATTTGGTGCTCCCGCGCGTTTGGCCCCTCTGTTTGCCGCTTCCATTATTCCAGGGCCTCCGCCGGTGCAGATTGTAAAACCGTCACGGGTTTCAAGATCCTTCCCATAAGAACCAAGAAGAAAGGCCAGCTCTTCGGCTGCCCAGTAATGATTGAAGCGATCATCAACGAGGGCACTGTCCGGACTGCTGCGCGCGGAACCGAAGAATACAACAGTGTGGGCAATTTTCATCTCGTTGAATCTTTTTTCAGGTTCAAGGTATTCACATAGAATTCTTACTGTTCTGGCTTCGTGGGAGTTGAGAAATTCTTCATCTTTATAAGCTTTAATTGGTTTGTTGGGTGACATCAATATCGTCTTTTCCTTTTCATGTTAAGTATGGTGCCGTCGGTAAAATCGGAGATAGAGTTAGAGATGAATTTCTCCTTGTCAATCAGGTCAATGGTAATGCTGTCCATAAACGCCGTCATTATTTTAAGTCCTGCGCCAATTCCTTTCAGAACTATTTCCTGGCCGTTTAAACGAACCTTCAGGCCTGTAATTTTACCATTAAGTGAATAGTTAAATAACTGGTTGAAGTAATCAACAGATTCACTGCTGGGTGTTTCTTTCTGTGATTTAAGAAGATCAAGTCCTTTGCCGTGATCAATGATGGTGGTGTCGAAAAGTTCAGAGGTTATAATATAGCTGACTGTTATTTCACGGCGTTCTGAATCGCCATGAAAAGAGATATTTTCTTCTTTCCTGATTGTTTCCTGAATGGCATTGGTGAGCGCTTCGTCCATGGATAGTATAATTTCATCAATATCCGCGGGGGGATACCCGATTGATTTAAGATCCTGTATCAATAAATCAATAACAACGGGAACCGTAGCCGTCTCAGCTTTAAAACTATCGAGAAATTTCTTTATTTTAGGATTATAATTATTCATATTCGGTTATTATTATTGTTAGTGATACTATTAATTCATTCGGCAAATTGTATATTAGATTATAAAATATATATAAAAATATATCATTATCGGGTAAATATTTCATGTATTAATGGCATTGATAAAGGAAATCATACGGGAAAGTGATTAATGCAAGTGAAAAATCAACAAATTGCATAAAAAATGGAAAAATAGGCATACCGTTAAATAAATATTGACTTGAGTATACATATTACATTAGTAAATGTGTATCGATTTTATCGGAGATATATATGAGACAATTTGCTGCGATACTTATAATGTTGTTTATAATGACAGGTATGGCTTCATGCTCACCATACAGGTATGAAGAGGTGATACCTGTTGTGGAAAAAATGACAATTGAACGCAAGATCGGCCAGATGATGATGCCTGCCATACCAGGAACTCATATTGGTACACCCACAAGGGAAATAATCAGGCAGTGCATGCCGGGGGGTATAATATTATTCGGTTTTAACCTGGAAAACCGGGCACAAACCATAGAATTAATATCCTCATTGCAGGATGAATCAATGGCCCGTTCGGGAATTCCCCTGTTTGTCTCCATCGACCAGGAAGGAGGACGGGTAAAGCGAGTCAGGGACGGGGTAACGCAGTTCCCAGGCAGCCTTGCCTTTGGTGTTGTTAATAACGAAGATCTAATGTACCGGGCGGCCCGCATTACGGGTTTGGAGCTTCGGCAAACAGGGGTGAACATGAATCTTGCCCCCGTACTTGATGTAAACAATAATCCGATGAATCCTGTTATCAATACACGGTCATTTGGTTCAGAGCCTGGAATTGTGGCACGAATGGGAGTGGCGTATATAAAGGGCCTGCAGGCGGGAAAATGTATAGCCGTGGGTAAACACTTTCCCGGTCATGGGGATACAGACAGGGATTCTCATCATACGTTGCCGGTGATCAGGTATGACATGAAAAGGCTGCGTAACGTTGAACTTGTACCGTTTAAAAAGGCTATCGAATACGGGGTTGAGGGGATAATGACGGCACATATCGCCTATCCGGAAATTCTTGATTCCATGAAGCCGGCAACCATTTCTTCATATTTTCTTAAAGAGTTATTACGGGATAAGATGAAGTTTAAAGGATTGGTGCTTACCGATGATATGGAGATGAAAGGTATAGCGGGTGTTGCGTCAGCAGGTGAGGGCGCCGTCAAGGCAGTACAGGCTGGTGCGGATATAATCCTGATAAGTTCATACGGGAAAAATGTAACAGATATTTATAACAGCCTGTTGCGGGCGGTAAAAGACGGAATCATATCAGAAGAAAGAATTGACCGGTCAGTGACGCGTATACTAGAGCAGAAAGTAAGGTACAATATTATGGAGACCAACGAACAGGTAATCACACCGGCCAAATTTCTTTTGTCCGAAGATGAAAAGAAACTGCTGTCAGAGGCAGAATCGATAAACAACCGCGTATCACGACAGGCTGTATATTTTCATGCCGACGACCGGGTGCCCTTTTCACGGTATGTAATAAAAGATAATGGCAGAAATGCCGTAATCATCACGGAAAACAAGAGAACCGCCAGTCTTTTCAAAGCCGCCTTTCCAGGCATAACTGTACTCCCCCGATGGGATGCGAAGAAGGTTTCCGGTAAAATGATCTACCTTGTATCTTACTCAGCCAGCTACAGAAAGTTTAAAGACATTATAACGAAGAAAAACGTGACAATTGACAGGGTTTTAATTATCCACACGGGCAATCCGTTTACCCTTGCAAAAAATGTACCCATACCGCCAACCCTCTTTACTTTTTCAAACACCAGGGGATCAATTGAGGCAGCCATACATTCCCTTGGAGGCAAATATGAACCACGAAGAAAGATTAACGTAAACCTTGGTTTTAAAACGCCGTGAAAACAGGGGTCTATGTCCATTTCCCTTTCTGCAGGGCTAAATGTGACTATTGCGATTTCTTTTCTGTACCCGCGGCTCCAGGCAGTGGAAGTCGTATATCAGAATACGTAGACGCGCTTCTGAAAGAAACCAGATGTCATCAAGAAAACCTGTCCGCATGCCAGGTGGACAGCATATACTTTGGTGGCGGTACTCCCTCCATGATGTCTTCAAGTGATATAGCAAAAATAATTGAAGAAATTCAAACCCAAAGCATGGGGGTGGACGTGAATGCTGAGATCACACTTGAATGCAACCCATCTGACATGAACCCGGAATATATCAACCAGTGTATTCAGGCAGGGGTCAACAGGATCACACTGGGGCTGCAGACCATCAATCCCGTCCATCATCGCTTTATCGGGAGAACCGGGAGGTGCCCCGATATCAGTGTGCTGAGAGATTTCTGTTCGATCCAGGGGATCGCCCACGCCATAGATATAATAGCAGGAATACCCGGGCAGGATGCAGAAGAATTTAGCGATGAGCTGCACCAGGTCCTGGATTACAGCCCCGGGCACCTGTCCCTTTACATGCTGACTATTGAAGAGGGAACCCCCCTGTATAACAGGTTCTGCGCCAACGGAGAATGGGAGAATCATCAACGTGACGTGTTTGAAACAGCAATAAAAATACTGCGTGAGTATGGGTACAGGCATTATGAAATATCAAACTTTGCCAAGCCCGGGATGAAATCAAGGCATAACATGAAATACTGGCAATTCGATCCTTATATAGGACTGGGGCCGGCTTCCCATTCATTTTTTAACGGAGAACGGTGGTATAACGAAAAGGATGTACCTGCCTACGTACAATCACCATGTGATGTGTTCATTCGTGACATTCGAAGCGGCAAAGATATACTGGTGGAGTACCTGATGGGTGCTATCCGGCTGCTGGATGGATTTTACCTGGAGGAGATACCAGCAAAAACAGGTGCAACGCTTCCTGACCAGGTGTATGACTCCATCATGAAGCTGGTGAATGAAAAAATGCTGATAATTGAGACGGACGACAGGGGAAGCCGTGTCAGGTTGTCATATGAGGGTATCTTTTACCTGGATGATATTGTATACAGGATGGTAGAGGCATTGCTCGACGAAGGGGGTGAAATTAATCCCTGATCACAAAGTATTTACTGTAGATAGTGTTCACCCGTTTAAAATAATCAGCAAGCTTTTCATTACCGGTTAAATTATAATAATATGACAGCAGTTGAGAGCTTTTCACCACGTATGAATTAAGATCCCTTCCTTTGAGTCCTTTAATTATTTCAATATTTCCTTTTTCAAGGTAATTGATGGCTACCTTGAGTGTCTGGGTCAGCCTGGCGGCATCCTGTTTTAACCCTGTATCATCATTGCTGACAAGATTTTGTATCTTTAGTTCGTCAAGACCGCCGGAAATCAGGAAATATTTACGAATATCTTTCATGGATGTACTTATCGTGGCCCTGTTCACCGCGTCACGGAACATCGAACGTAATTTTTCAAAAGCGTTAACTTTTTCGGCGTAGGTCTCTGGCTGCTGGCCATGTATTTTCGCGTAAAGATTAAAGGCGGTTTTCTCCACCTCCTGGCAGTCAATATCACTGTTGATGACAGCCTTCAGTTTATGATAATTCTGGGGGTTCCTGTCTATGATGGTAATATACAGTTGTACCCCCTTCAGGGATTCCTGGTAGACGGGCAGGGTGGATGACGAAAAATCCTTGTCGGTGTATTTTTTCATTCCTTCAATAATCATGGGTGACTGGGCGGTTATAAGTAACGCGTCCATGTCAGGCTGAAAATCCTTGAATGATCTTTTCTTTGCTATTGGATCATTGCTGACTTCTTCATCCAGGGAAGCTTCGGGAACATCCTGTGGTTCGTGGTTCTCGTCAAAGGTGAACTCGTCGATCTTGGCTTCGTCAAACAGTTCATCAAAAATATTGTCACCCTGTTCGCTGTTGTTCATTTTAAGCGTACCATAAAGATAATTATTATTTCGCGAATGATAAACAAAAACTATTGTTAAGAAACATTTCAATACTACCAATGTTGTATCATTATTGTCAATGTAATATCCACATGCCTGTTAAAAATTACTGTAATTAACCTGTGTTACCCAAAACATTCAACATATATCCATAATAGTGCAATTACAACAAATAATAATAAACAGATATATAAATATACATATCTGAAAAGGGAGTTATTCTCATTTTGTTGTTGACAGGTATTTGAAGTAGGGTTGTAATGTCAAAGCAGGGTAACGAACAACTGTAGTGGTAAGCCTTTTTTTTCTAAAAAACAGGCAAAAACGCAATTTTCCTGCCGACTTGTCTTCAAAAATACAGTATATTTACTAAATATGTAATGTATTGTATTGTATATGTTTGATACTACATGTAAAAAGATACTAATATGAGTGAAAACGATGACTCGAACAACACAAGTAGTATAATATTTCGAAAACCCGATCCGGGTGATGGTACTTCTATTTACAAGCTTGTTGATGCGTCAAAACCACTTGATTTAAATTCATTATACAGTTACCTGCTGATATGTGCTCATCATGATACAACAAGTGTTGTAGTCGAAAGCGATGGAGAAATAACAGGGTATATATCAGGATACAGGCATCCAAAAAAGGATGATACTCTTTTCGTATGGCAGGTGGCCGTAAGTAAAACCATGCGAAAAATGGGACTTGCCAGGAAGATGATACTGGATATTCTATCGAGATCACATCTTGATAGAATTCAGTTTATTGAAACTACTGTTACCCCTTCAAATTCCGCTTCACGTGGATTTTTCAGAAATCTTGCATCTCATCTCGAGACTGAATGCAACGAGAGTGATTATTTTTCCGCGGAGATGTTTGGAGGTGAAGAGCACGAACCTGAGGATCTTTTCAGGATCGGGCCTTTCAGCAGTAAAATAGTAAGACAAAAATACAAGGAGGAGCAATGAGAATATTCGAACAGATGGAATCACAGGTGAGAAGTTATGTACGCCATTTTCCTACGATTTTCAACAAGGCAAAAGGGGCAAAGCTTTTCGATGAGCAGGACAAGGAATATATTGATTTCTTTGCCGGTGCGGGCACACTCAATTATGGTCATAATAATCCGATGGTGTCAGAAGCACTTATCGAGTATATACAGAATGACGGTATCGTGCATGGTCTTGACAAGGCAACTACCGCGAAAAAGGCTTTTCTGGAAGCTTTCTACTACACCATCCTGGAACCAAGGCACATGGAATACAAGGTACAATTCGCGGGGCCAACTGGAACAAACGCGGTTGAAACAGCTTTGAAACTGGTGCGAATGGTAAAAGGCAGGTCCAATATCATTTCATTTACCAACGGTTTTCATGGGCTTACCATGGGTTCTATGGCCGTTACCGGTAACGCATTTTACAGGGATGAAGCATTCATTAACCGGCAGAATGTTTCCTTTATGCCCTATGATAACTACTTCGGTGATGGTGTAAATACTGCTGAGTATATGAGAAAATTTCTTGATGACGTGAGCAGCGGCGTGGATATACCGGCGGCAATTATTGTTGAGACGGTTCAGGCTGAAGGCGGTGTGAATGTGGCGTCAAATGAATGGCTGCAGGAAATAGAAAAGATATGCCGTGATTACGACATATTGCTGATAGCTGACGAGATACAGATCGGAAATGGAAGAACTGGTACATTTTTCAGCTTTGAAGAATCGGGTATTAACCCTGACGTTATAGTTCTGTCAAAGTCAATCGGTGGTGGTCTGCCACTTTCACTGGTTCTTATAAAGCCCGAATTAGACCAGTGGAAACCAGGTGAGCATACCGGTACATTCAGGGGAAACAACCTGGCCTTCGTGGCATCCACCAAGCTGTTCAGCTATTGGGAAAATGCAAACCTGTCTGACGCGGTGTTTTACAAGGAAAAGATATTGAAAGAAGAACTTGAGAAAATCGTTAAAAAATATCCCAGCCTGGACGCATCAGTGCGTGGACGTGGATTGATATACGGGCTGCATATACCATTTCTTGGATTTTGCTCTGATGTGTCAGAGGCGGCATTCGAAAGAGGTCTGATAATTGAGCTTGCGGGCGCTAAGGACGATGTACTCAAGTTTCTGCCCCCACTTGTTATCGAAGAAGAATTGTTGAAAGAAGGTCTTGCCATAATTGACGAGTCCATAGGTGTGGTGCTGGAGAAGCGTGAAGCCATGCTGAAAGGAGAAGAACCCGCATGATAGTCCGCACAATTGAGGAGATAAAGAACTCTGAAAGAGAAGTTCATGCTGAAAACGGGAACTGGACCAGCAGGAGAATGGTACTGGCAGATGACAACATGGGGTTTTCTTTTCATGAAACCATAATATATGCCAATACCGAAACCCATATATGGTACAAAAATCACCTTGAAGCAGTATACTGTATAGAAGGTGAGGGTGAGGTGGAAACTATCCCCGATGGGAAAAAATATCAAATAAAGCCTGGTACCATGTATGCCCTTAATGAACATGATGAACATTATTTACGTGCGTTTAACAGCGACATGAGGCTGATATGTGTATTTGACCCGGCACTTACGGGAAAAGAAGTGCACAGGGAGGACGGTTCATATCCGCCACCAGGTGAATAGTAAAAAAAAGCATTGCAAAATGCAATAGTTATTGAAAAATACAATACATTGTGATAAAACGATGTACAGGATGCCCTGTACATCGTTTTTTTTATCTCGCAGAAAACGGTAACTACAGCAAGGAGCACCATGGCATTGGTGAAATAAGAGAATAACGAGTATAAGTAAAATGAATTCAATTGAAAGTGGTTTTAACAGTGACAATATCATACTGGATAGTATTGCCGATGGAGTGTTTACCGTTGATTTGGATTACAGGATAACCTCGGTTAACAGGGCTGCCCAATCCATACTGCACATATCACAGGATGAGGCATTGGGTAAATATTGTTTTGAAGTATTTCATGCCAATATCTGTGAACATTCATGCGCCTTGCGTGAAACATTCACCAGCGGTGAAAATATTGTCAATAAAACCATATATATTGTAAACGCCGAAGGGGAAAAGATACCCGTGAGCATCAGTACTGCTCTATTGCGCGATACAGATGGAACTATAATTGGCGGTGTTGAAACCTTTCGTAATATTTCTGATATTATTGAATTGCGTAAAACCATAGAATCGAAATATACATTCGAAGACATAGTCAGCAAAAACAGCCAGATGATGGATCTTTTCGGTATTTTACCCGATATAGCCGAAAGTGACAGTTCTGTTCTTATAGAGGGACCCAGTGGAACTGGAAAAGAACTGATTGCCCGGGCCATTCACAATCTGAGCAGGAGGTCTGATAACAGGCTTGTGGTAATTAATTGTGCTGCCCTTCCTGATACGTTGCTGGAGTCAGAACTTTTTGGCTACAAGGCCGGCGCCTTTACTGATGCCCGAAAGGATAAACCCGGAAAAATCGCTGCTGCAGAGGGCGGTACAGTTTTTCTTGATGAGATTGGTGAAATATCTACTGCCCTGCAGGTAAAATTACTAAGGTTCCTGCAGGAAAAAACTTACGAACCACTGGGAGCGGTAGAGGGTGTAAAGGCCAACGTGAGAATAATAGCGGCAACAAACAAGGTGCTGCATGATGAAGTGCAATCAGGTGATTTCAGGGATGACCTGTATTACCGGCTGAATATTGTTAATATCAAACTTCCACCTCTCCGGGATCGCAAAGAAGATATTCCCATCCTGGTAAAGCATTTTGTTCGTCGATTCAATCTTATCAGGGACAGGGAGATAGAAGGTGTATCAGATACGGTTATGAATATACTTATGGAATACGAGTATCCCGGGAACATACGTGAACTGGAAAATATAATCGAACACGCATTCGTGCTTTGCAAAGAGCCCTATATACAGCTGCAGCATCTTCCTGCCCATCTCAGGCAAAGCAGTATAGATTCCGGGAGACCGGTTACGCTTGAAGAACTTGAAAAATCCTATATAAAAAAAGCACTCGAGAAAAACGAATGGAACCGTACGAAAACTGCTGAAGAGCTTGGCATTGATAAATCAACCCTTTGGAGAAAAATAAACAAGTATCACATCCGATAAGATTGCAAAATGCAACATATTCGTGTCGCTGATATTGCATATTGCAACACACCTCGCCCCGAGAATCCACTATCACCGCAATTTCCAACATGAAACATACACATATATTATAAAGTGTAAACCATGTTGTGTGAAGAAAGTATAAAATATCCTGTTATGCAGAAAAAAAGTGAATCATTCTACAACTGGCACATGTATTGCTTTATATGATGGTATGGAAGTGAGAAAAATCGCAATACCAGTCTACAGGGATCGGGTGGCACCACTTTTCGATGTTGCCGGAACATTTCTGATTGCAGATATCAGGGATGGTGAGGTAGATGATATACGGATTATGGAGCATTCATTGACCACGCAGCGGCAAAAGATTTCATTTCTAAAGTCAACCGGTATAAACCTGATTATTTGCAGTGCCATCAGTCGACAGCAGGCTGTTATGTTATTGAACAATGAAATCGATATTATCCCGGGGGTAATTGGTGAAACAGGTGAAATACTGATAGCATTCTGCAACGGGAAATTGAACATCGAACAGTTTACAATGCCGGGTTGCAGGTGGCGTAGAAGAAACAGAAATGGCAGATGCCCGTATTACAGCGAAATTATTAAAAAGAACGACTATGATGAAAGGAGCTAAGTGATGAAAATAGCAATTACCGCACAGGGAAATACCCTTGATTCGAAGGTAGATCCGCGTTTTGGAAGGGCAAAAGGTTTCATTCTGTATGATACTGATAACGATTCATTTGAGTACATGGATAATCTGCAAAACCTGAACCTGCCACAGGGGGCGGGGATACAGTCAGCAAAGAACATAATTAATTCGGGAGCACAGGTCCTTTTAACGGGACATGTGGGACCCAAGGCATTTACAACCCTGTCGGCTTCTGATATTGAAATATACAACGGTGCTGAAAATACCGTGGCATCTGCTGTTGAAGATTTCAAAAACGGTAAGCTGACAAGGGCCGGTGACGCGGATGTTGAAGGTCACTGGTAAAAATAATTATTTAAAGGAGGAGTATTATGCCAGCAGGAGATGGAACAGGTCCATATGGCGGAGGACCGATGACAGGCAGGGCAATGGGGTTCTGCGCGGGAAGTGATCGACCCGGTTTCGCAAACGCGGGAGCAGGAAGGTTTATCGGATGGGGTGGTGGCCGCGGCCGTGGCAGGGGATACCGGCACTGGTATTACGCAACCGGTTTACCCGGATGGATGCGGACATCCGCTCCACGATATGCCTGGAATAATCCAGCCCCTATGCCCTATAATTATTCAGCGGGAATTTCACGGGAAGATGAAATTAACATGCTGAAAGATCAGGCTGATTATTTTAAATCAGCGCTTGATGACATTCAGAAGCGATTGAATGAACTGGATGAAGTAAAAGAATAGGCGAGTGTAAGTGACTACATGAAGACAACTATTTTTGTCATCAGTGAAAATACGGCTGTACCCGGGTCGGGGCTGTACGCCGAACATGGGTTATCCATGATGATCCAGCAAAACGAACGTGTTATGCTGGATACAGGTCAAAGCAAGTCTTTGCTCAGTAACATGGAAATCATGAACATCGATCCGGGTTCTATTGACAGGATAGTACTCAGTCATGGTCACTATGATCATACCGGGGGACTCCTGGCACTACTTTCCGCCCGTGACAGGGGCATCCCGGTTTATGTTCATCCTGACGCTTTCAAGCGTAAGGCTGCTGTCACAAGTGTGGACAGCCAGCCTGTTGCAGCTGATATTGGAATACAGTACTCATATGATCTTTTAATCGAAAGTGGCGCGGATATACAATTTATTAATGATGTTGAACGAATAAATTCATTTATTACTTCGTTAAGTGACATACCAAGACCCATTGGCTGGATTTCATGGGATGAGCGCCTGATGTGTGAATATAATCATACATTTATTCATGATCCATTCAATGATGATACCTCGCTTATAGTTGATACAGATTCAGGAGTGGTTTTATGTGTTGGATGCGCCCATGCCGGAATAATTGAAATAATAGAAAGGGTAGCCGATGTCAGACAGGTTGACAGGATTTATGGCGTTGTTGGAGGTACACATTTATCCAGTGCCCCCCGGGATTATGTTGAAAGGGCGATTGATATATTCAAGAAGTATGACGTGCAGTTATTGGCTGCCAATCATTGTACAGGACAAAAGGTGCAGAACCAACTGGCTGAGATGCTGCCTGGCATATTTGTAAATGCTTCAGCGGGAACAGTATTTCAATTTTGACAGTATTCAAGGAGTGAATTATGATTTTAAGCGTGGCAAGCGGGAAGGGGGGTACAGGTAAAACTACGATAGCGGTTGCCCTTGCTTCATATATGTCTGAAATACAGGAAAGGGAAATACACATACTGGATTGCGATGTTGAAGAGCCAAACGCAAACTTATTTTTAAAGACCAGCATAAGCGTAAAGGAAAACGTATATGTGCCGATACCCGAAGTCAACATGGATAGATGTAATGGTTGTGGCAAATGTGATCATCTGTGTGAATACAGTGCGATTGTTATGGTAAAGAAAAAACCCCTGGTTTTTCCGGATATGTGTCATTCATGTGGTGGATGCATGTTGATATGTCCGGTAGATGCTATTACAGAAGTTCAAAAAGAAATTGGTATTGTAGAAGAAGGATACATCGAAAACCTGAGATATGTTGGAGGCAGAACAAACATTAGCCAGGCTATCTCACCTCCATTGATCAAAGCGGTGCGCAAACACGTGGTATCAGGTGACCTTACCGTAATTGATGCCCCACCGGGAACATCCTGTCCCGTAATCGAATCAGTTATTGGAAGTGACTATGTACTACTTGTGACTGAACCAACTCCATTTGGATTAAACGATCTCAAACTTGCTGTTGGCATGATACAAGAAATTGGACTGTCGGGTGGTGTACTGATAAACAAGGATGGTATTGGTGATAATGAAGTTGAGAGCTATTGCATTGAAAATAAGATCAGCATTGTGGGCAGGATTCCCCATGATCGTGAGATCGCTGAACATTACGCGGCAGGAGATATCGTTACATACCTGCTGGCCAATTATCGCGACGTATTTGAATCAATACTGGACCATGCAGACCTGTCACACCTTGCATATGGAGGAAAATGATGAAAGAGTTGGTGATAATTAGTGGAAAGGGTGGAACAGGAAAAACCAGTATTGCAGCCTCATTTGCCATGCTGGCAAGTGACATGGTGATGGCTGACTGTGACGTCGATGCCGCGGATCTGCATCTTCTATTAAATCCCGATGCGCAAGAAGAGGGAGAGTTCGTTGGGGGAAAGGTGGCTGAGATAAGGCAGGATTTCTGTATGCGTTGCGGCCAGTGTGTGTCTGTATGCAGATTTGATGCCATAACTGACGGCTATAGCTTTGATATAAATCCCCTTCTGTGTGAGGGATGCAGTGTTTGTTCATACTTCTGTCCCTACAACGCCATTATCATGAATCAGAAAAAAAGTGGAAACTGGTTCATATCCAATACCAGGTATGGTCCCATGGTTCACGCGAAACTGGATATAGCAGCAGAAAATTCGGGCAAGATGGTTTCACTCGTTCGGGAAAAAGCGAAGTTGATTGCAGAAGAAAAGGGATTTGACCTGATAATAGTGGATGGAGCACCGGGAATTGGCTGTCCTGTTATTGCGTCAATAACAGGTGCTTCACATGTCCTGGTAGTAACTGAACCTACCGTCTCAGGAATACACGATTTAAAAAGAGTAATCGAATTATCCGAACATTTCAGAATACCGATGTCAATATGCATAAATAAATATGATATTCATGAAGAAAATACAAATGAAATAACTGGTTTTGCGGATACAAAGGGAATAGAAGTGGCGGGGAAAATACCCTATGATACAGATTTTGTGAAGTCACAGGTAGAAGCAAAATCCATTGTGGAATACTCTGATGGTAACGCATCAATGGAAATCAGGAACATGTGGGAGAGGATAATTGGAACAATCTGAAATTCTATTAACACCATTTAATGATAAACAACTAATCTTTTGACATTGTCGTTGGGTTTACCATAGGATGGATGGAGCAATTTTTAAACGGTAAAAAAGCAAAAAGAATGACAATTGTGAACAGTGAAGAAGACTGGTTGCATCTTAAATAAGAATGATGAAAGTAATGATATTAACGGAGGCTAATGTTCATGTTTGGTAAAGGGAAAAAAGACAACGAGTCAAAGACAACTATGGATGCCAGCAATCAGGGTATGGACCAGAAGAAGGCCAAAGATATGGCAGAACAGCAGGAATTGCAGAATACCCTGGGAAAAATTAAGCATAAATTTGTTGTGCTGTCAGGCAAAGGGGGGGTGGGCAAAAGCACCGTGGCGGTAAACCTGGCTGTTACCCTGTCGGATAAGGGATTCAGGGTTGGTTTGCTTGATATCGATATTCACGGCCCAAGTATACCTAAAATGCTGGATCTTGAAGGAACCAGGCTGACTGCTGAGAATGAAAAGTTGAACCCGGTTATATATAAGGATAATCTGAAAGTTATATCAATTGGATTCATGCTGGAAAAAGGTGAAGACCCGGTTATCTGGAGAGGCCCATTAAAATATTCAGTCATAAAACAGTTTCTGAAAGATGTCAACTGGGGAGAACTTGATTACCTGGTGATCGACTCACCTCCTGGTACAGGTGATGAGCCGTTATCAGTATGCCAGTTGATACCAGAACCTGATGGAGCAATTGTGGTGACTACCCCGCAGGAGGTTGCAATAATCGATGTTCAGAAATCAATATCCTTTTGCAACAAAGTGAATATGCCTGTTCTTGGAGTTGTTGAAAACATGAGTGGTTTTAATTGTCCTCACTGCAACAAACACGTGGATATATTCAGAACAGGAGGAGGAGCCAGGATGTCTGAACAGATGAATGTTCCCTTTCTTGGCAGTATACCAATAACTGTTAAGATTGCTGAAAACGCGGATAAGGGTAAACCTTTTGTTTCGTCTGATAATTCTGAAAATGACGCGGCTATAAAAGAATTTGGCTCAATTGTAGAAAAATTAATAAAATAGAAGAGGTGTTCAAATGAAAATAGCAGTACCGGTAATCAATGGAAAATTATGTATGCACTTTGGTCATTGTGAGAAATTTGCTCTGGTTAACGTGGATATGGACAAAAAAAATGTGATCTCAACTGATTTTTTAACGCCGCCACCCCATGAACCAGGTGTATTGCCAAAATGGCTTTCACAGCAGGGCGCAAGTTGCATCATTGCCGGCGGTATGGGCAGCAGGGCCCAGCAGCTTTTTGAGCAGATGAATATCAAGGTTATAACAGGTGCACCATCCGAAGGACCGGAAAAAGTAGTCGATGACTTTATTAATGACAGGCTTGAACAAGGTGTCAACGCGTGTGATCATTAATCACGGGAGGAGCAGATATGCCCTTTAGACGTGGTAACAGGAAAGGCCCCGGTGGTGGTAGATCTGGGGGAAGATTCGGTGGAGGCCGTGGTTCTGGAAGAAGACAGGGGGGGGAACCTCCTGCTGAATGTATATGCCCCGCTTGTGGACGGGTTGTTCCGCATACACCAGGAATTCCATGTTTCAAAGTTCAATGTTCAGAGTGTGGAACTCCAATGATGGCCAGATTCAGAGATGAATTATAGGTGTTACAGGTGTTGTGATTATGAATGATAACCTGTCTAAGGTAAGAAAAGGCAGGGATGTGGCATTTGCCGCTTTCGTGGTAACAATCTTGCTGGCGTTGGTAAAATTGCTGGTTGGAATTGTATATAACTCCCAGGTACTGGTGGTTGATGCCATTCACAGCTTTTCTGATTCAGCCGCGGTAATCGCTTCCGCCGCGGGGCTGTACCTCGCGGGTAAATCAAGGTCTCAACGGTTCCCATATGGATTGTACAGGGCGGAAACAATAGCTGCCCTGCTTATTGGTATTTTTATAATTTATGCCGGCTTTGATATGGGGATGGATGGATTTAAACAACTGTTTATCCATAAAATTCCAGAGAAGACAATACCGATAATACCTGCATTTACCGCGGTGTTATCAATTATTCTTGCTTCAGCCATAGCTTTTATTGAACTGAAAGTTGCACGAGAGATACATTCCATGTCTCTTGAGGCTAATGCAAAAGAATCTTTTCTTGATGTAATTTCTTCCATCATAGTGCTGTTAGGGATACTCCTACCCGTGTTTGGAGTGCCGTACATGGAAGGTGGAGCGATACTTGTTATATCTTTTTTCATTATAAAAATTGGCATCGAAAATGTATATAGATCAATACTCACGTTGCTGGATGCCAATATGGACCCCGAATTGCAGCAATTGATACAGGATGACACAATGCGTATCAAGGGGGTGAAAAAAGTTAAAGACGTAGCTATACGGGAAGCAGGCCCATTTAATATGGTGGACATAAGCGTGATGACCGCGCCTTCAGCAACCGTATTCGCCGCGCAGGATATTGCAGACAGGGTTCGTGCGAATATTATTAACAGGTTTAACATGGTGGAACATGTGTATGTAACCGTGGAACCGGCGAAAAATGATATTTTCAGGGCCGTAGTGCCTGTCCGTACAGTAGATGGATTAAGCTCCAGAATTTTCCCGCATTTTGGACGGGCCCCTTATTATGCAATTATCACCATTTATAAAGATGATATAGTTATTGAGGATTTTTACCTGAATGAATTTTTAAAGAAAGAAAAACATGTTGGACTGAATGTGGTGAAGGTCTTGATACATTATAATGTGGATATAATATTTACCAGCAAAATCGGAGAAATTTCATTTTATATCGCCAGGGATAACATGATTGATGTATATCAAATTGAAGAAGAAGAGCAAACCATTAAGGATATTGTTGACGCGTTTTCAGGAAATGTTTTGAAAAAGATTACGGTGCCCACGCAGTCTTCTTAATGCGGTTTTTAGTTTTCTATTATATCATACACCAAATCAAAAGAGATAAGGGTAGCCAGAACTGCCTTGAGCGGCATTCCAGATGTTGTTTTTATGAGAAACTCGTTGTCTATCTCTTCAAAATTCCACTTACCATCTGTGATTTTAATTTTACCCACATAATCAAGTGAGTCGCAATTATAGAGCAACACTTCTCTTATGTTCTGCATAATGGTAATCCTTTTCTGAGTATTAAAGATGTAGATGTTCTTTATCTTTATAATTGAATATTTGACAAGAAAAATTTTACAAATTATTTCTCTTAAGCCTCTCCTGGATAGATTTTAGTGAAGATCGTGCTTCATCAGATATGATATTTATGTCATCAATAATTACATTTTTTAAGTATTCGATGGAGCGATCACTACCACATCTTCCGAGTGAACGTACCGCGTACCTGCGAATATCCTCGTTATCAGATTTCAAGCTTTCTATCATTATATTTTCGCTTTTCTCGCAGTTGTAATACCCAAGAAGCTGAATAAGTCGTTCCTGCACCAGGGGTTCCATGGAATAAAAATTATCAGCCGCAAAGCATACAGTATCTTTATCTGCCAGCCTGGCAAGTGCGTGAATTGAATTTGATACAACAACGGGGTGTGTAGTACTCAACAGCAGTTTCATTAATGGCTGAACCGCAGCCGGATGTTCGATCATCTCCAGGGCGCGGGCGGCTGTTTCGCGTACCCTGGTGTTTTTGTCCTCAAGGCTTTTAATTAATGATTCAAGAGAACGACGGTCTTTAATGATTCCCAGGGCTTTTGCCGCCATTATTCGAAGCTCTACCCGTGGTTCGCAAAGAAATTCAAGCAGGTAGGGAACAGCGGGTTTACGAATTCTTGTTATCAGGCTGATTATTTCATCATCTATTGATATGCGGCCTGTTGCTATTGCACCAAATATAACAGGAATAGATGATTCATCAGCTCTTGAAAGTGACAATACCGCCTGCTGGCGTATTGGGCGTATACCGGATTGTAAATGATCAATAAGAACCTCGGTTGAAAGTGAGCTATTTGAATTACCAATTAACCGTAACAGGCACAGCTTAAGGGCCGTATCTTCTGTTTCGAGATATGTGATAAACGTATCTTCCATCTCTTCTGAAAAATGCAATAGTAATTCTTCAATCATAATCTGCATGTCAGGTTCGAATGAAGAATAACTTTTAAGAAGTGGGATCACCGCGGATTCACCAATCTTTGTGAGGCACCATATTGCTAGTTCTTGAACGATTACACTATTATCTGAAAGTGCCTCAATAAGGGCGGGTACTGATGGTGTGCCGATTCTGACAAGTGACCATGCGGTACTCTGACGTGTGTCAGCTGAATGATGTTTTAAAAGGGGGATCAGGTGGGGAACAGAATCCCTGCTTTTTTTTATTCCAAGTATATATGCGGCACCTTCAATAATTGAACTATCATCACTGGTAAGAGCTTCTTGCAGACAGGTTTCAATATCATCTGTCATTTCACTTAATGTCCAGATGACCACATCACGTATATCCGTACCTGTATCTGAAAGAAGCTTGATCAGCTTTTGGGCAGCAGCTTGTCCTTTCCCAACAAGAATTTCAGCCGCATAGTTTCTTTCATCAGTTGTTCCTGAGGATATCATTGTAATAAGTTCGTCGATGGTTTTATCAAGTACGGTTATTTCTTGCATAGAATGTTTTCCTTTGTGTGTAACATATACCATTTTTTTAATGAATTCCACATTATTTCGTTCACAATTATATAAATTTACATATTTAGGGGCAGCATTGGATTATATAATCAGTAACAAATTATTACATGGTTTTTTGCTAATAATATTATGCTATGCATTGACAAAAAGATTGCCTAATGGCATAACATATTGTATCTGGCATATGAGTTTCTAAGATGTGGAGTAATGCAAATGGCAACAGGTGGAAAAAAGAAAAAAACAGGCAGTAAGGCTGCCACTAAAAAATCAAGTACTAAAACTAATAATGAAAAACAGTCTTCGGCTTCAAAAGCCGGGTATGTGCTCGTAATAATGATCCTGCTTGCGGCGGTTCTTTTCATGCTGAACAATTATTCATTTGATAACAAAAAGAATGATTCACCAGGACAAATTACACCCGGGAATCTTGTATACAAGCCTGCAAATGATAATGAAAGCAAGAAAAAAGAAAAGGAATCCGGTTTAGATCAACCTAAAAAAAAGAAAGAAGACGAAAAGAAAAAAGAACAGGTGGTGTCAAAAAAGGTTAAAATTTATTTCATCGATTTCAATGAAAAAACTGAAAAAACATACCTGCATCCCGTATTTAGAACTGTTTCGGCAACTACCCCGGTAAAATCATCAATTGAAGAACTAATTAAAGGACCATCACCATCCGAGAAAAATAGAGGCCTTCTTACCGCAGTGCATTCAGATATTAAATTATATGATGTTACTATCTCAGGTAATACCGCGATTCTAAATTTTAACAGTGCCATTGAATACGGCGCAACAGGAAACATACTGTTGAGCAGGATAGATCAGATCATATATACGGCAACGCAGTTTGATAACATAGACAATATAATTATCAAGATAAACGGTAAAACCCGGCGTTTTCTTGGTAGTGATGGTATAGCAGTAGGTGGTCCGCTGCACAGGAGATAAATATGAATATGCTGGAAATTGAAGTAAAGGCATTTTGCGATGATATGGAACACATGCGTCAAGAGATACTGAATGCGGGTGGTTCATATGTAGGCATTTTGCATGAGGATGATGACTACTATAATCATCCCTGCAGGGATTTTGCTGAAACAGATGAAGCGTTGCGAATTCGGAGATCAGGAGACATGGCCGTTGTCACGTATAAAGGGCCCAAGCTATCCAAAAAAACAAAAACCAGGTACGAAAAGGAAGTGTCCATAGATGATCCTGAAGGATTTCGGGCAATAATCGAAAAACTGGGTTTTAGCCGAACAGGATCGGTGAATAAAAAGCGGGAAGAGTATATGATAGGTGAAATTCTGGTTTGTCTTGATACAGTTGAATCCATCGGTACTTTCGTGGAACTTGAACTTCGAAGTGAAGATAGCAAAGAAGCAGAAAAAGATATTTTTAATCTGGCAGAAAAACTGAACCTCACGAATTTTACCAGGAAATCCTACCTTGAAATGGTACTTGAAAAAAAGGCCGGGTGAGGTGGTATCAGTTATTTGATGATTTTTTTACTCTTCGAAACTGGTTAGCCCATGCCGCAAATGAATTATGGTTCCTGGTTTGCAGGTAGATTTTGCCGGTTCCCTGAAACCTGCACACCAGGCCTTCACCCGATAAGAAAAGTGACTTGAGACCCCCCACTTTCTCGATGTTATAGTTCAATGATTCTTCGAATGCCACAATATGACCTGTGTCAACAATGTATTCACCCTGCACGTCAATTTCATGTATGGCACCAAAACTTGAAAAGAACAACATACCTTTTCCGGTAACCTTTAAAAAGAAAAGGCCCTCTCCTCCGAAGAAAGCTTTCGCGCCCCCCCATTTCGAATCCAGTTCTATACCGGGAGTGCTGCAGACATACGCGCCGGTTGACAGGATGTATCCCCTGTTTTCAATTTCAAGTGAACACATGTCTCCCGAGGTGGGGGGAGAAAAGTATACCTGGCCATTGCCTCCGGATGCGGTAAAGGTGTTAATGAAAAAAGATTCGCCGCCAAGAACAGATCTTTTCAACGATCTGAAAATGCCCCCCCTGGCGCTGGTTTGAAGCTGTATGCCGGGAGACATGGCCACCATGGCACCGGATTCGGCCATGACAGTTTCCCCGTCCTGCAATTCTATTTTTAGACATGAAAAATCTGGTCTGCCGGTTATATCATAATTCATATGCCTGTTCTCCTATTGTTTCCTGGGTGGAAGCTTGGCGGTAAGCCATGCCGACAGTGAGGCCATGTTTCTTGATTGTATCCAGACACGGCCGCTGCCACGGAAATTACACACGAGTCCTTCTCCACCCAGTAAGAAGGATTTCCAACCGCCGAATTTTTTTATTGTGTACTCCAGGCTATCATCGAATGCAACAATGTGACCGGTGTCAACCACCAGGCTGTCTTTCACCTGGATCTCCTCTATACCGCCATAACTGGATAGCAGTAGCGGTCCCTGTCCTGAAATCTTCAGGAAAAACAAAGACTCTCCACTGAAAAAGCCTTTCATCCCCTGGAAGCTTGTATCCATCTCCAGTTCGGTGCTCCCTGCCAGAAATGAAGTGGATTGCACGTAAAGTGTGCCGTTACAATCAACATGGCTGATGTCACCGGGCAGGGTTGGTGCAAGTGTTACCGTACCATCTGCGGAGGCAGCGGTAAAGGTGTTCATCCAGAAAGACTCTCCGCCAAGAAATGAAGTTTTGAGAGACCTGAGAACGCCTTTTCCTTTCTGGGCCCGGTGCGTCTGGATGGATATGGCGGGTGAGAAGCTCATCATGGCGCCGCTTTCAGCCAGAACCTGTTCACCAGCTTTTAATGTGACGTCGGCTATGGCATATGAAGGTTTATAATGTATAATAAAATCCATGTCATTCTCCAGGTAAGAGGCGTATAAGCCATTGTATAAAACCGGATGGCACCCTTGTCTGTATCCAGACCGTTCCCCTGCCGGTGAACTCGGTGACCAGGCCTTCTCCTGAAAAGAAAGTTGATTTCCAGTTTCCGGCCCTTCGTATGTTGTACTCAAGGGAGTCTTCAAATGCCACAATATGACCGGTGTCGACGATGAATGAATTTTCAACTTCTATTGGAATTATTGACCCGTATGAAGAGAGGAAAAGATCACCGGTCCCTTCAACGCGAAGCAAAAAGAGTCCTTCTCCACTTAAAAGTGAACGCAGTCCACCGAATTTCGTTTTCATGGAAATTCCGGGTGTGGCGCAGAGAAAAGAACCTCCCTGTACGTATACCCTTTGCCCGTTAAGGGCAAGATGTTGTATATCTCCTGCCATTGGGCCGGCCAGGCCCAGGGAGGCTGGTGCACCGGATACGGTATAGTTATTAAAGAAGAATGACTCGCCCCCAAGTATTTTCCTGGCAAGGGCTGACAGTATGCTGCCACCGGCATTCGTGGATACATCGATTGTGCCGTTCATGTACACCATGGATCCTGATTCAGACTGAATGCAGTCACCTGGTTGTAAATCAACGTGCAAGAGGGCATATGAAGGTTTATGCTTTATGGTATGCTGCATGGGATGGCTCCGGTTTATAATTAACTGTTCGTATTATATTAAACAGGTAATAAAAGTCAATAAGGAATAATGAACAGTTTATGCCATGTATGCTGGTAGCTACTAATGTTATTGTGACTACTCTGCTATGACTAAAATATTGATCATTTACTTCATAATAAAAAGGAATTTGAGCATCTCCCCCCGCCGCCGAAGGCGGGGGGAGCCATAGTATTATTATTCATTTTACGATAATAGAAACTTTTAATCATGACAGCTGAGTAATTACATATTATTTAAAAAAAACTTGCGGAAAGCCGGTATGGTAATCTAAAATCAGTGTAAAGTTTAGAAAAGGTGGATTTATGGAAATAAAACGACATATAACAACAATTTTGGTATTGGTTATCGCTGTGGTTATCTCATGGCAGTCAGCTACATACTCTCAGTCTGGCTTTTTCAATTTTTTCAAAAAGGATGTCGAGGAACAGAAAGAGCGTCAGACCAAAGATGTTGAACTGATAAAAAAGCAAATGCAGGATATACGAAAGGATATAATAACCCGGAACCTGAAATTCAAGGTGGATATTACCGAAGCCATCAAGCATGAGATTGACGAGATCACGGGAATGTCTATACCGGACACCCTTGAGGATGATGCCAGGATTCAAAGCAACTGGGGAGATAAGCTCTTCGGGTATTTTCTGAAGAAACTGCGGGAGTACGAACAAAAGAAGGGTGAGGACAGGTATTTCAAAAAGTACGATAAAAAAAAGGAGGAAAAAAAGGCAACACCAGGTGAACTTTCAGAAGATGAAACGGATATTCCGGAAGAAAAACTTCCTGATTATTTTCAGCTGGCAGACCCCTCACAGCGGGCGTTTAACTGGTATGACAAAAAGATGATGACTGATGTACGATACCAGGGCACATGCGGCAGCTGCTGGGCGTTTACGTCTCTTGCAGTATTTGAAGGGTGTTTTAAAATTATGAATGACGTAGAACTGGACCTTTCCGAACAGCACCTTCTTGATTGTGCCGAGGATTCACGAGGCCGTGATGCAGGTAGTTGTAACGGGGGTTGGTACGGTAATGTATTTGATTACCTTACGAGAAACAGCACCGTAGAAGAAAAATACGCCCCCTACAGGGGAAAAACAAATAGCTGCAGGCAGACAAAAAATACCGGGCAAAAAATCGTGGCATGGGGATACGTTGAAAATGACGCGGGGATCCCAACAGTTTCAGACATGAAGAAAGCGCTGTCCAAACATGGACCGATAGCCGCGTGCGTGAAAGTAACCCCGGCTTTCCAGGCATACGTTGGAGGCATTTTCGACGAACACGTTCGGGTAAGAGGAGAACGGGATATTAACCATGGTATAGTAATCGTTGGATGGGATGATTCGAAAAAGGCATATCTCATCAAGAATTCATGGGGCGAGAGATGGGGTAAGAATGGATACATGTGGATAGAATATGGCTGTAATAATATCGGATATGGTGC
This sequence comes from uncultured Leptospiraceae bacterium, assembly GCA_964486725.1. Classification (GTDB taxonomy): domain Bacteria; phylum Spirochaetota; class UBA4802; order UBA4802; family UB4802; genus M55B154. Next base: position 36,088 of record CAZAOK010000021.1, read on the forward strand.
TGCATGGATCACCGTGGATAAAACAGGGATTAAATAGGAGATAATGGGTATGAAAATATCAAATATAGTACCTGGCGCAGGTATAGTACTAATTGTTGTAATTGTAATTTGTGTATCAATGTCAGCATGCAAAAAAGATATTTGTACAATATATGTAAATAGTGAAACAGATATACAGACTGTTTCAGTAAAAACAGGTAAACCGGTGAGGATATGTCTCCCGGTACAGTTAAGCACCGGTTTTTCATGGATAGTTGATAAAAAGTCTGACAACATAACACTTCTGGGAGATTTTGAAATTCAGGAAAAAAAACAGGGGAAAGAAGTTACAGGATATCCGGAAAATCAAATTTTTACAATAAAGGCAATATCCAGCGGTAAAGGTTTTGTGGAATTTTTGTACACAGAGCAATGGCGAAAAAAAGAACAAAATGACAGGCTGGTGCGTATAAATATTATTGCAGAATAAATATATGTGATAAAAAACTGGAGAAGAACATGAGCAAAAGAACTGTATCAATACTCGTCATTTTCATACTGGTAATTATTGCCGTTTTACTGGGGGCTTCGTGGTATTTCTCATCAGTATTGCTATACCCACCGAGGTCTGAATGTCCCAAAGAACATTTCATTTATTGTAAAGGACCAGAAGAGGTAGGCCTGAAATACGATAATGTTTCATTTAAGACTTCAGATTACATTACAATAAGTGGCTGGTATGTCCCTGCCGGTAACTCACAAAAGGCGGTGCTTACTGTTCACGGACGGGGTGCCACCCGTCACGAGGGTATGCGCTGGCTGAAATCATTGCATGATGCAGGTTTTAATGTGCTGCTGATTGATTTGCGGCACCAGGGAAAAAGCGAGGGAAGTATTAATTCAATGGGCTACCATGAAAAGAAAGACGTGCTGGCAGCTGTTGACTTTCTTACTAAAGAAAAGAATATCTCAAGTATCGGAATACTCAGTGTTTCAATGGGTGTTGCTGCAAGTGTTCCCGCCATGGTAGAAGACAAGAGGATCAAGGCAGGAATATTTGAAGCAGGGTTTACCGATTTCCAGCAGATAATAACTGAACGGGCAAAAGTGGATTTCGGTTTACCAAAGTATCCAATGATGCCTTTGGTGATGATGTTTTACGAAATGAGGGGAAATCTCGATGTGGATGTAATGAAGCCGGTTGAACAGATCGGGGAAATATCCCCCCGTCCTGTATTTATTATCCACTGCAAAGATGATGACTATATAGATTATACACACGGAAAGAACCTTTTCAAGGCAGCAAAAGAACCAAAAGAATTCTGGGAAGCACCATGCGACAAACACGCAGAAGCGTGGCAGGGAGATCCAGCTAAGGCTGAAAAGCTGGTTACCACTTTTTTCAGAAAGAACCTTTAATATTTAAACTCATGATGGGATATCTTTTATGAAGGGACCAATGCCGGAGGTACGCAGAAAGGATTTGGGTGGTACGGAAATTGAATACCTCTATTATGATGGTAATGGCCCATATGTAATATTTTTACATGCCACAGGGTTCCTGCCATGGATATGGCATCCCATTGCAAGAGAGCTGGCAGAACGGTACAGGGTGATCTCGCCTTATTTTTGTGATCACCGTATTGTTGATCCGGGGGAAGGTGGTGTCAGCTGGATGCAACTGGCAGATGACCTGTGTGCGTTATGCAGAAGCCTTGGTGCTACAACCCCATACCTTGTGGGACATTCCATGGGTGCTACCACCATGACGCTGGCCGAGGCGGTCCATGGTTCAGTGGCAGAAAAAATGATACTTATTGAACCAATATTCCTGCCTGAAGATTTTTACAAGGTTGATATCTCTGTTGATCAGCATCCCCTGGCATCTAAGTCAATTAAAAGAAAAAATTACTGGGAAAATGAAGACGAAGCAAAAGAATACTTAAGGTCAAAGAAGCTCTTTAGCGACTGGGACGATGAGATGCTTGATATTTATGTAAGGTATGGTATGGTAACCGGTGATACAGGTGGCCTTACCCTGGCCTGTCATCCACGCAGTGAAGCGTCATTGTTCATGGGGGGTATGCAGGCAAACCCATGGCCACTTCTTGAAAAGGTGCAATGCCCCGCACTGGTTATAGAAGGTGGAGAAAGTGAAAACAGGAATTACATAGACCTGAAGAAAGCATCGGAAATGTTACCAGAAGGTGAATTCTTGGTTATGGAGGGAGCAGGCCACCTTGTCCCGATGGAGAAACCTGGAGAGGTGTTGCAGACTATACGTTCCTACTTTAATTTTATTTAGAATTAATATTTTCTGGAAACACTGGAGCAGTTCAGAAACAACAGGGTTTCTTTGGATGTGTGTAACGGTATTATAAAGTCATGGTTTGTTCGATTTGATGAGGAATACCTGAAGGGTCAGGCTTTTTGTTGAACCTTACCCCGAACAGTTAATCAAGATAACTGATTCGGGGTAGGGACGAGATGTATAAGATTACATGTCGTTCATGATGTCTGACATTTTTTCGGTTGCTTCCTGGAAAATAGGCTCAGTTGAATATTCTTTCATTGCTTTAGCCATCAGTTGTGATATCTTTTGAGAATTTTCCATCTGCTCTTTCATCTTTGCCTGTAAATCCTGCGGCATGGCTTCGGGGTCTGCAAGTTCGGGATATTTTTTTTCAACCTTATCCATCTCCGGTTGCAGTTTTTCCATGTCTGACGCGAAATCAGTCAATGCCTTTCCCGCTTCTTTTGCACCTGATGCCTTCTTTAGAGACTTTATAAGTGATTCCTGTGTCTCAATCTGCTTGTCCATGAGCTTTTCCACGTCGCTGTACTTAGCCTGTGAACAGCCAATCATCATAAACAGTGCAATTGTGACAACTGCGATAATTCTTAACTTCATTGTTTTCCTCCTTTATTATATTGATTTATTTTAGAAAGAAGAACTCGGTTCTTCTGTTCTTTCTACGTCCTTCAAGTGATTTATTGGAGGCAATAGGTTTTGATTCACCAAGTCCGACAGCTTTCAATCTTACCGGGCTGATACCATTTTTAACCATGTATTCAATAACCGCATCAGCACGTTTCTCAGAGAGTTGCTGGTTATATGATGTATCACCAGTAGAATCGGTATGGCCTCTAACCTCCAGTTCAAGTTGATTGTTTCTTTTCATTATTATAACAATTTTATCAAGAATATCAAGCGATTCTTTTTTGAGATACCATTTATCGAAGTTAAAATGAATATTATCAACAACGAACCCCTTTCCCTTCTCAAGCCGGTCTAGAGTGATTTTTGTATTGTTTTCCTTACCGGTGAGAATCACTTTTTTAGGAACATATTCGTCTGAGTCAACCAGCAGTTCAACATCATCTCCTTCCGGAACCTGTATGGTGCCGTTCTTGTTAACATTTACTTTTTTATGATAAACAATTCTTCCATCCTTTCGTTTTTTAATCTCGACTTTCGCATTTAATCCGCTTCCGTTGTTATCATTGATTTCCAGTTTCAGGTCACGGGTTTTTAAAAATTCTTTTTCAGGTGATTTATCTTTAATCTTCTGTGTATTTTCTGGTGTGATCAAAGGTGCTTTTCGTGTACCGGTATTACCTGGTGGCAGGGTAGTAATTTCTGATCCGGTAAAATTATTTCCACCATAATATTCCTCTCCAATGGCATATAAATATTTACCGGCGGGTAAAAAGAGTATACCATTTGCCGCAACCGGCTGTGAAATCCCGCCGGGGAATGGAGCACTGTATTCCCAAATAGTTGAACCGTCAATTATGTTAACGGCTTTTGCGTATGCGTTTGCAATCTCAGCCTTTCCCGATTTTGTATACCTGTTATAAGCCACATAAAGATGATCTCGTACCATCACAAAATGAGGAGAAGTTCTGGGGCCGATTTCAATTGATCGTTTTAGTGACCCGTCATTTGGATTTGTAATCAATATTGTACTGTTATCAGCCGCAAATATCACTGACCTGTCAGTAAATGTGGGATGAGAGGTTATTATTTTACCATACTCTTTCTGCCAATGCAGGTTTCCGCTTGAAATATCAAGACAGTAGATAGTACTTCCAGAGGGTATAAATACTTTTTTTTCATACACGACAGGGGGAAATATTTTTATTGGTTTTGGTACGCGTTTTGCCCACACCTCTTTTCCTGTATCAGACTTGAGGCAATGTACTGTATAAATATTTGTCTGATAGTTCATTGATTGGGTTATAACGTATTCATCGTAAAACGTTGGAAAGCCGCTGTATGATTTGATTTCGCGATTGTCCCATTTTACATGGCCGTTTCTGGTTTCGCGCGATAGAAACATGTTACGAGTGCCATAGTATATGACCTGGTCGGTGACAATCGGGTCGGAATAGATACCATCTACAACGGTGGTGTAGGTTAGTTCAGATAAACCCTGTGGTTTGATAGTATCCATGCGAAGACCGGTTCGCGCCCATATTACGCTGCCATTTTTTTTATCAAAGGCATAAATTGCGATTGGATCACTCACAATCAGCTTGTTTTCAGAAATAAGTGGATATTTAATCTTCCCTGCTGACCGTGATAACGCTTTGAACTGTACAGAAATCTTTTTTGAATCTGTCAGCCAGTTCAACGTTCCTTTGTCCTGGTTTACAGAATATATTTTAGCAGTGCTGTCGATAAAAAAAACATCGCCATCTGAAACTACCGGGTTATAAATTCGATCAGCAGATTGGAATAACCATTTCAACTTGTTATTCTTAACGATAATCTCATCGTTATTACCTGTAAAATATATATTACCTTTGTAAATAGGCCAGTCTTCGGCAATTGAATTATGCACTGTAAATATTATTGAAATTAGTAAAGATGATAGAATTACAATAATTCGTAACATCGAAGCACCTCCATGTATGTTTATATTCAAATGTTTATCATACCATAAGTCAAACATATTATAACGCTGCTGGTGTATAGTGAATTGAATTAAATATTTGTAATGCAGTATTTTTAATGAAAATTTACAAAACTGTAGTATTTTTATATACAAATTATATTATATTGCGAGGTGTTTATGAGTATTATTGTCGATCAGAGAGACCAGGAGTTTATACTCTACGAGATGCTCCAGATACAGGAATTATTTGAAACTGAGAAGTATGGTGATTTTTCAAAAGATATGTTTGATATGGTTCTTGATCTTGCCAGGAAAATATCAGAAGACGAAGTTCTGCCTACATACATGGAGGCAGACAGGGAAGGAGTGACTTTTAAAGACGGTGAAGTTAAAATTCCTGAATGCTATAAAAAAATTCATGGTATAATGAATGAGAGCGGATTGTTTACCATGGCTGTTTCACCTGAATACGGTGGACAGGGTTTCCCCTATGTCATTGATCTTGCGTCAAGAGAGTACTATGTATTTAATATGGGTTTTCTGCTTTACCCCGAAGCTGCAGTTGGTGCCGGTCACCTGGTTGAGGTTTTCGGTACAGAGGAACAGAAGAATAAATACATGACTAAAATGTACGAGGGAAAATGGGGTGGCACGATGGTTTTAACTGAACCTGAAGCTGGTTCAGATGTTGGAAATATTAAGACAAAAGCAGTAAAGCAGCCTGATGGATCTTACAAGATATATGGCTCAAAGATATTTATCTCAGGTGGTGATTCCGACCTTTTTGAAAACACGGTACACCCGGTACTTGCCCGCATTGAAGGAGATCCCCCGGGAACATCAGGAATTTCTATATTTATTGTACCCAAGTATCGTGTTAATGATGATGGCTCAATGGGAGAATTTAACGATGTCACAATTACCGGTATTGAGCACAAAATGGGACTCAAGGGAAGTGCTACCTGTTCAATGAGTTTTGGAGACAATAACGATTGTTATGCCGAGTTACTTGGTGAAGAAAGAAAAGGTATGAAAATAATGTTCCAGATGATGAACGAAGCCAGGATTGGAATGGGGCTTCAGGGATGTGGAACAGCTTCAATTGCATATCTTCACGCTCTGAATTATGCAAAAGATAGAAACCAGGGAGCAGATCTGCAAAATATGCAAAATCCTGAATCACCCAGGGTTCCGATCATTAATCATCCCGATGTACGTCGAATGCTTCTCTGGATGAAGAGTCATGTTGAAGGAATGAGGGCTCTGGTGTATCTCTGTGCCTATGCAATTGACCGAAAAGAAGCATCTGAGAGAGAAGAAGCAGAAAAATGGCATGGGATAATGGAATTGCTGGTTCCTATTACCAAAGCGTATTGTACAGATATGGGATTCAAAGTTACCGAGCAGGCAATACAGGTGTATGGAGGCTATGGATATTGCCAGGATTATCCGGTTGAGCAATTTATGCGTGATCTGAAAATTGGATCAATTTACGAAGGTACAAATGGAATTCAGGCCCTTGATCTTGTTGGTAGAAAAATGGCACAGAAAAAAGGTGCAAACTTCTTGAATTTTCTTGGTGAAATGAACAAGACAATTGCAGAATATACAGAAAACAGCAAGCTTGAAGATATAACAAAAGACGTCCAGGACGCGGTAAACCTTCTGGCTGAGATGGGTATGTTTCTTGTCGAATGCAGTAAAGAAGGAAAGTTTATGGTTCCAATTACTAATGCGTATCCATTTCTAAATATGATGGGTACCATATGCCTTGGCTGGATTCAGTACTGGCAGGCTGGTATAGCCCAGAAAAAAGTGGATGAAATTTTGAAGGAAAACAATATTGATGTTTCTGATAAGAAAGCAGTACGTGAGTTTATAAAAGAACATAAGAATGCCGCTTTTTACCAGGGAAAAGTATACAGTGCACGATATTACATCAAGAATGTACTTCCACAGGCACAGGCATTCGCAAAATCAATTAAGAGTCAAGACCTTTCGGTTATGAAAATACTTGAGGAAAGTTTCGCAACGGAATAGAAATATAAAATATGATGGTGTCTTTTTACCTCAGGTAATGGACACCGTCATATTTTTTTCTAAAATTTCCGGTGACGCAACTTTTCTGCGACTTTTCGCATGTCCACTGCGGTATCAAATTCATCAATGATTTCAACCCCGAGAAGTGTTTCAATGGCATCCTCCATGGTTACAATGCCGATATAATCTCCTAATTCATTCAGAACCACTGATATGTGCAGCTGATTGGTGATGAAATAGTTTAAAAGTTTGTACACGGTAATTGTCTCAATAACAAAACCTGGTTTATATGCGAGCTTGCGAAGGGAAACCGACACCTTCTTATCTGCTATATGGTTCATGATATCCCTGCGCAATACTATACCGGTTATTTTATTTTCTCTTGGATCATACAATGGTATACGGGAGAATTGAAGATGCTTATCATTTTGTATGATATCCTGTACAGTCCAGTCTTTATCAAGCCAGAACACTACGGTTCGCGGTGTCATTATATCTCTTGTTCTTATCGTTTCCAGCAGAAACAAATTTTCCATAATATTGTATTCAGGAGATTCTAATAATCCCTGAAAATAACCCAGCCTTATATAATTGATGATCTCTTCCCGGCTGATAATTGAACCTGGATCTTCCTTTGTGAAAAGTCGGGATATGAAATGTATTGGTATTATTAATGGTTTCAGCATGTAGATGAGAAATTTCAGTATATACGCTGATAATGGTCCAAGTTGTTTCCAGTAATGTACTCCAAGAGTTTTTGGGATAATTTCAGAGAAAATTAAAATTACAAAAGTCAGGATTGCAGAAAAAGCAGCCATCCACTTCGAACCGAATAGTTCAATTGCTATTGCACCGGAAACGGCAGCACCAACTGTATGTGAAATAGTATTAAGGGTCAAAATCGCAGATATAGGCTGATCGATATTTTCCTTTAAATGACTTAAGAGTTTTCCAGTTTTAGAATGATTAGAAATCAGGGTTTGTATATATGGGCTTGTTATTGAAAGGATAACAGATTCAAGAATTGAACAAAGAAATGAGACAGCAAGAAGTATTATTATAACAATAATTAACTCTAACAAAAAGTATCCTCCATGTTGTTATATGATTTAATGATACATGTACATATTGCAGATAAACATTCAAGCAATTTATAACGATACTATAGTATAAAACACTGTATGAACATAAGTCTATAATATCCTATGGAGGTGCTATGTTTAACAGGTTAAAATTCGTTTTCAAAAAATACAGGTTCGAAATATATAATAAACCCGGCAAGTGGATGAATAGTGCGGATCTGAAACAGCTTCAAAAAAGAATCAAGATTATCGCGGCATCAAAATTGGGAATAACACCAACATTCAGTTTTTTTAAAGATACCACATATTTGAAAAATAAAATGATCGTCATTTGCTCGAGAAGGGCAACAAAAGACGACCTTTGTTGCTGTGTAATGAGCCATCTTGGAAAGTACAAGGGATCAGATATTATTCACCTGGGGGCGGTATATTCAATTTCTGAAAACAGGGGATTAATGCAACTGGTGTATATCTTTGGGTTACTCTATGTATTTATAAAGAACTGGCTCTTTAAAAGGGTGTACCTTACCAGCCTTACGCATACACCTAAAATATTTGGTGTTGTAAATGAATGTTTTGAAAATGTTTATCCAAACCTTGATCCCCATGCATCACCATCTGAAATTCATATTACATTGAAAAATATATTTCATCAAACCTATTTGAAAGAATGGGAACATAGAATTCTTCCCAGGATTAACAAGAATTTTGTATTAGAAAAATTCAGGGTGCAGGATGATGGTTCAATTTTATACCCTGATACCGTTAGTACAGTGCCAAAACACAGAAATGAAGAATATAATATAAGATGTTTGTCATTGATTGATATAGAACGTGGTGATGAGATTTTTCAGGCAGCTGAAACACTTGGAATTTTTACGATTTTAAAGAATTCAAGACTGTTCGCTAAGGCCACATAAAACAACCGGTCAGACGGAATATTGCTAATTTTACTTGATTTATTTGTTTTCATTCATGTATAATTTGCAAACTTTAAGTCAATATAATATAGGTTTTAACTGTGAAATGTTTAGCAAGTTGAATGGCAATTCGTTTTTAGTAAAGTATGATGATTTCATTATACGGCAGAAAGCGTTTATGCTGTTCTGGCTTAGCCTTGTTATAATAGTTCTTTTAGCAGCTGTCAGCCTCTTAAATGTAACCACATCCGTCTCAACACATCCGGTCTATATAACAATAACAAATGTTCTTCTTATGATGAGTCTTGTTTCAGGTCTTTTTTTACTGAAAGCGGGAAAGTACCATGCCGCTGTTACATTGAATACAATTTTTATCACCTTCAGGGTGCTTGCGGGGTGTATAATAAAATATGAATCAATGATTCTAACAGGGGCGAATAATAATATTTATTTCATGTTCGGTATTATTGGGTTTACCGCGTTATTTGGAAACAGGTGGCTGCTTACGGCAGCTACCATTTTTATTTTGATAACAACTACAGCACTGTCTGTTTCTGTGATAGCATTGTACAATACTGCTGATCCAAATTATATAATTGGTACCATGATAAATGTAAATATAACTATAATAATCTTATCCACGTTATTGTTTCTTGTATCACGTGTTACAGATAATTCATTGTTAAAAACAGAGGATGAACTGAATAAAAATGTAGAATTACGCAGGTATCTTGAATTGAAACTTAAGGAGATTGAGCATCAATATTCTGAAATGGAATCTTTGAATGAAACCATTCAGCATACTTCTTTAGAACTCTTAAAGGCAAACGAGGATCTTTCAATATTCAAGAGGTTCGCGGATGCATCTGGTCAGGGACTTTTGATAACAAAACTGGATTATGAAATAATTTACGCGAATCCTGGGTTTTATAATATTATTAATGCTGATATGCCAGGTAGCATTACTGGTACAAGTTTGCGGGATTATTATGACATCAACCAGAATAATCAAAGTATTGATATGATCGCAAAATACCTTTCAACATCAGGGCAATGGTCTGGTGAATTGATATTGTCCACATGTGATCAAAAACAAGTGCCTGCTATTCAAAACCTGTTTTTTATAACTGGACGCAATAACAAGCCACTATATTTTGCTGCGGTGATCACCGATATATCATCTCAAAAAAAATCAGAAGAGGTGCTGCGGAAAAGTGAAGAACGATACAGGTTACTTGTAGAAACAATGAATGAAGGACTGTTTGTTACGGACAGGGATGGCGTTATAACATTTGTCAATAATTCATTACTTGAGATTCTCGGGTACACGTATGACGAGATGATTGATAAAATGCTGACAAACTTTCTCTTTGAAGAAAGAAATTTATTTGAATACCTGTTTGAAGTAAATACTGACAAAGATGCATATGCAATAGATAATGAAATTGTATGGTTGAAAAAAGATGGGAATATAGCATATACAAATATTTCTCCACAACCTGTTTTTGATGACAACAATATTCATATAGGAAATTTTGGACTTGTAAGTGATATTACTGAAAAGAAGAATGCCGAAGCGGAAAAGCAGAAAATTCAATCACAACTGCACCAGGTGCAGAAAATGGAAGCTATCGGTACACTTGCCGGTGGGATTGCCCATGATTTCAATAATATTCTAACTGCGATTATTGGCTATGGGGAAATACTGAAGAACACTATTGACGAGACGAGTCCGGGAAATGAATTTGTTGACGAGATTCTTAGAGCTGCACAGAGATCTGCTGCACTGACAAGACAGTTGCTCGCGTTCAGCAAAAAGCAGGTCTTACAGAAAGAATATATTGATATTAACAGTATTGTTGAAAACATGAATAATATGTTGTGTAGGCTTATCGGTGAAGGGATTAACCTGATAACAAGTTTAAATGCTAAAAATTCTGTAGTATACGGGGACCAGGTACAAATTGAGCAGGTTATTATGAATCTTGTTGTCAATTCCATGCAGGCTATGCCTGAAGGTGGCACACTGATTATAGAGACTGCCAATGTAGAATGTACAGAAGATGATAAAAAAAATAATCCTGAAATTGAACCAGGTAGTTACATATCAATTGACGTACGTGATAATGGAATTGGGATGGAAAAGGAGATATTGCAAAATATTTTTGAACCATTCTACAGTAATAGAAAAAATGGAAAAGGAACCGGCCTGGGTCTTGCGGTTGTATATGGTATGTCCCGCCTCAATGAAACTCGGAGATTTTTCTTAAAAAACTTTTAGACAAAAAC
>CAZAOK010000022.1:0-44644 GCA_964486725.1 uncultured Leptospiraceae bacterium
AAAAGCCACCATAAAATCCATAGGGGAATTCCCCTATGCCAAAAGAGTATTCCCCCCTATTTACAGATACCCCTTATGGTGCTATATATCTAACAGACTCAATTCGGCATAATGTTTAAAAGAAACGAGGGAACAGCATGGATTATAAACCCGGAATTTGTACTTTCTGCGGCACCGGATGCGGACACTTTCTGAAGGTGAACCAGTCCACCGTGGATGGGGTGTTCCCCTCCCGGAATCACCCGGTAAGCAGGGGAAGGCTGTGCGTGCGGGGCTGGAACATACACGAGCTGCTCTCCACCACGGACAGAAACACCACCCCCATGGTAAAAAAGAGCGGCACCTTTCAGCCGGTGTCATACGAAGAAGCCATAACCGAGGCGGTGAATACCCTGAAAAAGTATTCACCCGGCGAAACTGCATTTCTCGCCTCACCCCGCTCCTCCAACGAGGAAAATTACCTCTTCATGAAACTGGCACGTTCAGTATTCGGCACCAACAACATCAGCACCGACACCGAGTCGGGACATCGCAACAGCCTTGACGTATTGAACGAGGGAACAGGATTTCCCGGCATGACAGGTTCCATCGAGGATATACAGAAAGCCGGGGTGCTCCTTGTGGCGGGGATGGACATCACCCGTCAGAATCCCATCATCGGAAGCGAGCTGCACATGGCCTCCATGAATGGCGCCACCCTGGTAACGCTGGACAGCCGTACCACGCAGATAGCCAGGTTGTCCGACACCTTTTATCGAATTAATCCCGGAACCATGAAAGTGCTGTTCAACGCGCTGGCATCGGTGATGGTTGCAAATAATCTATACGACAAGAGTTTCGTTGAGAAGAACACTGAAAACTACAATGAATTCATCAATACCATACAGGCAGTAGACATTGAAAGCGGCGCCAGGAAGTCGGGGCTTACGGTTGAAGAGCTCACCCGGTTAGCCGAGCTTCTTGCCAAAAGCAAAAGCGCCATGACATTTTTCACCTCCGGCATATCCGGCCTTGACCGCGACACTATCGGTTCAATCTATAACGTCTTTCTGCTTGCCGGTAAAATCGGTAAAGAAGGATGCGGTGTAAACCCCATCGCCGGCATCAACAACCTGCAGGGAAGCTTTGACACCGGCTGCGCCCCAGACCTGCTCACCGGTTTCCAGCCCCTAGCAGATCAGAAAGTCCGCACCAGGTTTGAAAGCGCCTGGAAACAGGCACTGCCCGCAGAAGCCGGCAGCGATTTCGATACCATGATGAAAAATCAATCCGTAAAGGCCCTGGTGGTAACCGATCATGATGACGGCATCATCAAGTATCGTGACAGCCTCGCCTCGGTTGAGTATATCGTGTACATCGGCGCCTTCAGAAACGACTTCCAGAAATACGCCGACGTGGTGCTACCCATCACAAGCTATATCGAAACCGACGGCACCTACACCAACACCGAACGCAGGGTGCAGCTTTCAAGTAAAAAGATGGAGGGGGACGCTAACGTGATGCCTGGCTGGAAACTGCTGCAGAACATGGCAAACAAGGCGGGCGCCAACTGGAACTACGCCTCCCCTTCAGACGTAATGAACGAGATAAGCCAGCTGACACCCACATACTCTGGAATTACCTATGACCGCCTTTCAACTTCATTCGGCCTGCAGTGGCCATGCAACACCAGTAATCCCGACGGCACCATCCGCTATTCACTGGAGAGTGCCCCCCGCAAGCCGTTATTTGTAAAGATATCAATGGACGCGGATGTACCATCCGCAACAGATACGTTTCCTTACCTTCTCATGATGGGTAAGGCACAACACTACTGGCATCAAAACAACCTGATGCACAAAACCCATATACCCTTACGAGAGTACAACGCTACTCTCCTGCTGTACCCTGACGGATACGTGGAGATCCACCCGGATGACGCGAAAAACCTGGGTGTGCGTGACCGCTGGTCCGTCAGGGTAGTTTCGGCAGGTGGAGATATGGAGATCATGGCGAAAGTATCCGACGAAGTTGCCCCCGGGCGGGCGTATATCCCCTACTTCATCCGGGATATGATCACGGCATTTCTTTCAAAACACATTGACGCCGTTGAAAAAGGTGAAGACGCCACAATACCAGTACGAATAGAGAAGGTGTGATTATGTACATCATTAAAAAGAACGATATTCTCAACCTGGCAAAAGAGCTGGCAAAAGACCATACCATGTACGGCCCCGTTGTGGAGGACAGCACCGGTCAGGCCTTCTTTGACAGGGTAAACAACATCGACGATATCGACATGGCCGCCCCCATACCAACACTGCCACCAAAGCACGTGCTCTTCCCACACATGGAAACCATCATGCGGTACAGGTATGATGCCCATCAGAAAAAGGCTGAAATAACCGGTGTGTTCGATGAGAGCCGCAAGGCACTTTTCGGCCTGCGTCCCTGCGATCTTGAAGGCATTCTCTGCATGGACCGGTTTTTCCTGGGACAGGAGTTCGTGGACGACTGGTACCGTGAACACCGAAGCCGGATGTTTATCGTTACCAATACATGCATCACCCCTTTCAAGCAGTGTTTCTGCGTCTGCACCGACAGCGGCCCCGATGCCAAAGAAGGTTATGACATCAACCTTACCGACATCGGCCAGCACTACCTGGTGGAAACCGGCAGCAAAAAGGGGGAAGACCTGGCAAAAGCCATGAATCTCGAGAAGGCCACAGATGAACACGCCAGTGAAAAGACAGCCAGGGTGGAAAAGTCAATGACCCTCTTTGAGGACATCGCCGTTGAGAACAAGGCGTGGATATCACGGGTGATGAACCGTGTAACCACCGGTTTTATCGACGAACCCGTATGGGAATTCATCGGCTACCAGTGCTTCGAGTGCGGCGCCTGCACCTACGTCTGCCCCTCATGCACCTGCTTTAACGTGGTAGACGTAAACAGGAAAAACGGAGAGTCCCTGCGCCTGAGAACATGGGACTCTTGCGCTTACGAGGGCTATTCAAGAATGGCAGGGGGACACAACCCGCGAAAACCCGTGGAAGACCGAAGAAACAAGCGCTTCTTCTGTAAGCTTTCATATTCACAGTCGAAGAAGTATCTCAGGCCCGGATGTGTTGGCTGCGGACGATGCGCCTGGGTATGCCCCGGCGATATCGGTCTGCCAAACGTTGTCACATATATTCGAAGAGAAATCAGCAAATAGGTGAAGACCATGAATATACAGAAAATAGTAACAATACCGGAAATAGCCACCATAGATGAAATAAAAGAAGAGATTCAGGACGTGAAAACTTTCTATCTCTCCTTTGACAACAGGGAAGTGGACAAAACCTTTAAGTTCAAATCCGGACAGTTTATCATGTGCACCGTTTTCGGTTCGGGTGAATTTGCCGTGTCCCTCCCCCCCAGTCCCGAAGATGACCGTTTTCATATCACGGTGAAGACCGTTGGTAAAGTAACCGGTGCCCTGCACTCGCTGCAGGCGGGAGACAAGCTGGGTGTGCGGGGGCCCTTTGGCAACGGCTTCCCATTTGAGGACATCAAGGGAAAGAACGTTGTCTACGTGGCCGGCGGTATCGGCCTTATCCCACTGCGCTCATCCATTGTGAACGTGCTGCAGCATCGGGAAGACTTCGGCCGTATCATACTCATGTACGGATCACGATCACCGGATGACCTCATGTACAGTTACAACCTGGAAGAGTGGCAGAACATCGACGGGTTTGAGACATTCATCACCGTTGACAACCCCACACCAGACTGGAAGGGACATACCGGTATCATCACCACCCTGTTTGACAAGATGGAATTGCCGGTGGATGACACCGTTGCCTTCGTCTGCGGCCCTCCCATCATGTTCAACGCCGTCATCAAGGAAATGATGGACAGGGGCATCAGCGACGAACATATCATCTCAACCCTTGAGCGCCACATGAAGTGCGGCGTGGGCAAGTGCCAGCATTGCGGCATCGGCCGAACCCTGGTGTGCACTGACGGGCCGGTGTACACCTACAGGCAGATCAAGACCCTCGGGGAACAGATATAATGTCAAGAATCGAAGAAATACGGCAGGTACTCACAAGGCCCACCTGCATCGTGGGAATGGGAAACTACCTGAAACAGGACGACGCCGTGGGCCTCTACATCGTTGACAGGCTCAACAGGGACGCGGACAAAAGCGTCTCCATCATGAACGTTGAGGACATTATCGAGGGATACGTGTTCAAAATAGCCGAGGGAAGTTCTGAACATGTCATCGTTATCGATGCCATCAGCACCGGGGCGCCTGAGGGGAGCGTATTTTTTGGTCCTCTGCAATCATTCAACGAAACCCTGAACGACCTTTCAACCCATAAGCTGTCACTGAAGATGTCCGGAGAGATACTTGAAGGCCACGGTAAGAAAGTGTACCTGCTGGGCATCTCGGTAAAAAATGCTGATTTCGGTGAAGGTCTTTCCCCAAAGGTTACTGAACAGGCAGACATCATTATTGAATTTATAAACGAAATACTATCACGCGGTCAGAAGGAGTGTGTGTATGAACACTGATATTTACGGGCAACTGATACTGGCAATGGGAATACTGCTCGCCTCGGGGCTTATGGTTCCCCTTTTCGGCGGAGCGCGAAGACTTGCCGGCTGGCTGAACTTTTTGATGGTAACAGCCGCCGGCATCATCCTGATGAATATAGCCGCTACCACCGTGTTTACCACCGCCTCGCAGTCATCGAAGTTTCTCTCCATCGGAGGAATGGGTGTATACTTCATGGTAGACGGGGTTTCCGGCTTTTTCATGGCTATCATCGCTTTCATGGCCATAATGAGCGCCTTCTATTCCATCAGGTACATGGAGCATTATACCGATTACGGGGTGCGGGGGTATTACTTCCATTTTCCACTGTTCATACTGGGAATGATCGGCATCGTCACCGTTGATGACCTGTCAATCGGTTTCACCGTATCATGGCAGTTGATGACCATCGCGTCCTACTTTCTTATACGATATGAATCTAAAAAACGTGAGAATGTTCGAAACGCCAACAAGTACCTGGGGCTCATGGAACTTGCCTGGCTCATCATCTTCGGCGCCACATTTCTCATCGATGGTGCCCTCATGGGTGATTCGCTGCATACCCTCACTGCCAAACTGGGCATGACCACGGGTATTGCCCCCATGCTGGTATTCGGACTGCTGCTACTTGGTTTCAGTTTCAAAGCAGGGGTTTTTCCGCTGGGACAGCTCTGGCTGCCCGACGCACACTCCATCGCCCCATCTCCCATCAGTTCGCTGCTTTCAGGGGTGATGATCAAAACAGGGGTATATGGAATAATTCGAACATTCTTCTGGATGGTGCCCCACGGTGAAGGATTTCACTTCAACCCAATGTTCTGGGGAACCCTCATCGCCTCTTTCGGTGTGGTCACCCTGTTTATCGGCACCGTGCAGTCTATGAAACAAAACGACTACAAGCGCCTGCTGGCATACAGCTCAATCGGCCAGATAGGCTATATCATATTTGCCATCGGCGCCGCCCTTTTCATGCTGAACGGGCAGAGTGATTTCATGAAACTTCTCGGCATGGTGGCCATCATAGGCGTGCTCTACCACGTGCTCAACCATGCCGTATTCAAGGGCCTGCTCTTCCTTTCAAGCGGCAGCATACTGTATGCCACCCACACCAAGGACCTGAACATGCTGGGTGGACTTATGAAGTTTATGCCGGTAACTGCCATAATCGCCGGTATCGCGTCACTTTCAATCGCGGGGGTACCCCCATTCAGCGGTTTTGCCAGCAAGTGGACCATTATCTCAACGTCCCTTCTGGCGGGCAGCGAAATGCTCTTCCTGGTGATCTTCGGTATCATCGCCCTTTTCACCAGCGCCATCACCCTGGCCTGCTACGTCAAGTTTTTCGGAATGAGTTTTGCTTCAAGCGGCTCAGAGTTCTGCTGCAAAGAGGAGCCCCGTGAAGTACCATTTGGAATGCTTCTGCCGAAAGTCATTCTTGGGGCGCTTTGCCTGGTTCAGGGGCTTATTCCTTACTTCTATTACACGGTCATCACTGGTGTATTCAGAAACTCGGCGGGTTCAACCGTTTTCGACACTTTCAACAGCGTTGCGCTGACTGACAGCATTTTCACCAGCGCCATGGGAGTCACACTCAAAGTTCCCGGCCTTCAGACATCAGTCAATTCTGTTGCGGTACCGGCGGTGATGCTGGCCATCTGGGCTGGTTCATTTGCCCTGGCATGGATGCTTCGTAAATCCGGCGGATCACAGGAAAAAACGGCTCCAACATGGCTGTGCGGATACCAGGAACTTAATGATCTTAACAGGTACAAGAATAGAAATATGTTCGCGGGACTGCGCACCATTCTGCGCTGGACCGGCGGAAACGTGAAAGAATAAAGGAAAATTTAACGATTAGAAGAGGTAGATTATGCCATCCATCGAACAAGTAAAAATCCATCTGACTGAAAAGTTCAGTGAAAAGGTAACAGGTGTTGAAAAACCGATGGATTCACGGCTTTTCATAGACGTGGACAAAAGCATTATACGGCAGATGTCCAACGAGATCATAGACCAGGGTGGACGATATCTTGTCAGCACCGGCTATGATAATATAGAAAGGGACGGCACACTGGGGCTGGTGCATTCATTCACCTTCGATAACGAAGACCTGTTTGTAAACATCAGAACCTCTGTCCCGGCTGATAATCCCGAACTTGATTCTATTACCCCCGACATCCCCAACGCGGGCTGGTCGGAACGGGAATACATCGATCTATTGGGCATGAAGTTCACAGATCATCCAAAACCCAAACGGCTCATACTTGCCGACGACTGGCCCGAAGGGATTCACCCCCTCCGCAAGGAAATACCGTGGAACCTGATGCCCCCGGCAGCCGAAGACGTTGCATACCAGCTGGACGAGGCTCCTGAAGGATGCACCACCGTGCCCATCGGCCCCTTTCATCCCATGCTGCACGAACCCTGCCACTTCGCGGTGTACGTTGACGGCGAAACGGTTAAGGGAGCCGATTATCGGGGCTTCATGACCCATCGTGGTATCGAAAAGCTCTGCACCACCCAGGTAACCTACAACGAGGTTCCCTACATAGCTGAGCGAATCTGCGGCATCTGCGGTTCTGTTCACGCCACCGCCTATTCACAGGCTGTTGAGGACGCGGCTGGAATTAAAATATCCAGGCGGTCAGAATTCATTCGTACCCTTATGCTTGAAATTGAAAGGCTGCATTCTCACCTTCTCTGGCTTGGGGTTGCCGGTCATCTTATCGGTTTTGACACGGTATTCATGCAGTCGTGGCGGGTGCGTGAACAGGTGATGTGGCTTTCAGAACGTATCACCGGGAACCGAAAAACATACGGAATGATCGTCATCGGCGGCGTGCGCCGTGATATCACTCCCGATATCAAAAACGACATCATGGCTGTTATGGACAAGCTTGAAGAAGAAGTAAAGGTGATCCACAAGGCCATTGTGAAAGACACCGCCATACACAAGCGAACCAAAGATGTGGGCTACATATCAAAAGAGGACACCATCAAGTGGAGCCTCGTGGGCCCCGTTGCCCGCGCCCGGGGGGTTGACATAGACGCCCGGCGTGATCATCCATACGCCGCCTATGATGCCATCGAGTTCGATGTTCCTGTTGTGGACAGCTGTGACGTGTGGGGCACCGTGGTTGTGCGCATACTTGAGACTTTTGAGGCTATCAATATAATCAGGCAGGTGCTTGACAAGATGCCTGATGACGGCCCCATCCTCACAGAAGTGGACGAGGACATCACCCCATACATTCATGCCATTTCTGCAGTTGAGGCCCCCCGGGGGGAGGTAATTCATTACCTCATCACCGGAAACGAGAACAGGCCCGACAGGTGGCGGGTACGCGCACCCACATATCCCAACCTGCAGGGAGTGCCCATGATGCTGCTTAATAACGAGCTTGCCGACGTGCCGATTATTGTCGGCAGTATCGACCCCTGCTTCTCATGCACCGACAGGCTGGCGGTAATAGACGAAAGCGGCAACAGTCACATGCTTTCCAGCAACGAACTGGAAGAGATGTCGCGAAAATCCGTGAAAAGAGGAAGGTAAACCATGGACATATTGCTGGTATTCATCAATATTATAGTGTTTCTGGCCCTGGCTCCCCTGTACGAAGGGATAATACGAAAATTAACCGCGAAGGTTCAGTCACGCCAGGGGCCTCCCATAACCCAGCCCTATTATGACCTGCTAAAACTGCTGGGCAAGGACAACATCAACCCGGGCAACAGGCTGTTCAACTTTGCCCCCATGATGTCCTTCGCCGCAATACTCAGTGTAATCATGCTGCTTCCCATGGGTCACCGGGCGAACTTTCTTACCGGGTATGCCGATGTTATCACCATCATATACCTGCTTACCCTGGGGGGAATCGCCATCATGCTGGGTGCCCTGGCCAGCAAGAACACCTACGCCGTGATCGGGGCAAGCCGCGAGATGGCAACCATGATAATGGTGGAACCCGTGCTTGCCATGACATTTCTGCTTGGAGCGGTGAAGGTGCAGAGTCTTGCCATAGATTCCACCATGTTCAGCATTACCACGCAGGGATACAGCTGGGCGGCCGGCATCATGATGGTCATCTTTCTCATGGCCCTGCAGGCTTTCGTGGCACGGCAGCCCTTTGACACTACCGAGGCCGAGATCGAAATTCTTGAAGGCCCATTCATCGAGTACAGCGGGCCTAACTATGCCCTGTTCAAATACTCCATGATGCTGAAACAGATGTTCTATGCCGCCCTCTTTGTTACGGTCTTTATACCGTACATGGCTACCGGCTATTTCATCGCCGATCTTGCCATTCAGCTTGCGGAAGTGGCGGTTGTGTTCGTCTTCATTTCGCTGATCGGGTCTACCAACCCGAGGCTTAGAATAGACCAGGCAGTGAAGTATTACGCGGTTCTTATCGTCGCGGCTATCGCCACGGTGGGATTATCGGTATACGGAATATGAAAACACTGAGAGAAAAGGAGTAACACCGTGTGGTTAACAAGTAAAATAAAACAGGTACTCATGGTAATGAAGCCGGGAAAGGTGACACTGCCCTATCCCTTCGAACCCCGTCCCGTACCCGAAAACTTCAGGGGACAGCCTTACTGGGATCATCACAAATGCATCGGTTGCGGGGGATGTGCCAATCACTGTCCTGCACGAACCATACTTATACGTGATCTCTGCAAGGAATTGCGGGTAATGGTTTACGACGGTTCACGGTGCACCTACTGCGGACGATGCGCCGACGTGTGTCCTGAAGACGCCATCACCATGACGCCGCAATTCGAACTGGCAACCGACAACAAGGAAGACATAAATGAAAGCATTGAGCTTTTCATGCTCACCTGCCAGCGATGCGGACGATGCTACGATCACGAGATCACCAATACCATAGACAAGCTGAGCTTCACGGGATACCGGTATGACAGCATCGAAGCCCGGGCGGTAATTCCCGTTTCAAGCGAGCAGTTCGACAAACGGCTGTACGAAAAGAGCGTGAATTTCAAGAGACCTGAAAAGGCAGGAGAATAACCATGTTATCAAAGATAGCCAAAAAAGCATTTCCCAAATCACTGTGGGTCTATCATTGCAACTCGGGGGCCTGCAACGGCTGTGATATCGAAATATTGAACATCCTTACTCCGTATTACGATGTGGAACGTTTCGGCATCAAGCTGGTGGCATCCCCACGGCACGCCGACGTGATGCTCATCTCCGGGGCGGTTACCCGTCCAACCCTGCCCCTGGTGAAAAAAGCCTACGATGCCATTCCCGATCCCAAGCTGGTATTCGGCATCGGCTCATGCGCGACAGGCGGTGGATGCTGGTTTGACACGTACAATGTAACCGGGGGTGCCGACAAGGTGGTGCCGGTAAACTATTTCATTCCGGGCTGTCCTCCCCGTCCTGAAGCGATTATTTACGGGGTTGCGCTGGCATTGGGTCTTGTTGACAAGCAGGCTGCACCGGTTGAGTTGAAACAGATGGAATTCCCCATCGATATGTACCAGAGCAACAAGGCATGGGAAGAACGAAATACCATATACCAGTTACTTAAAGACTGATGATGGGAAAATTCTCAATGTGGAGAGATTATAATGGCTAAAAAAATTCTCATAGTGGATGACGACAGGGACCTTGTGGAAAGTCTTGCCCAGGCCCTTAAGATGAACGGCTATGACGTGGTGGCCGCATACAGCGGCAGCGAGGGATTGCAGACACTGTTACAGCAAAAACCCGACCTCTTGATACTGGACGTGATGATGGAGACGGATACCGCGGGTTTCGAGATGGCCTACCAGGTAAGAAGCGACCGTGAAACATCTAAATACCGGGAGGTGAAGGACACACCCATAATAATGCTGACTGCCATCAACCAGGTTACCAACAACAGGTTTTCCCTTAACGAAGACCAGTCATTTTTACCCGGCATCAACGATTTTCTCACCAAGCCGGTTAAAATTGACGACCTGGTGGAAAAGGTCAATGAGTATGTGTAATATTCTAAAATTTGAGTTCCATGCCATTCCAGTGTTGTCCCTGATCAGATGTATGACATGTGTAGTGTGAAAGTGGGACACAATCGAGGTTATTGATATGGAAGATAAAGACGTACGTATACTGATCGTTGATGATGAAGATATTGTGCTGAAAAGTTCTGTCAAAATTCTTCAAAAAAATCAATACACCATTGACACCGCGTATTCAGGTAAAACTGCCCTGGAACACGCGGAGAAAACATCTTATCACATTGTCATTACCGACCTGAAAATGCCGGGTATGGACGGAATGCAGGTGCTTGAAGAATTCAAGAAGCGGTATCCTGAAACCCTGGTTATTATTTTTACCGGATTTGCCACTGTTGATACAGCACGGCAGGCATTAAAATCGGGGGCATTCGATTACGTGCCAAAACCCTTTACCCCCGAAGAACTGCGGTCGGTTGTGCAGAACGCGGTTAACGCACTTGACAACAAGAACGAAGAATCCAACATGCTCGACCTTATGGCCATAGTTTCTCACGAGTTAAAAAGTCCCCTGTCTGTGATGCAGACAACAGCCGAGACATTGTACAAGGGCTATTTCGGCAATCTTGATTCACAGCAGCAAAAAACTGTGGAGACAATACTGCGCAACTGCCAATACCTTGAGGATATAATTAGAAACTATATTGACCTTTCAAGCATGGGAATGGATGAACTGAAATCATTCAAAGAGGAACTGAATTTCAATGAAGACGTGGTACTTCCGGTAATCGATATCCCGGAATACAAAAATAATATTAAAAACATGAAAATCGAAACTGAATTTTCGGCTTCTCCTGTAATAAACGGTGACCCTAACCTTCTCAAGATCGTGGTTACCAATTTGCTGAGCAATGCTATCAAGTACGGAACTAAAGACACCGCAATAAAGCTGGATGTAAAAGAAGAGAACGGTAAATGCGTGTTCTCTGTATTCAACCGGGGTGTCGGCATATCCAGGGAAGATATTCAAGAAAAGCTTTTCAAAAAGTTCAGCAGGCTAAAACAGAAAGGAACTGAAGGTGTAAAGGGATCAGGGTTGGGCCTCTACATCTGCAACTCAATAGTAGAGAAGCATAACGGTTCAATCAGCGTTGAATCAGAACCGGGTGAATGGGTCAAATTCATAATCACATTACCCGGCAGGCAGCCTAAAGGGTGATCATGGTAAATTTCTCACTCATTGTCTCTCCCGCCTCAAGAAACCGGTCACGTATGTCATCATCCATGGTTAAGTAGATGACCTGCCAGCCGTCTTTTACCAGGGCAACAGACTGATCTACAAGATTCTGCCGACGGGTCCAGTCGGAATATTGAAAGGCATCGTCAAGCAGAAGAAAAAGCGAATCCGCGCCTGATATACGGGTTGCCATTCCCACACGAAGGGCCATCAACACCTGCTCCCTGGCGCCGGTAGAAACTTCTTCAAGGGGATAGGAGATGGTGCCGTCACCCACACGAATGCTGTCCCCGTCAAGGTATATATTCGTATACCTTCCGGTCAGTTTCTCCAGTGAGCGTGTAATTGAAGGATCGTTCATGTATTCTTCGATCTGTGAGTCTTCTTCTTTCTGAAAGTCCGCAATAACATCCCGCACCGCAACCCCGGCAACGATCTCCGCATAGGCTTCACTTCGCTCACGGTACAGTTGTGTAATCACTTCATCAAGTTTTTCAGATATTGCTTCAAGAGAACCCGAATGGGCGGTGTCAGAGCCCACCACATCAGAAAGCTTGCGTAGAAGTATTTCAAAACCCTGCCGCTCTTTCTCAAGGTCTTCACGGCACTGCTCTATTTCTTTGCGAATAGACGCTTCGGCCGCGGGTGAATACGTTTCATCTGCCGGCTGCCGGCTGTACTCATTCTCCGGTACGTTCAGCATCTGCAGTTGTGAACTGCATTCTGCCAGCCTGTGTTTTTCTTTCTGTACCTGCTGCTTTCTTTGCTGCAATATTACGGGTGCCTTTCCAAGGGAAACCTCATCCGCGTTCAGTGATGCCATGCGCAGCGGTATTTCACTTTCGAGGGCACGTGCGTTTTCACGGGCGAGCCTCGCGCTTTCTTCCAGTTCCTGTTTTTGCCCTGCTTTCTGTTCCAGGCCAGATCTCAGCGCTCGAAAATCAGCAACCGATGCAAGTGGTTTGCCATACCTGGCATTAAAATCCTTTTCTATATTCTCCATCGTGGTTCGTGCCGCCGCAGGTGTAAACTCACCCCGAAAAACAAACGAAAACATCAGGGCAAGCAAAAGGGATATACATGATATACCTAAAAATGGGAAAAGCATCTTCGGTAAAAAATAAAATGACAGTATGGCAGACAGCATGGCTACCATGGTAATAACCAGGAAGACTACCTGCCAACGGTTATATGACCGCGAAAGGCACTGCTGGTATTCCCTCTCTGCTTCTTCAAGCCAGCGGATATCATGTTCCAGGCTGCCGAACTTTTTAAGCCTGCTGCTCATGTCCCCTACCTGGCTTTTCAGTCGTGAATACTCCCTGATGGCGTCTTCAAGGCGGTCAATTTCCTGTTCGTTCATGGATGACAGTGATGCCTGCAGCCGGTCAGATTCTTTTTTCAGCAAAAACGCGTGGTATCGCTTTGCCTGGTCCATCTTTTTCATACGTTCTGTAAGATTTTTAAGCCTGTTGTTCAGCTTTACCATGCGTGTCTGTGAAAGGGTGTTGTGAAATTCACGTGACAGGTCTTCAGCTTTCTTTAACGCGTCAGTATTGTCATACATCTTGTAATATTTTCCATTCTTCCGGTCGGGCTTGATGCGGCCATCTTCAATTTTGGTATAATGTATCTCTGGTTCCAGCCGATCAAGAATTGCATCATACACGTATTGCCTGGACAAAAGATTCTTGATTGCCCTTCGGTCAATGCCCCCATACCCCGGAACTATTTCAAGCTGGGCACCGCGTACGAAAAGCAGGTTAAAAAGGCTTTTAGGTAATGAAACCCCTCCCTTTTCCAGAATCTCGTCAAGCGTCTTCTTGCGGTTTCCCGGTGTAAAAGTTTCGGGTTTATTGCCGTCTATTGACACGGTTACCTGGCTGCGTCCAATAAAACTGTCCCCCCGCACGCCGGGGTACATGCCGTCTTTCTGATCTTTGAAAAGGGAAGCCAGCATATTTTCTACAAGGGTGGTCTTGCCCCGTTCATTACCCGCGTATACAAGCGTCAGTGGAGAAAGGTCAGCTTCCATGTCCTTCACAGGTCCGCAGCCCTGCATCGATATCCTGGTTATGTGCACCGGCATTGTTCTCTCCTCAACTCCCGAATAGTATCCGATACGCCCTGGCGGTAATCTCCGGACGTAACGCTTCAATGGTTTCAGTATCCCTTCCCGACATGTTCAGTGACTGAATATATTCTGTTACCCTGGCAGCCAGCACAAGGTGTTCCTCGCTGTCTGCCACCCGCAGCTCATCGATATCAATTTTATCTACCTGCTGAGGGCTGATACCATGAGATTGAAGTGCATCAAGAACCTGTTTCTCTATTTTATCGCGGCTGGTGCTGTACCCACGGCATTGAACACGTACAACGAGTTTTTCAAAGAAGTTCTTACCCGAATATAAGGCCTTTTCTTTTTTAATTGCCCTGGTTACCTGCTGTTCAAGCTGCTGCTTTTCTTCTCCATCAGGTATTATTACACAGTTAATACGGGCATACACCGGTGTGCCGGTAAGGGGCAGCGGTTCCAGGTGACCGGTCTCGGTGTCCAGCACGAGGATGCGTCGCTGACCGGTCTCATTGATATCCAGCGGCCATGGCGACCCGGTGTAGACAACGGTTTCAGATACCGGGCCGGGTAGATGAATATGTCCCAGTATCACTTTTTTCGGCCTGAACAGGTCAATATCATTCCCGGCAAGGGGAAAATACCCCAACTCATGGCCTGAGGCCTCCCGGTTTATTCGGCCGTAATCCCCATGAGAAACAAGTATCCATCCATCGGGTTCAAGCTGTGACTGCAGTCCCGATTTTTCTATTATTGCACCCATTGTCTCTCCGTCACTATAAGGGAGAAACAGAAAGCTTCTACCGCCAATTGTACTCACCTGTGGTTTTTCAAATACCTTTATGTTTGGTGCACTGAAAAGACGATTTGCCAGGAAATAATCATGGTTTCCGGGGATGGCCAGCACCTCAACACCGGGATGTTCCTTCAGGCACGCGTCAAGCATAATGGGCGCGTTTGATTCGTCGTCACACAGATCGCCTGCCACGATCAGCCTGGTGATGCCGCTCTTCTCGATGCTTTGCAATATATGTGTAAAATTTTCAAGCCTTTCAGGATTCTCGGAATTTATGTGTACATCCGCGGTAATGGCCAGTTTCATTTAAGAACTCCTGCCGTCTTTTGTTTATTGCTCGAGATTATCAAGCTCTTCCTGGAAACAACTGGATTCACTATCACGCTTTTCCATCAGCATGTCAAGCTCATCATATAAACCGTCAAGTTCTTCCTGCGTGGAATGGTTTTTTTGCGAAAGATTAGAGATGCGGCTGCCGTTCTGTTCTGCCGATGCTTCTATCATCTGGTTGTTCAATTCTTCCAGTTGCTCTTCAAGTTCCATTATCCTGTTCTCGATCTTCTCCATCCTGGATTCGATTGGTTTGAGTGTTTTGGCCCGTCGTGTTATTATATCAGATCGTATTTTTCTAACGTCTTTCCGGTTCATCTTTTGCGATGACTGGTTTTCAGCATCGTTACTGTCTTTTTTTCTTTGATCGGCTTCTTCTTCCCACCCGATTTTATCAAGAAATGACTCGTAATCACCCTCAAAGACCGATACACTCTCTCCCTGGAAGAGAATGAGCCGCCGGGCAAGGGCGTCAAGAAACATCTCGTTATGGGTAACCATCACCACCGCCCCGTCGAAAGAATCTATTGCGGCAAGCAGGGCGTCGCATGATTCCATGTCCAGGTGATTGGTAGGTTCATCAAGCAGTAACAGGTTTACCGGGTGGGCAAGTATCTTGCCGATCATCACCCTGCTCTTTTCTCCACCTGAAAGCACATCTATCTTTTTCAGTGCATCATCATTTTCGAAGAGCATGGCACCGCAGATATTCCTTGCCAGCTGACGGTCAATATCTCCTCCGGCAGAGAGAATCTCTTCCTCGACAGTTCTTGTGTCCACCAGCTCTTTCACGTTGGTTTGTTCAAAATAGCCGGTCTCCATTTGCGGATGGGTTACGATGCTGCCACCCTGAGGCTGCAGCTTTTCACCAAGAAGTTTCAGCAGTGTGGTTTTTCCCCGCCCATTGGGGCCGACTATGCAGATCCGGTCACGGGCGGTAATACTTATACTAAAATCTTTAATAACCGGTTTGTCCGGTTCATATCCAAAGGAAATATTGTTCACCGTCATGACAAATTTTCCCGAATGTGGTTTCTCCCTGAAGGCAAAATCCAGCGTCTTGATCTTTTCCAGCCTGTCCCTTTTTTCCATTTTTTCAAGTGACTTGATACGGGACTGTACCATGTTGGCAAGACGGGCCTTTGCCCTGAAACGATTGATGAACTGTTCTACTTCTTTTTTCTTACGTTCATCGTTAACCCGTGTCTTTTCATACACCTCTTCTTCCAGTGCGAGCTGGGTATATAACTTCTCAGTGTTTCCCTCCACCTTGCGCACTTTCTTCCGGTGTATCCCCAGGGTATGCGTGACCACACTGTCCATGAATCTCCTGTCATGGGTGATAAGCATGAGCTCATAAGGCCATGTTTTCAGAAAACGAACCAGCCATCGTATGGATGTAATATCCAGGTAGTTTGTTGGTTCATCAAGTAATAACAGGTTCGGTTCTGATACTATGGCCCTGGCAAGCTGCATCCTTACCTGGAATCCCCCTGAAAATATTTCCGGTTTCTGCCCCATTCCCGCCCCGGTAAATCCAAGCCCGGATAAAATCTTCTCGGCCTTCCAGTGACTGTGCATCTCATCTTCAGGTAAACCACGCATCACCTCTTCAAGCACCGTTCCATTGGAAAATCCCACGTTCTGCTGCACGTATCCAAGGCGATAATATCCCGGCATGGTGATGCTTCCCTCATCGGCCTGCTCTTCACCCGTCAGGACGCGAAACAACGTGGTTTTACCATGACCATTTCTGCCGGTAAGGCCGACTTTTTCGCCGGGATTTATGGTAAAATTTATATCTTCAAAGAGAGTTCTCGCACCGTAACTCTTTGACAGGTTCTCAACTTTCAGCATGTACAATTACTCCAGGTCATGTATCAGGTTATTTCAGCGTATACGTGAAGCATGGTAAGCGCGTCTTCATCTTTCAGTTTTTCCCATTCATTTCCGTCAATTTTTCCAACAACCTCAACAGGCCATGCCGGTTGTTGACCATAGAATACACACAGGTAGGTACCTTTAAGGCTATAAGCTATGCTGCCGGCTTCCAACCTGGAAACCAGGTCTCGTCCATGAGATATTATTCCTGTTTCGCCATACAGTTCGTTTCCCCACTGCACCAGTTTTATTTTGAGTGGAAGATTTTCATATAGCAACTGCGCGGATCCTGTATTGTTAAGTTTGCCTTTCAACCTGATAGTGCCAAAATCAAGTACAATTTTCTTCGAATTTCTCATCAACCAGTATGTATCCTTTAAAAGGAAAATATTTTGAGTGACTCTAACTAAATATTAATAATTCTTGTATGATTTTTATATTTTCTATATACTGAATATGGTACAGTGTTCGCATAATTTTAATTATATCTTCAATCCGGGGATTAACATGAAAAAGGTTTTAATACTCATCTCTGCGTGTATACTATTGCTTTCAACTGTCAACAGTAATTCTTCCCGGGAAACCACATCCATAGCGGTACTGCCATTTAAACTGACCCGTGTTTCAGCGTCATATCGAACCGCCTTACTTGAATCTATGACCAGTTTCCTTGGTAAACAGTCTTCCATATCCGCCACATCAATAAGTCGGACAAGGGGTGTGAGGTATCCCCTGAGCTCACGGAAAACCATTCCTTCTTCTTATAGAAATACATACGACAAGATTGCCGCCAACCTGGGTGTCCGTCACCTGGTTATGGGCAGGATAGTGAAAGTTAATGGTGCTGTTGAAGTTGAAACAAAAGTATATTCACGTGGTAAAAATAAATTTCTCTACGAGACAGGTGAACTAATACAATCATTCGACGAAATCGGTGAAACCGGCCAGATCCTGGCAGGAAGGGTGAAACTTTTCCTGTCAGAAAGTATTCCCCACGTGTACAACCTTGATGCGACACGGGGAAAATACTATGACAGGGTAATTCTTTCATGGAATTGTTCGGATAATTGTGACGGTTACCAGGTATATCGTTCCGCATATCAATACGGCCCTTACCGGAAACTTGATGAAATAACCAGAAGTAAATATACTGACAATGATGTAGAACCAGGTATCCGTTACTGGTATAAAATATATGCAATCAGGGAAAGGATTCCTGCTGGTGTAGCCGAAAGACATGGCTATAGCGCCATACAGCCTCCCGAAGGTGAAGACATGGATGACATTATCGATGCAAAGGACAATAACATCCCCCCACCCTCATCTCCTGCCGAAGGCAGGAAAAGAAAAAAACACCTGGATATAATTGAAGATTATTACATGAACAGCATCAAGCTCAGGTTTATCATCTTCGCTGGCAAGTATTATGTTCGCAGCGGTAAGGTCCTGATTTTCAACGATCTCTATCCCTATCAATTAGACAGAAAAAAACTCACCATGTACGTGATTGACCGGGATAAATACTATATTAAATTTTACTGCCAGAAACTGATCAAGATACTTCGTGAAGCCGAAGCAGCAGGAATTAAACGCGCGGACCTGTTTGACCGTCTTATCAAAAACGGCATGCTGTTCTGTATTCGAACCGGCACCGTTCCCGTAAAGACAGGCGACGGCAGGACACGCTACCTGCCCTCCTATGAAGCACTGGGAATGGCTACTGAATACTTTAAAAATTATAAGAAATGGCCATCGCATACAATAATGATGAGCACCAGCAACGAACATCTAAGTAAGGAAATGGAAAAAAGGGCTAATTAATGTAAATTCACTGCCACCTTGGAGAATTCCATTCCGTAACTTTTTCCAAAGTTGTTCATTTTGTCCTGAAGTTTATCTTCGATTTCACCAAGGGAATTAAAAGCTGCGTCAATAGAATACGTAGCCACAATATTTGATAGTTCATCTTTTGCCCGCTGCATTACCTCTTTATCGAGGTTTTCGAATTCGAAAAACGGCTTATAGGGATCCCACAATTTATAATTCACGGTTGAAGCGGCTTCAATCGTATTACCTTCACTGGTATTCATCTTCTCACCGCTGAAATTCGTGGATTTTTCTTCAACCGGTACAATTCTCGCCTGTGAATACATTGGGCTAATTACGTGAAAACCTGGCTGTAATGTTTTGTGATAAACAGATTTCTTTTCAACTATACAAATAGAATCTCCAGGAACCATCTTTATCATCCTGAAAAGTATAATTGCTGCCAGTATACCTGCAATTATATATACCGCTGTCATATCATACCTCCATAAAAATTCCGCGATCATCAATTAAAAAAGATTCGTTTCCAATAATGAATAATTTCGCATAATGTCAATGATTCTATAATATTTTTCAAGTAGTTTAAAGAATTATTGTACAAGTACATAAAAAATTATCCACAATACCATAAACACAAGCAGCATAATGATGGCCCCGGGTGGAAAATTAAAAACCATCAGGTTGAATAAACCATGAACCACTACAGCCATTAACCACGCGCCAAATACCACGCGGTTAATGACAAGCTCCCTGCCCAACGCGTATCCCCAGAATGATGCCCATAAGGCGTGCGAGGGCACAGTAAACAGGGCCCTTAATATATATACTTCCCACACAAGACCAAACGCGAACTCGGGGTCACTTTGTCCAAGCATGATCTGTGGGACCAGGTACGCGGAAAGAACCATGTATACATTTTCCGCGCTTGCAAAACCAAGGGCTGTGGCAACAGCGTATCCAACCCCTTTTACCGGGGAGGGGTATTTCAACATACGACCTGCCAGTATATACATCACAAAAAGCTTACATGATTCTTCGATGAGTGGTGCCATTATTGTCATGTCAACCAGCCGGCTGAATGGTAACACAAATTCAACCGCGGCTGCAAGGGGAAGTATTGCGATACCCGCGAAGAAAAGGTATATATGTATTTTTACTGAAATATCTTTACCCCTGACCTGCATCCAGAATATCCATGACCAGAACAATCCAGGCGCAAGCCCAAGTACAATAACGGTGAAAATATTAACATTAATTAATTGCATCATTCAACATATACCATAAATGAAAAAGGGCACATCCGGATTTTCATCCTGGCCTGTGCCCCCTGTTGAAATCCGCATTTCAATGTTCTTAATCCTGCACGAAGAGAAACAAAGATTCAATAAACTCCGGATCTTCACTATCCATTATCTGAACTATATGCTTATGCAGTCTTTTCTTGTGTTCTCCGAATATACCTCGTTTTTTATGAAATGTTTTCGCGAAATCTACTGATTCTTTCATCAGTTCATCGACGTCGGCACATGATTTCATAATTACGTGATGTTCTTCAAGCTCTGCGGCTGTTGCCCTTCTACCTGTCAGCTTTAATTCGTTAAAAATGTAATATGGCAGGCTTTTCTTCACGAAGGCGATCATTCCCGGCAGGAAAGGTATTCCGAGATCAACTTCGGGGAAGCAGAAAAAGCCCCGATCAGCACGCATAAACCTGAAATCACACGCGCATGACAGGATAGCACCATTACCAAAAGCGTGGCCGCTGATTGCGGCAATAACAGGCACAGGATACAGCAATAGTCTCTTGAACACGTTGTTCATTCCATACATGAAATCCTTGATAGCCTGGTTGTCTTTTTCCGCCATTCGCTGACCCAGCCATTCAACATCCACACCCTGGCTCCAGTTCTTTTCATCGTTTGACGTAAGCACCAGTGCTGTTATTTCAACATCAGCTTCAATCTCGTCAAGGGCTTTCAACATGGCCTGTGCAAACTTAACATTATGACGATTTGCTCCACCAGTCATTGAAAGTATGGCTGCAGTTTCGTCCTTTTTCCATTCAACTAAACTCATGATTTCCTCCGGATACTGTTAATAATGGCGTAAATATGCGTTCAATGATCATACATATTTTTGCTGATACTTGTAAACAATTTTTAATAACCACAAATTCGAAAACTTCCTGCTTCCATAAGCTGTTCCAATCCATCATCAATATCTATTCCATCAAGGGCCCATAACATTTGTCCCGCGTCGCTGTCCTTAACCACCTGGTTTTCGGTATCGGTATAATTACCGTCCCATTCAAGGCATTTCATATGGGATTGAATAACTATGAAAACAGTTTCCGCGTAAGTCATATCTGGGTCCCAGTTTTCTTCAATTTCATAATTAAGTTCAAGTATTGTTCCCTCGGGATCCCATCCGTTATTCTCTGCGAGTTGTAATATCTCTTTCCAGGTGCCTTCTTCACAGGTGAAAGTCAGGTCTTGCTCTATACTTACCAGGTAGTACTTCAACTTACTCCTCTTGCTGAACTATTGTGTCCATTAATATCTCAATATCTTTTATCATGTATGGTTTTGGTATTGCAGCTGCAAAGCCATATTCCCGGGGATTCATCATTTTTTCATCATCGGTATAACCACTTGTAATACAGGCGATAACATCGGGATCAATTTTCTTCAGCCTTTTCAAACAAGTTTGTATGTCATCCTGCCCTGGCATTATCATATCCATGATCACAATCGTATCAATGTTATTTTTTCGGTAATTCCTGTATTGTTCTTCCAGGTCATTGAAACAATTAACGCATTCGACGTCATGGTCCAGAACTGAAAACACTTCTTTTCCAATCTCGAGTACCATCTCATCGTCATCCATAATTAATACCTGCAACTTGTTCACCATTAATGTTTTCCTGCCAGTTCCCCTGATGTATACTCTACTATATTACAGAAACGCTCATTTAGCGCCTGTAATTTGCCATAGTAAAACCCGGACAATGTTGTTCCAACCGGTGAAAAGTTAAATAGATGGGAATTATCGTATACTATCCAATGTTTATCATCAAGCCATAGCAGGCCCACCTTCATTGTTTCATCGAGTTGCCTGTGGTCCTGTTCCTGGAAGATAGAGCTGTCAAGTATCGTGTCTTTCATCAATGGTCCTGGCACAGATTTCGATTTAGCCAGAATATGACATTAACGAGGGGTTTTTCAATAATAATATAATCTTTCTCGAAAAAAAAACTCAACTCCGATCAACCTGAACGTGGGTTACTATTATTCTGATAGTTCCTTTTTCATTCGATCAAATTCATCTTTATTAATCTCACCACTGGCATACCTCTTTTTCAATATATCCAGGGCTGTTTCATCCTGCTTTTGTCCAGGCAGTCCCCTGCCTTTTGAATGCTGTATAAAGAAATATATGCCCAGAACGATAACGATCAGCAACACGATCCACATAACCAATCCTCCATATCCGTAATTATGGAATGGCCACATCCCCCTTTGCCACCAGTCTCCATTAGGTTATCTTCTCTTTTTCTTTTGTTTCGCTTCCATCCTTGCCGCATGAAATAAAGGTAAATGACGCTGCAACGGTAAGCGCCATCATCAGCATAAGTATTTTTTTCATTCGTATATCCTCCTTGTATTTTTAATTAGTGCCTGTTTTTCTCTCATACCACCACTCGTAAATCACCGGCATGAGAATTAATGTTACAATTGTTAAAGTGATAAGACCGCCAGCCATGGGAGATGCGATTCTACGCATGGCAGTATTTCCGGCGACTTCCTGCCTTATCCGGTAATCAAATCCAACGGTAACCCCCGGTGCCAGGTTGGCTTTTTCAAAGGACTGCGCGGCTTTTTGAGCATCATAAAGTGCCTTAAGTTTCCTGTATACGGGCAGTATCCGCATTGAGTTTAAGAAGATGTGAACTGCTCATTTTATTCACTAAGACCAGTGATGCGGCAAGGTTTTCAATGTTTTATGGAAGCTTGAGGTTTTCTTCAAGAACCAGTTTCTTTTTTTCAAGAAACATGATTGAATTAAAGTATAAGCTACAATTGCTATTATCCAGGTTCTTCCCATCTGCCCCTCCCGGAATCTTTTTTATATTATACGATTTTTTGGCTCATTCCGGAATTTTTGGGAAAACCATCATAATTTATTTTATGTCTATAAATCATTATTAACAATCAAAAAAAGTTTTTCACTTTTCACTTAATTCCATTTATCTGCGGTTAAAAAAAATATGTGAATTGCAATTTCAAAGATTATTGTTAAAAAAATTATTGTAATTACTCAGCTGTCATTCTGAATAATCAAAATTATTCTAATATGAATAATAATCCTGCATCTCCCCCCGCCGAAGGCGGGGGGAGATGCTCAAATTCCTTTTCATTATGAAGTAAATAATCAATATTTTAGTCATAGCTGAATAATTACGATTATTGTTATAAAAAATTATTTTTAATTCCCAATAATCCGGAAAGACCCATTTTTTTTTACAATCCCATCCTCTTAATCGATTTCATTAAATCATCTATGATCTCATTATTACCTTTTCTTATTTCTTCTAATACGTAAGATTCAAGGTGTTCCCTGAAAACCATGTTTCTTACAGAGAGGAGGGCTGACTCAACTGCCATGACCTGGTTTAACACTTCATCACAATACACGTCTTCATTGATCATTCGATTGATTCCACGAATCTGCCCACCAATACGTTGCAACCGGTTCTGCATGCTCTTCTTGAAGTTTTTTGATGTTGCTTTCCTGCTTTTACCTGAATGTGTTGTATCCTTTTCTCTCATAATTTTACTCCTGAATTATCACCTGCCTATTGCCAGGTAGTAAAATATTTGATACAATGATACGTATATACTCTAACTTTATAATCAGGATAAGTGATATGGCAGACATCATACTGGTGATCCATTTTTCATACGCGGTGTTTATAATCGCGGGATTTGTTTTTATATGGTCCGGTTTTTTTGCGGGATGGGAAAGTATTCGCAACCCTGTTTTCAGGTATCTGCATCTTTCTGCCATGGGAATTGTTGTTATCGAAAGTATCTTCGGCATCGTATGCCCCTTAACCTGGATTGAAAACACACTTCGTGAAACCTCTGGTCCCCTCTATGAAGATGGATTTATACCATACTGGATACATACATTTCTTTTTTACGAGTTACCTCCCCGGGTTTTCTTAATGATATATATTGCATTCTTTATGTTAATGATCATATCCTTTATAATGATTCCTCCTCGTAGCTTTCGGAAATAAAGGGAGGGAATTATTAACCCTCCCTAAACAGCATGATATAAGATCTCACCTGTTTCTCATATGGTGCTTTCCTTTGCCGGCCCAGACGGGAATTCCATCATCGTTCCGTAATGTGACTTTTTTCCCATCTTTTGTAACTGTCGCGGCAAAAATAACCTTTGTATCATTATACTCGTTGCTTGAACCTTTAACTGTTAACTGGTCTCCCTTTTTTATTGTTATTTCTTTTTTCACAAATTCTTCGGGACCCAGGTGAACTTCAAGCTCTCCATCCTTCGTCTTTAAATAAAGGTGCACACCATGATAATTACTTCCACAGCATCTCATGGTAGTGGTCTCAACTTTTGTTACTTCACCTGACACTGTTACTACAGCATCAGGATTCCAGTGATAGCGCCCCTGTGAATGTTTTCCGTGACCCATATACGCGAATCCACTTGATACAAACATAAACAGGGCCGACAGAATTGCTATTGTGCTAAATGTCTTACGTGACATATAATCCTCCTTGAAAAGGTTGTATCTATGAAAATATTTTTCAAATACCCCTTAGAGGTATGTTCACAACGTACAATATAATTACGGAATATTCAAATGTTTAGTATTATAACATTTAATTAATACCTGTTTTTCGTCAAAAAAAATCCTCCCCGATTTCGGAGAGGATTCTTAGTGTATATTTTGTACGATAAATTTTACAGCATTTTCACGTCAACATGGTCGGCAATGAGCTTTTCGATCATACTTACTTTTTCAGCATTATCCTTCGTCAAAAGCGCTTCCATTTTTTCAAGCTGACTGGCAACCTGGTATGTATTACTTGATACCAGGAGCAATGGGATGTTCTTTTCTGAAGCCTTTGAAATAATATTCGAAGGAGGAAGTATATTATTGGTGAGTATAATACCCGCGGTATTGGTTTCAAGACCGGAAAGTATCATATCACTTCTGTCACCACTGGTTATCAACAGCTTGTTATCCTTGTTAAACATGGGGTTTCGCAACGCTTCGTTTGATGACATAGCCCCAACGAATATGTTCTTAACAACACTGTTAAGACCGGCCTCTCCCCCTATAACTTTCGCGAAAAGCGTCTCTGATAGATAATCCATTGTGAAATATGACAGTTCAGGGACATAGGGAATTATGCCAATAACACTGACCCCCATTTCCTTTATCTTTTCAACATAGGTGTTTTTAAAATCTTCGATGTCATGAACCTTGTTTATGATAACCCCGGCGAAATCGACATTGCTCACATCCACGTATTTCTTGAACAACGTGATATCATCAACGATGTTATCATCGTTTCCACCTACGACGAGAACAAGTTTTCCATCGAGATAATGAGCTACTGATATGGCATCCAGGTAAACTGAAACACCATAGGCAAGGTCTCGACCACCTTCGACAAAAAGCATATCCTTGTTCTTTCCCACGTTGTTTGCTATTTCGTGAAGTTTTTCCTTTACCCGTTCTTCATCATATACGTATCGAAGCTTTGCATGCTCAAACCCGATTGTTATATCTTCAGGATTTTCTTCAAGACCAAAAATATTGGTCAACAAAGCCGCGTCATAATCCCACAATCGTTTTTTACGATATATTAACCTGTCGCCGAAAGGTTTCATATAAGCAACTTTTTTTCCAAGAGCCTTTCCAAGTCCTGTAAAAATCGTTGTTTTTCCAGCGCTTTTCCTGGTACCTGCAATAACTAGCTTATCCATAAATGACACCTCTTACTTACTATTTAGAAATTAATATCCTGACGTCTACAGCCTTCAGACCTTTTCCCTGTTCATATACAACCACAGGGTTGATTTCTATATCAGTGATCCTTGGTACCTTTCTAATAATGTTAGCGACCTTGATGATAGTGTCAACAACTATATCAATGTCACGTTTCTCTTCCCCCCTGACTCCAAGCAGCAGAGGGTAGGATCTTATTTCAGAAAGCATTTCAGTGGCTTCTTTCCTGTTAAGTTTTGCTGCCCTGAACGTAACGTCCTTCATAACCTCAACGTATATGCCACCAAGTCCGCACATTACAATTGGTCCAAGCTGTGGATCCTGCCTGGCACCCACAATAAGCTCAACACCTTTCTGCACCATCTCAGTTACTTCGATGCCTTCGATAACGGCATCTTCTTTGTAGGCCCTGCAATTGGTCATGATAGCTTCGTACGCATCAATGACTTCATCTTTATTCAGTATATCCAGTGCTACACCGCCAGCATCGCTTTTGTGCAGGATATCCCGTGAAACAACTTTCATAACAACGGGATAGCCAATTTCTTCCGCAAGATTTATACATTCTTCAATATTCTTTCCTATGCCCGCGCCCGGTATTATGATCCCGGCAGAATCCATAACATCCTGCCCTTCATTTGAAAGGAGAAAGGTCCTGTTGTCGGCTATGGCAGCATCAATAATCTTGTCGATAGTTTTTACGTCCACATCAACTTCAGCCACCGATTCATCTCTTTCTTTCAGCATCTTCTGATACCTGTATAACGCACCCATACATGATACAGCTTCATATACATCCGGAAATACAGGAATATTTTTTCTTCTGAGTTCTGTTATGGCACCTTCAACAGACTCACCACCAACGATGGCATATGTAACGGGTTTTCCACTGGCCATATGCTTTGAATACGTATCCCTGATCATTGGGGCAAGGTTTTCAGAGTCGAATGTTGCTGTTTCACAATACAATGCAAGAGTAGAATCCATCTCATCACTTTTTGTGGGTGCAGATAAGGCAAGGTCGTAATCAGCTGCTTGTGCCCCACCGGTAATATCAACGGGATTCTTTGTTGAGCCAAAATCAGGTGTGGCAGGCTCGAATACTTCTTTAAGTACAATTTGATCATCGTACAGGTCAACACCATACTTTTCGCATGCGTCTGTTGCCATAACACCAATACCGCCACCATTGGTAACGATAACACTGTTTCTTCCCTTTGGCATTGGTGCGTACGCCAGAAACTTACACCAGTTGAAAGCTTCTTCAAGACTTTCAGCCCTGAGCAAGCCACTCTGTTTCGCAACAGCGTCAAATATTTCATCCGCGCCCGCAAGAGAACCTGTATGTGAAGCTGCTGCCATGGCCCCTCTCGCGGAACGACCAGACTTCAATACAACAATTGGCTTCACTTTTGATGCTTCCCGGACTGCCTCGATGAATTTTTCGCCGTTCTTTACACCTTCAATATACATGAGAACAACATTTGTTTCCTTGTCCTGCACGATGTATTCAAGGCAATCGGCTTCATCAACGTCAGCCTTATTACCCAACGATACAATTGCTGAAAGGCCCATTTTTTCTACGGCTGTTTTACCGATCATGGCAATACCCAGGGCCCCGCTCTGAGTAAGGATTGCCACATTACCCCTTAGAATATCTGTGGCCGAAAAAGTAGAATTAAAATTTCCAGATGATGAAAATACTCCAAAGATATTCGGCCCCAGGATACGGGTTCCCCTGCTTTTGGCATAATCTACGATCTTATTTTCCAGTTCATTTTCACCAACCTCTGAAAAACCAGAGGTAATAATCTGAACGTGCTTTACACCAGCGTCCGCACATTCTTTTACCGCATCGAAAGTAAATTTCGCGGGTACACATATTGAGGCCACATCCACAGACCCGCCTATATCACCCACGCTCTTGTACGCATCCATGCCAAGAATGGCACCACCCTTCGGGTTGATTGGATACACTTTACCCTTAAATCCTCCCTGGAGTATATTCCTGGTTACACTGTAACCAATCTTTCCAGGCTGTGAGGACGCACCTACGACTGCTACGCTTTTTGGTTCAAATAGTGCTTTGATGTCAGAGTTACTTGATTTCATTGTTCATCTCCCCTAAATTCCATCTTCAATTCAAACACTCCCGCGCTAGTTCTTTTATCTATATCGAATCCCATTTTTTCAAATAAGTGCAGCATTGGTTTATTCTCAACGAGCACCTCTGCCGTGAACCCCAGAAGACCATCTCTTTTTGCAAGCTGTGTCAGGTATTTTAACAACTCCTGACCTATCCCCTTGTACTGATAATCGTCACTTACCGCAAACGCCACCTCCGCGGAATGCTGATGTTCCTGGATGCCATACTGGCCCACTCCCACCACGATTTCTTTTCCGCCTTGTTCAATTACCGCAAGAATTACCATCTCCTTTGTATAATCGATAACTACCATGTCCTGCAACCGCTCATGAGGCATATCTTTACGTGTAGATATGAAACGGCGATACATACTCTGATCAGACAATGAGTAAAAGAAATCCTTAAGCAATTCTTCATCACTGATCTTTACCGGCCTGAAATGAAGCTTGATACCAGACTTTGTTGTCCTGTACGTTTCCAGGTTCTCGGGATATTCACCCCGCTTGCCCGGAATAAAAGCCTGGTCTCTGTAGATCAAACCATGCTTCTTTGCCTGTTCGATCAACCATGGCCGAAATTTCGGATGGGCGATGGAAATAAGATCCATTGCCCTTTCTCGAATATTTTTACCGTGAAGATACGCGATTCCATATTCTGTAACCACGTAATGGGCGTCACCCCTGTTAAGGGTAACCCCGGCCCCTTCGGGCAGAAACGGCACTATTCTCGAATGTTCCTCATCCTCCGTGGTAGAACGAACTGTTAAAATAGTTTTTCCACCGGGTGCCAGTACTGCACCCCGCACAAAATCTGCCTGTCCTCCGATTCCACTGAAAAAAGTAGTACCAATCGACTCAGCGGTCGCCTGGCCTGTTAAATCTATCTCTAATGCGGCGTTTATAGCGGTCATTCTTTTGTGCTGCGAAATAACAAGTGGGTTATTTGTATAATCAATACTTCTGAATTCAATTCCAGGGTTGTCATGTATAAATTCGTACGTTGATTTATGACCCATACTAAAGCTTGCTATGGCTTTACCCCTGTCCAATGACTTCTCAGAATTATTAATTACACCGGCCTTTATAAGATCTACAATCCCATCAGAAAGAAGCTCGGTATGAACTCCGAGATTTTTTTTGCCGCTCAGATTTTTCAAGATGGCATTTGGCATTCTGCCATATCCAACCTGTATTGTATCACCATCTTCAATAATGCGCGCAACATATTTCCCAACTCTTTCAGACAACTCATCAGGTATTTCAGTACCAAACTCCAGAAGATCTTCATCATGATGGATGATAAAATCGGCATCATCAACATGGATAAATGCGTCACCATGCACTCTTGGCATTTTTGAATTAACCTGTATTACCACATGCCTTGCGCTTTCAACAGCCGCTTTGACTATGTCAACACTAACCCCAAGGCTCAGAAAACCATGTGCATCCGGCATTGAAGTCTGCACCATTGCAACATCAATCTCAATAATTCCACGCCTCAGTAGTGACGGCACCTGTGACAAAAATATTGGTGTATAATCAGCCATACCGGTATTAACCGCTTCCCGTGTATTGTTACCCACAAAAAACGAATTATGCCTGAAATTATGTTTAAATTTTTCATCAGTGTAAGGTGCAACACCGAGTGTCCACACGTGTATTACCTCGGCGTCGAAAAAAGCTTTTGGATATGATTGGGCATATTGAACAAGCGAATTGACGAGGTACTGAGGTTCGCCACATGCTGTACCTATAAAAATGCGGTCCCCCCGATGAATATGACTGAATACTTTTTCTTCCGGGAGAAATTTTTCCGGATAATTCTTTTTAATTTCTTCCAGGAATTTATTATAATCGTTACCCATGTCCCCCTGCCCTTCCATATGTATATACTACCATGGAATGTACATGTAATATTTTATCACCAAATTCTGTCAATTCAAATTTAATTATATATTTTCCCGCATGTGTTGTTATGAAACAACCCTAACAGATAAAATAGTATACCAGCAATATCCAAGTGGGTCAATTGTAATTTCGCAATAAACAAAGCAGTTTTACTGTTCCATTACCGCAACACAGTATACCATTAATCGTAGTACTGGCATATATATTTTCAATATATTCATGAGTATTTTTGATAGCCTGATTCTTTGATAAGCAGGGGACCCGTGTTGTATTTGTCAAAAAAAATACACCCATATGAACACAGGAAATGAAAAATTTCTATCATCAATCATATGAGGCTAATTCCGGAATGTTGAAAAAAACTATAATAAAACTTAAGGGGGGTTCTCACGGGGACACAGAGACACTTTGTTTTAAATTTATGTATTTCTCAGCCTGCAAAACTATATATAAGATCAACTCAACAACAACCTGTTA
This sequence comes from uncultured Leptospiraceae bacterium, assembly GCA_964486725.1. Lineage (GTDB taxonomy): Bacteria > Spirochaetota > UBA4802 > UBA4802 > UB4802 > M55B154. Next base: position 30,255 of record CAZAOK010000022.1, read on the forward strand.
ACGGGAATAAAAAGTGAGACTAACATTTAATGACAAACTCTCCGTGCTCCCCGTGTCTCTGTGTCCCCGTGAGAATTTATTGTCAAGCATCATCCCTGCATTAAGTCATAATAAACCTGAAATGCTTTCCATTGCATTTAACATGATCTTTCCAGTTAATCCGGAAAGTGTGTTCATTATTATCTCCTGTTACTTTACAGCAACACTCGTGTTATTTTTATTATTCACATGCTTTATAGCTTCATGGAGGTACAATCCCAGAAAATATGGTTTCTGTGACGCGAAAGCCTTTGCCTGCGAGAGAATTGCCTCTTCAGCATATTGCACATTATACCGCCAAGTCATATAGTCGAAGGTAACCGATCTGGCGAAATACAATGGCTTAAGCGATTCTACAATATCTTTCTTTATTTTCGATGATCCCATACTGTACCTGTGCAACAGCTGATACACCGCCTGTGTCCAGTTGAAAAGATCAAGTTCATAGTGATCTGTTTCAAACATTTTATCAAGTGTAAATATGGCGTAATCGTTCAGGTACTTTTTTAATATCTTTTCCCTTGGAGCGTATTCTTCGCGCAGCTTGTTTTTCATTTCCCGGATATTTATTTTCAATTCCTGTGGAGGATCCAGTTTTTCCAGTCCAAACAACTTCTTTTTCTTTGGACTCACAATAGGATATCCGAGCCATCTTTTTTCTTCTGCCAGTATTATATCAAACAATGTTGTCACAACCTGTGTAAACATGGGCCCCAGTTTAGGTGCACTTGCCTTGTGAATTTTTGCACCCAGACCTGCCTCGGCAATTTTGAAGCCTCCAAGTATTGCGTGCATAGTCATAAAAATATCTATGCCATACTGTTTCGTTGTGTGTTTCCATTTCTGATCAAGCCAGTATTTCATAAGGTTCTTTGAGAATCCGAATTCTCCACCGATGGGTTGCCTTATATCTTCACCAAGAAGCCCATATAAAAGAGGATAACAGATATGGTTTGTGATTGTTCCATCAAACTGATGTCGCGAATACCTGGGAAGTACGTAATCATACCCTTTTAATATTGGTTCACCAAGATATTTTATCCACCCGGGTGTAATAGACTTCAAGTCAGCATCGACTACTACGGCACCTTTCAGTGTATCCAGGTGTTTTTTCCCAAATTTAAACAGGTTCAGAAAATTATTACCTTTACCCCTTACCTCGCCGGGTGTTGTGATGTAATGCTTGGGAGTGTTTGTTTCCGTATTAAGAAAAGCTCCCTTTGTATCGTCTTCGCTGTTGTTATCCACATTCACAATTACTGTTTTGTACTTCTTAAAATACTTTGAAAGACCTTCGTCAACCTGTTTAACTACATAGGATATTGAATCTGACTCCATGTAAGATGGAATACCAACCATGAACTCTATTCCACTGAGATTGTCTTTCATTTACTCCCCCTTCACATTGAATTCAATACAGAACCTGTTATTTGAAATTTATAATATCGTATACGGCATGGACACTCAACTTTTTTTAATACACAATAAGGCTCATTCCGGAATTTTGGGGAAAACCATCATCATTTATTTTAAATTCTCAAAAATACGGAAAGACCCCACAATAAAGAAGGAGGCATCAGCCTCCTTCTTTGTATTCAAATGTACAAATATTATTACATACCAAGCGCGTCTTTTACAACATTAATAAGATTGTCCGGATCTACCGGTTTCTGAAATACTCCGCTAAATCCAAGTTTATCAATATCGATATTTGTGGCAGTAGCCGAACCAATACTGCTGAGTAGAAATACCGGCATATCAGGGTGGCTTTTTCGAATATCCTGGGCCACTTTTGTTCCCGCGTCGATCCTTTCCATCATCATGTCGCAAAGTACAAGATCAGGATTAACTGATTTAACCTTTTCAGTACCTTCCTTTCCACTCATAGCGGTTTCAACTTCGAAACCGTTTGCACCGAGAATAGCTTTTATTGAATCAAGAATATCCGGATCATCATCAATAACCAATATTACTTTCTTATCTGACATAGTATATCTCCTGCGTATTCATATTTTTATTGCCCTTGATGCTTCAATAGCATCAGCAAATGCATTCGGAGAATCATCTGTAAGCAATGTTACCAGAAAATCAAGGGCCATGTCAAGATTTGCCAAGGCCCTGTCTGAAAGTTTCTCATAACCCATCTCCCATTCATATCCCCGTATCGCCAGCATATAACACTCCGGATTTTCTCCATAAATATCCTGGCCAAGGGCAAGAACAGATTCAGCAGACATGGCGTGGGTAGTGAACGTGATCTCGTTAGCCGGCTGAAGCCTGTATAATTCAAACGGTTCGTGACAATCAAGAGAAGCATCGGCAAAGATGACGGCATCATAATCCCTGATGTTCATAGCGTCTTCAATGTTAAGCTGATAATTAGAATCATATTCCACACCGGGAAACTCATCAGCCCTTTTCTCTATTGACGCTGCCACCATGGGACCAAGTCCGTCATCCTGCCTGCCGGGATTACCGTACCCGTATATCAAAATTTTCTGGTAATGCTTCAAATCTATTTCCTTACCTGGTCGATTACGTTCCCATCAGCATCAACAAGGGAAAGCTCAAGAGGCATCTTGCCAAGCGCGTGAGTCGCGCAACTCAGGCATGGGTCATATGCCCTGATTGCGACCTCAACAGCATTCAACATACCTTCTGTAACTTCTGACTGACCGCTTATCTGCTGTTTAGCAACAAAATTAACAGCCCTGTTCATGGGTTCGTTATTATTAGTCGTTGAAACGATCAGGTTAGCCATCTCAATCTGATCATTATCGTTAATCCTGTAATGATGGAACAGGGTTCCGCGAGGCGCTTCCAGAAGACCAACACCTTCGTTTGTCTTTGTGCCCTTTGCAACACGATCATCACCCTGCAGATCCGGATCATTCAGAAGATCTTTCATCTTTTCTGCAGCGTGAAGTGTTTCTATCAGGCGGGCCCAGTGCTGATGCATTGACGCGTTACTGGGTTTCCCGTTTGTATACGCCTTATAAGCCTCAAATTCTTTCTGTGCAAGGGGTGTATCGATGAAATCACAGGTATTCAGCCGTGCAAGCGGGCCAACCGTGTACCATCCGTCTCTTTTACCAAGTGATTTGAGGTAAGGAAACTTCATGTAACTCCAGTCTTTAACTTCTTCACCGATGTGCTGCAGGTAATCCTGGTAGTCCACATCATTAAGAATTTTTTTGCCTTCAGAATCTACTGCCCTCAGAACACCATGATACAGGTCAAGAGAACCGTCTTTCCGAACAAGGCTGAGATGATTTGACGGGAATGCCGCGAAATTATCCAGCATATCACTGTTCTTTGAATGAAAGTCCTTGAAGAAATCAAGGGCACCCTGTGACCATGCGATCATCTTGTCGATATTCAGCGGGTCAGCACCTTTCAGGAATTCGTCCCGCTCTTCGATACTCAGGTTCTTGTTGATTCCACCCGGTATGGCACCGGTACCATGTATCTTCTTCCCTGCCGTAGCCCGGATTATCTCCTGGCCGAACTTTCTCATCATAACGCCCTGTACCGCAAGATCAGGATGTTCCATGGCAACACCGATAACGTTCCTGGTGGCCGGATCAGAATCTATACCGAACAGAAGGTCAGGTGATACAAGGTGAAAGAAATGAAGGGCGTGGGACTGAAAAGTCTGTCCATAATGCATAAGCCTCCTCATTTTCTCACCGGTTGGAGTAAGACCATCGGGTCCGACACCAACAATAACATCCAGTGCCTTTGCTGCCGCAAGATGGTGACTTACCGGACATATTCCGCAAAGACGCTGTACCAGTACAGGTGCTTCCCAGTATGGACGTCCCTGTACGAATCTTTCGAATCCACGGAATTCAACTATATGCAGCCTTGAATCGGTTACATTATTCTGTGGATCAAGCTGAATGGTCACTTTACCATGACCTTCAACCCTTGTTACTGGTTCTATAGTAATTTTTCTACCCATAATTCTCTCCCCGATTAATCAAACTTAACAACTTCGTACGGTAAATCTAATTCTCTGCCTTCAAGAAGTGCGACAAGTGCTTCCCAGATGAGATCTGCTCTTGGAGGACAGCCAGGTAAATAATAGTCAATCTTAACTATTTCATGACATGGATATACCCTGTCCAGAATCATCGGAAGCTCATCGTCACAGGGAATAATATTATCATCTACCGTCGGACAGTTTAAGTATGCTTCTTCCAGGCATTCCTTAACGGACATACCGTTTCTCATTGCCGGAAGGCCACCCATAATGGCACATTCACCAACGGAAATAAGAATTTTGCAATTCTTTCTGAAATCACGCAGATTTTCCACGTTTTCACTGTTACAACACCCACCTTCAATAAGACCGATATCACACTGTTTTGTAAATGTCTTGATATCATCGATGGGTGACTTATTGAACTCAACCAGTTCAATAAGTTTTAAAATTCTATCATCAATATCCAGCAGGGACATGTGACATCCGAAACATCCCGCCAGAGACGCTGTTGCTACAACTGGTTTACTCATATTAATCCTCCGTAATCGGTATGTCCTGATTATTTTTCGTATTCACTGCCAATTGGCTTGCCGTCATATTTACGCATGCCGATTGGTACAGCATATCCAACTTCTTTTTTAAGTATGGCACCTACTGGACAGAGTTCCATGGCCTTTTCTGCCATCTCTTCGGTCATGTCTTTAGCAAGTTCAGGGTCAACCGATATTATCGCTTTCCCCCCCCGGTTTACAAGTCCGAATATATGCTTACCATCAGCTGTTGTTACGCCGCGAACACACCTGAGGCACTGTATACAACGGTTGCGATCTATGAGAATTTTCGGGAATGACGCATCCACTGTTCTTTGTGGCCATAGATAAGGGAATCTTGGAGCCAGCATGGTATACTTGTACGCCAGGGCCTGCAATTCACAGTTACCGCTCTTCTCGCATACGGGACACATATGGTTCCCTTCTACGAAAAGCATTTCGACAATAGCCTTCCTGAAATCATTTAATTCAGGAACGTCATTCTCGATCAACATGCCTTCTGCTACCGGGGTTGTACAGGCGGCCATGTTTCGTCCGCCAATTTTCACCGTGCAGATACGGCATGTTCCCGCAGGCTTAATACCCTCGTAGTCACACAGCGTTGGAATGTATACGCCATTTTCCTTTGCTGCTTCTACAATGGTCTGGCCTGCTTTTGCCTTAATTTTTTTGCCATCAATTGTAATATTTATTTCGCTCATAATCAATGTTCCTTTATATTAGGGATTCTTCCTGCTGCCTTGCAAGATTCCTGTACAGCAGACTTGAGATCAAACTCAGAAACGTAATCAACATCCTTCTGAATCTTCGCTTCATACATTTCAGGAAAATTTTTAAGTGTTGTAGCGATAGGATTTGGTGAAGTCTGCCCCAGGCCGCAACGGCTGGTTGCTTTAATCATCTTACTCCACTCTTCAAGTTCCTTTAAATCCTGGCCAACGGCTTTTCCTGCCATTACTTTCTCAAGTTTGTCAAGAAGCAACTGGTTTCCAGCTCTACATGGAACACACCATCCACAGGATTCTTCAACGAAAAATTCCATGAAATTGTGTACAACTTCGAAAAGGTCACGGTCTGATCCAACAATAATCATTGAACCGCCAGTTCCCAGGTCGTCATAACAGATTCGTTTTCCGTAGTCATTTTTCCCAACACAGGTTCCCGATGGTCCACCAACCTGTACGGCTTTTGCTGTTCGGCCTTCAACCATTTCAAGAAGTGTCTGTATGGTAGTACCAAATTCAACTTCATATATACCGGGCTTCTTGCAGTCACCTGATACACTTAGAAGTTTGGTTCCAGAAGACTGTGCTGTTCCCATATTTTTGAACCATTCACCGCCTTCCAGCATAATTCGAGATGCGCAGCAGAACGTTTCAACATTGTTTACTGTGGTTGGATAGCCAAGATACCCGTTTTGAACAGGGAATGGAGGCCTGTTTCTTGGCTCGCCACGTTTTCCTTCAGCTGATTCAATAAGGGCGGATTCTTCACCACAAATATATGCACCCGCACCCATCTGAATTCGTATATCAAAGTTAAAACCGTCTTTACCACCGGCATTCTTTCCCAGTACATTTTTAGACCTGAGATCTTCAAGTACCTTTTCGAGGAATTTCCTGAGGTACAGATACTCAGCCCTCAGGTAAAGAATACCTTCTTCGGCACCAACCGCGTATCCCGCAACAGCCATACCTTCAAACAGCATTTCAGGTATCTCTGTCAGCACTACACGATCCTTAAAAGTACCCGGTTCACCTTCGTCGGCGTTACAAACCACGTAATGCTTTGCACCCTCAGCCTGCCGGCAAAAATCCCATTTCATACCTGTCGGGAATCCCGCGCCGCCGCGTCCACGAAGATTTGAAAGTTTCACCTCTTCGATAACATCATCGGGAGTTTTCGCGACAGCTGCTTTAATGGCCGATCCAGTTTCAAAAGGCGCAAAAAGAACCGGACCCTTTTTCTGAATATTGTTATTAACCATTGATTTGATCAAGTCAGACTGGTTATTTCCATCTCCAAAAGTCTTAACGAGTTCACTGACTTCTTTTCCTGATTTCATGTCGGCAACAAGTTCTTTTGCCTTATCAGGTGTAAGATCGGTAAAAATTACACCGTTGATAATTGCTGCCGGCTCCTGGTCGTTCATTCCGATACATGAGGTATCAAAAAGACCAATAACACCGTCTTCTGTTGTTCTTCCGAAAGAACAACCGGCCGCTTCTTCAAAAGCCTTTGCCACGGCAGCACGTCCTTTCATGTTCGCTACCGCGCTGTTGTTCAGGTATACTGAATATTTACCTACAGGAGTCTTTGAGAAGAAATGATAAAAAGTAACCACTCCGTCTACATCCACCTTTGAAATACCCAGAGCTTTAGCCAGTTGAACAACGGCTTCATCCGAGACATATCCAAGCTCACTTTGCACATCGGTAACGATGTCCATAAGCCTGGTCTTGTCCTTGTTGTACTTTTCAACAACCTGACTTACAACCGTTCCTAAATTTCCCATATTACCCCTTCTGATTTTTAAAAAAGTATCATTAAATCATATATAAATTCGTATTTAAATATTAATAATGGGACTCAGAACCAATCCTTATATGTAAATTTATATTTTCAATAAAAAAATCTGGATACATATTGTTTTTTTACATTGGTAGCCATTATATTAATATTTGTGTCACATGATGCCACGATATAACATTTCTTATGCATTATGAAGTAAATATAACATTGAAATCATTACTAACTATATCATACTTTTTACATACTAACAATTTATATTATTTGATATCGCCGCTTCTCACCTTCAATGTAACTACTCAGTTACGATTAAAACAACGATCATTTTCTTTAATGAAAAGATATCGGGCCTTCTCCCCACGCCGAAGCTGAATAGTTACCGTTCAATTAACCTTGAAGGTTTATTGACAAATATATATGCAGGTACAATGTTGTCGAACTAATTATAATGGAGAATGAATAATGGCAGGTCTATTATATATTGCACTGGGAGGAGCCATTGGGGCTGTTCTGAGATATATTATCTCAGGCATTCCACACTCACTTTTTCCGGGTACATTCCCATGGGGCACCGCACTTGTTAACCTTACCGGTTCATTTTTTATCGGTTTTCTTTCAGGAATTCTTTTCAACCGCATGGCCACGATATCACCGGACATGAGAAAGTTTGTATTTATCGGCATTCTCGGGGCGTTTACTACCTTCTCCACTTTCAGTATTGAGTCCCTCAGGCTTTTAAATGATGGCGAAATCACGCTTGCAGTCTCCAATATTATGTTAAATAATATTGGAGGAATTGTTCTTGCCCTTGCGGGTTACACAGGTGGCAAAGCATTAATGATGTTTACGGGTTAAGAAGGAGGACAAATGAAATTACCGGAAGAAGGGATGCTGCTTCGGATATTCATCGGCGAGCAGGACAAGCTTAATGGGAAATCACTGTATGAGCAGATTGTCATGAGGGCCCGTGAATTGAACATGGCAGGGGCCACCGTGCTGCAGGGCATACTGGGATTCGGAGCCGACAGCCGAATCCATTCTGCTAAAATACTGCGGCTATCAGAAGACCTTCCCATTGTGGTGGAAATTGTAGATACAGAAGAAAAGATTAACACAATTCTACCATTTCTTGACGAAACAGTAAAGGAGGGTATGATCACCCTGGAGAAGGTAAAGGTGCTGAAGTATACCCATTCAGGACACACAAAATAGATTTATTCAGCATCATCCTTCTTGAATCGTTTTCGTAATCTTTCCATCATTGGCCCGTCCGAACGCCAGACATAACAGGTGTTTTCAAGGTACTTTGAAAGTGTTCCCCCTGATTTAAACTCTCCGGATACTGGCTTTCTTGCCCTGTATGCCCAGAATCCCTGCACTGCCGCCGGTGCCATTGCAAGCAGCAACGCCACAAGGTGGGCACATCCTTTTGTCCCCCCGAGTTTTTCACGCACTTTTTTTGAGAAACCGGGGCCGATGCGCATACCCCTCACCGCTTCCATGAAAGCTGCAGTTTCAGCACATTCCTCCCTGGGAAACTCGTTCATCTCGACTTCAATATCCTGTATCTGAAGTTGTGGACCTTTCACAAGTATTCGCAGTATCATATGATGCAATGGCCCCGGAGCCCTTTTCTCTCCGGTTGTGAGATAATAATGCTGTAACCTGTCTTCAAATAGTTTCCCTTCAACAACAACGGCCCCTTCATCTGATCCATAAGGATATGTATCTATCAATATGTGCCGCCGATGAATACCTTCTCTATTACAATACTGTTTTAAACTCACTTTGTTACCTGCCCTTTGATGTGTGATCAGGATACAGGTATCCAGTGAACCAGACAAGCATAAAAAGAAATGTTCACATAACCAGCATCTGTATGATAATACTTTTATAAACCAGAGCACAGTAATGTCAATTTGTAGTTAACAATATATATTTTATGTGGTATGTAATTATTTTATTGACATTGTATACTTTTTAATCTAAACATTAAGGTATATGAGAATACCTATCTTCGCTGATCCCGCGGCACTTTCTCAATAAAACACATACAGGAGGTTCTCAATGGAAAAACCCTGGCTGAAATCATATGCCCCGGGGATTCCGGAATCAATCAAGTACGAGGTATTGACGGTTGTAGATGGAATGGAAAGAACTTGTGATGAATTCCCCGACAATAACGCACTCATTTTCATAGACGCGAAAATAACATACAAAATGTTTCGTTCGATGGTCAACAGTTTTGCCAACGCGCTTATCGATATGGGTGTCGAGCCCGGTGACAAGGTTGCCATGCTGCTTCCCAATGTACCGCAAATCGCCATAGCCACCTATGCAGCATGGAAAATTGGTGCGGTTGTTGTAATGAATAACCCGCTGTACTCCGACAGGGAGCTTGAATACCAGTTAAATAATTCAGAGTCATCTGTTCTTGTTTGTCTTGATCTTCTTGGACCCAGGATGATTGAATTAATGCCGAAGACGCCGGTTAAAAAGATTGTTGTAGCCCATATACGTGATCACCTGAATTTCCCCAAAAAACAACTGCTTCCAATAGTAGCCAAAGACAAGCATAGAAAAATCCCGAAAACCGAGAACGTGTATGAATGGTCTGACCTTCTGAAGAAGTATCCCGATGATGACCCCGGTAACAAGGCAAGATTTGAAGACCTTGCCAGCCTGCAATACACCGGCGGCACTACCGGGGTAAGCAAGGGGGTTATGCTCACCCACAAAAACCTGTCATGCAACGTTCAGCAGATAGTGGCATGGTTCCCGGGTTTCGAAAAGGGAAAACTCACAGAACTTGGTGTTCTCCCCTTCTTCCATTCATTCGGCCTGACAACGGTTATGAACCTGAGCATCTGGCAGGGCTGGACAGATGTACTGATACCCCGTCCTGAACCCGATGCCATACTTGAAGCCGTGTCAAAATACAAGGTAAATTTTTACCCTGCGGTACCCACCATGTATGTAGGGGTGCTGAATCATCCAGATATCGCTAAATATGACCTTTCCTCTATAGAAGGCTGCTTCTCAGGGGCGGCACCACTTCCGGTTGAAGTGATCAAGGAGTTTGAGGAAAAAACCGGTGCCCAGATATGCGAGGGTTACGGGTTATCTGAAACATCACCTGTGGCCACCATCAACCCGTACGGTGGTGAAACACGTGCCGGCTCGATTGGTTTACCCATTTCTGATACCGAGATGCGGCTTGTTGACCTGGAAGATGGCACACGTGATGTGGGCCCGGATGAACCCGGTGAAGTTATCATCAAGGGTCCGCAGGTCATGGTTGGATATTACAACATGCCTGAAGAAACTGAAAAAACCCTGAAAAACGGGTGGTTGTATACAGGAGATATCGGAAAGCTTGATGAAAATGGTTATTTCTATATTGTGGACAGGAAGAAAGACATGATAATAGCGGGTGGGTACAACATATATCCCCGTGACATCGATGAAGTCTTATTTGAGCATCCACAAATTGTAGAAGCATGCGCTGTAGGTATCCCCGATGAGTACAGGGGTGAAACAGTAAAGGCTTTCGTAGTTCGCAAATCCGGCGCTTCATTAACAGAAGAGGATATCATCAATTACTGCAAAGACAAGCTTGCCAAGTACAAGGTACCCAAGATGATTGAATTTATTGATGAGCTTCCAAAAAGCGGTGTTGGCAAGATACTGCGCAAAGAACTGCGGCAGATGGAAATGGAAAGAATGAAAAAGAAAACCGGGTGACAAGTGGCACCCGCCTGTGAATTTCTTTTAAAAAAAGGATGCTATCGAGTGCATCCTTTTTTTATATCAGGTTGATATGAAAATAATTGTGTTTGCAACAAATAATGGTACTATATAATACTGGTACAGGTTATATGTTCGCAATATCATCATAGACTAGTCATTAAAAGGGATATTCTAATTCATGAAGAAACTGGTATGCTATTCACTAATCATAATAACATCGTTGCTTTTCATACAGTGTACCCACACCAGCGACGATTCCATCAACATCGGCAGTCAATGGAGAATCAGCACCGATGATAATGCAGCCTTCAGGTCTCCTGAATATGACCACAGCCAATGGGATACCATAGATCTTCCAGGAAAGCTTTCAGACAGGAAAAGCAGGCAGACTCTCTGGCTCAGAAAAACGGTTACCATACCATCTTCATTCAAAAATCAGCACAACGCCTTTACCCTTGGTAAAATCTGGGATGTCGAAGATACATACTTTAACGGGTACAGAATCGGATCAGCCGGCAGTGAATACCCTGATTTTCATTCAAACTGGAATAACTTCAGGTACTATATTATTCCGGGAGATATTATAAACTTCGATGGAGAGAATACCATCGCTATAAGGGTATTCAGCAATCAAAATGCTGAATACAACGGGGAGCCTCTTATATCATCAGTAAGTGACGCGAAAACAATCACTTTCTTTCGGCGCTTGATGGCTGAATATGTAGCCATGGCCACCAGCTTTCTTACGTTAATCTTAAGTGTTCTGATATTTTACTTTTACATGAAAAATCGGGACCTTTTAACACTCTATTTTGGCATTATCTCATTAATCTGGTGTTTCCTTGCCATGCATTTTTACCTTCCTGAATATTTTATCATGGATTTCAATACGCAGGACAAGCTGTATTATGCCCTGCTGTCCCTTGAAGCCCTTTTCATGTTCTTTTTTATTGAACGCATGCTTGAGAAAACCAGCCGTATGGTTCGGCTGGTGCTCACCGGGCTTACCGTGATAACAATAATCATCAGCATGACAGCTACGGTAGATAACCCGGTAACAGGTTGGCGATTTCCGGTTATAGGTGGTTTCGGCATAATTCTACAGGTGATATGGGGTATACTTATTATACGCGGTCTTCTGAATAAGGTACGCGGCGCCGTGCCCCTGCTTTTCGGATATATTCTTATTATGATATGCATAGGACATGATTCACTTACCGTCGCTGGAGTAATTTACTCCAATTATTTCTGGATCAACCTTGGATACCCCGGCTTTATCATCGCCTTCGGAGCGGTTTTGTCCATGCGTTCAACACAGATGGCTGAAGACCTGGTGGAATCACAGAAATACGTTGAGCAGACAAACAGCGATCTCCTGTCAATAATACAGAATGTGAAGGAATCTATTGAAGAGCTAACTACTTTTTCACAATCTGTTAAAGAAACAGCAAACGCCCTGCAGGGCAGAATGAATGACCAGGGCAGTAATCTTGAAGAAACCACCGCTGCAATGGAAGAATTTGCGTCAAGTGTGGATATGATCGCCACCAGCGCCAGCGAGCAGGACAATGTTATCAATGACAACAAGGAACTCCTCATGGGTTACATCAATGGAATAAGTGATATAACAGGAGCTGCCAAAGAAGCTGTGAAACTTAGCTATCAAAGCCAGGGACAGACATCGGAAACCAGGACCCAACTCTCAGAGGTTCGCGACGGCATGGAAAAGATCAAAAACTCCTCGGGGAACATTCGCGAGATTACAGAAATCATAAATGATATCGCTGAAAAAACTAACCTGTTGTCTCTTAACGCTTCCATTGAAGCGGCACGCGCGGGTGAATACGGACGCGGGTTCGCGGTTGTTGCCGACGAGATCGGGAAACTGGCTGAACTATCCATTCAGCAGTCAAAATCAATTCAGTCGATTTTACTGGAAACCGTTGCGGATATCGAAAACGAGACAGAACTCATTGTTACATCAGGCAAATCCATTAATGACGTGGAAACCGCGGTAAATAATGTAAACGTGGGAATAGATACCATACTTGACCTGTGCATCTCACAGGAAAAGCTTACCGAAACAATCGAGCAAAACATGCAGAAAATACTCACGGGTTCTTCTAATATTACCTCTGCCACAAAAGAAGAGAAGATTACTATACAGGAAGTAACCAACTCCATTGAACAACTGGTTGAAATTACAGGGATGGTTACCGAGAAGTCTGACTCACTCACCGACTCGCTGGATACCCTCACCGCCCGCATCGAGGTATTACGGTCGCTTGTGAAGGAATAGTTTACCGCTAAGACGCCAAGTACGCAAAGTTCGCGAAGAATGAAAAATATGGCTCATTCCGGAATGAGCCTTCTGTTATAATATATTTCCAAGGGGCTGATATTTTTTCTCTTCCAGGTTAAACTCCATTTCCTGCCTTTGGGCTTTCTCATCGATGTAGGATGCTTTGAAGATGTCACTGATTGTTGCGCCATCCTTCAATTCGAGTATGCCGTAATCAACACATTGCCGTATGAATGTACGGATTATCCCGAAGGACATTTTCTGTATGCCTGTATCCCCATGATGTTCATGATCATACAGGCCCAGGTTGACGTCCGCCACCCTGTAATCGTGTATGCTGGCATCTATGTTTATTCCCGTTTCTACACCGTATATCTGCCAGAAATGCACACTGTTGAAAAATGAAACAGTACCACCCACTTCCCCGGAAAGGGGATACGCCAGTTGCGAGAGTTTTTCAAGTCCGGGATGATCTATCACAGAGAACAGGGGCTGGGCTACATATTTCTTTACCCGCCCCATTTCACGCCAGAAACTTGCCTTGGCAAAATCATTTCCTTTTAACACGGCACCGGCAAGACCGGTAACGAAGTGAGCACCGAAGTATTGCGGTACAACGTCAGCGTCAAGAAATATAACTATATGATCATCGAGGTTACTGCCTGCCTTCGTGATATTAATATGATACAGGGCTCTTCGCATGTCCGCCCCCTTGCCCTTTTCCTTCCCCATATCCGGCACTTCCATGTTGTTACAAATAAGGATCTCCACGTTATGATCAGCTTTACGTGCCATCTGCTCAGTTTTTTCTTCATCGTCCCCCGCGCGCCTGTGTGACAGGTAAATTGTGTCAACCAGATCGCCAAGCTCTTCACGTAACAGTGAGATCTTCTCATATATCAACGAAGCCTCACGTTCCCCAAAGGTTGAAAATATCACATGTATGCGTTTTTCTCCCTTCATAGATGTAACAACTTCCCGGGTTAGTTCACCTGAATCAAATCTCATTATCTCTGTCATATCCTTCCCCTGTTCGTTATTGTATATTTATTATTCACGTTTTTTATGTATTCTGCAACAAAATGAATGAAAAATGTAACACTTTTTACCTCGAAAGTACATATAACTAATAGAATAATTTGTGGTAATTACTCAGCTGTCATACTGAATAATCAGAATTATTATAAAATGAATAATAATTCAGCATCTCCCCCCGCCGAAGGCGGGGGGA
>CAZAOK010000023.1:0-5850 GCA_964486725.1 uncultured Leptospiraceae bacterium
GGTTCTTTTAAATAATGATTCTTACGAATCTTCTATGTAATTAGTCCTTTCTTAATTCATTACTCATTAATATCTGTACTTCATGTTCGCCCCAATAATCTTTCAAACCATAAAAATTATTACTATTCATCAAAATACAATCGTTATTTAACGGATATATATATTTAACACGATGATATAGAGGGAAAACAAACACAAAAAATACTTGCAATAATTGCATGCAACAGTATAAATAACACATGGATAATTACAGTGACCTGAAAAAAAACTATACCATACACGGAAGAGCCGTGTCCAACCGGTTTTTTGCCCAGGCCATGGAAATCAATCGCGCTGGAGACGGTGGTAGTGTCAGTGACGCAATTATTGAAAGGTACCGAAAGCTTGCCAGGGGATCATGGGGAATAGTATCACTTGAAGCAGTCTCGGTCACCCCGGAAAGCCTTGCCAGACCCAATGGACTCATACTCAACGAAAAGAATCTGGATGGCTTTAAAAAACTTGTTGAAGCATTCAAGAAAGAGAACCCCGACTCACTGCTTTTCTTTCAGTTAACCCATTCCGGCAGGCAAAGCGGCAGTTTTTCACGCCGGGTAAAGATGTATGAAGATGAAGATGACAGCTGCAGGGTGCTTACCACGGATGAATTATCACGAATTACAGATGAGTTTCACCATGCGGTAAGGCTGGCAGCAATGGCGGGTGCCGATGGGGTTGACATCAAGGCATGTCACGGATACCTGCTTGGAGAGATGCTGCGTCCCGCAAATACCCGTGAAGACGGATATGGCAATGACCCCATGGGACGCACACGAATACTTCGGGAAATATTTCAAAAAGCATCACGTGACTATCCGCGATTAATTACTGGTTCACGAATATCATTATACGAGGGCATCAGGGGTGGTTGCGGTACAGATGGTCCCGATGAATTAATTGAGAATACTGATAATATGATGGACAGCATCGCCTTATGCGAAAAAGCGGGAGCCCATTACATAAACGTATCAGCGGGAGTTCCTGCCGTAACCCCCCATGTGACCAGGCCGGTAAAAAGTAACAGCTTTTTTCTCTACTATCATTTCAGGTACCAGAAGCTGGTAAAAGAGCACTTTCCGGGTTTAACGGTAATCGGTTCGGCATATTCATCTGCCCGAGAAGAAGGACCCATGCTTGCCGGTGAAAACCTCAAAAAAAACTACGTTGACCTCGCTGGATTTGGAAGACAAAACCTGGCTGACCCCCTGACCCCCCGCAAGATCATGGATGGCAATGCTGACCAGGTGAATTACTGCACCCTGTGCGGCGGCTGCTCAAGGCTATTAAAGAAACATGACCCGGTACATTGTATAGTATATGATAATGAGGACAGGAAATGAAAGAAGTGAACACACTTGAAGATATAGCAAAAATATGCGATGTGTCGGCAAGTACGGTTTCAAGGGTCTTGAATAATGAACCCGGTATATCTGATCACACGCGTGAAAGGGTGCTTGATATTGCCAGGAAGTATAACTTCGCCGTGCAAAAACGCAGAAGACCTGTTAGCAGAAGTTTGGTAAACATAACCATAGCCGTCCCGGAACATTCCCAACTGGCAGTAAACCCTTTTTATGATATGGGAGAACTCGTTACCGCCATACACGGGGCATTCGATACAGTCAAATGTCACCTGCAGGTGCAGACATTTCATGACCTGGAAGAACAGGTAAAAACAGAAGCCATTGAAAGTGATGGAATTATTTGCGCATTCGGTACATTGTCAGAAGAAGCATTACATACTCTAAGAAAAGGAAGGGTGCCATACCTGTTTCTGAACCGGACATACGTGGGTGAAAACTATATATCATGTAACAATCTACAGGGCATGTTGACACTTGGAACCTATCTCTACAGGCAGGGCTATAAAAAAATAGGTTATCTTGGCTGTTCAGATATACCCGTCAATGAAGACAGGTACAGGGGATACCTTCTGGCAGCGCATGAAAATACGGGTACTTGTGATAACCTGCCGGTCTGCACGGTTAAAGAGATCGAGGATATCAACCATAATACCGCTGAATACTTTATTGAGACTGGCTGCGACGCGGTAGCCTGTTTCAACGATAATTTCGCCATACGACTCATAGGAGAATTTCAGTCAAGGGGCATCAGTATTCCCGAAAACATGGGAATCACCGGTTTCGATGACTCGCCAATGCGCCGAATTTTCAGCCCGTCCATTACCACCATAAGTCTTTCAACATATGACATGGGTTTCCTGGGAGCACGCTGGCTGCTTGACAATATCACAAGAAAAGAAACAAGAGAATTACGCCTGGAGGTGAACGGTAGTTTCATCCCGGGTGATTCAGTGATACACAAACGTGTTAAGGAGAAACCCTGATGAAAACATCTCCTGAATCAACACTGGCCGTGGTTACCGGGTCAACTTCGGGGATCGGCAAAGCCATTGCCCGATCACTGGCAGATAAGGGGCTAACCGTCATCCTTAATGGGCGCAGGGACATTTCAGAGATATCAGAATTTATGGATGAACTGCGCAAATCTTCAGGTGATAAAAACATCTGTCATTACGTGCGGGGGGACGTGGCCGATGACATCACACACATGGCTATCCATGAAAAGATACATCAGCTGGGAGGCGAACTGAAAGTGCTGGTGAACAATGCCGGTATGTCCACCAAAGACAGAAAGGACGTGCTTGAACTTGAACGGGATGATGTGACCCGCCTGTTTGATGTAAACTTAACCGGTCCATTCATGCTCACCAGGCTGCTCTCTCATGAACTTATGAATCATGAATCGACATCATATATAATCAATATATCCTCGTTGTCAGCCTATACCGTTTCCACCAATCGGGCGGACTATTGCATATCAAAGGCGGGCCTGTCGATGATGACACAGGTGTTCGCTTCCAGGCTGGCGGGTGAAAACGTGGCTGTGTTTGAGATACGACCCGGAATAATTCGAACAGGTATGACAGAAGGGGTTATGGGCAGGTATGAACAATTGGTAGATGAAGGACTGTTGCCAATACCGCGAATTGGTGAACCAGGTGATATAGCCAGGACTGTTATGGGAATCGTGGAAGGCTATCATCCATATGCAACCGGTTCTGTGCTTAACGTGGATGGCGGATTTCACATAAGGAGATTATAACCGTGCGTGTATCCCATCTCACTATCGATGGACGAACCATACCGAAAATATCCTGCGAAGTTATCGTGGCGGGGTCGGGTACGGCTTCGTTGAACGGGGCACTGCATTGTAAAAGGCTTGGAATTGAGGACGTGGTAATAGTTACCGACCGAATGGGAGCGGGCACGTCCGCCAATACCGGTTCAGATAAACAGACATACTACAGGCTCAACCCCGGTGGAGATACAAGGGACGGTATAAGAGAAATGGCCTTTGATCTTTTCAACGGGCAGTGTATGCATGGGGATATCGCACTCGTGGAGGCAGCCCTGTCTGAGCGTGAATTTTTCCACCTTGTGGAGCTGGGGGTGGGCTTTCCCTGTAACGAATTCGGTGAATACGCGGGATATATAACCGACCACGATGAGAGGGGACGGGGGACGTCAGCCGGGCCGCGCACATCCATAATGATGTATGAAAAACTGGCAAATGAGATTCGTCAACTTGGAATACCCGTCCTTGAAAATTATTATATCATGGATTTGATCGTCGATACCCCGCCGGGTGAATCACCTGCCTGTAGAGGCATTGTTGCCATAGATAAAACCAGGAAAGACGATGCAGCCAGCGGACTGGTAGCGTTTGAAGCCCGGTATATTGTATACGGAACAGGGGGGCCCGGGGCACTCTTCAGGGATTCGGTATATCCGCATTCGCAGGTTGGGGCGCTGGGGCTGGCACTCAGGGGAGGGGCCAGGGCGCAGAATCTCACGGAAAACCAGTTCGGCATAGCATCAACAAAAGTAAGATGGAACCTGTCAGGCAGTTTTCAGCAGGTGCTGCCCAGGTATATCTCTACCAATGATGATGGCTCAGATGAACGTGAATTTCTGAACGACTACTTCCCCGATGCAATGACACAACTAACGGTGCAGTTTTTGAAAGGATACCAGTGGCCATTTGATGTGCGTAAAATATCAGGATACGGATCATCACTGGTAGACCTGCTGGTGTATTACCAGCAGAAAATGAAGGGCAGACGGGTCTTTATGGACTTTCGACATAATCCTTCGATAGAGAACTTTACATTTGAAATACAATACCTCCCCACCATTGTGAAAGAATACCTTGAAAACTCGGGGGCAGACGAAGATACCCCGGTAAAAAGGCTTCGCCGGATGAACGAACCCGCATACCGGCTGTACCTTCAAAAGGGTATTGACCTTGCGGTTGAACCGCTTGAAATCGCCGTATGTCATCAGCACATGAACGGCGGTCTTGCTGCGGATCACTGGTGGGAATCCAATGTGAAAAACTTTTTCCCGGTGGGTGAATGCTGCGGTACCCACGGCGTATACCGTCCCGGAGGAAGCGCTTTGAATTCTGGCCAGGTGGGCTCGCTCAGGGCCGCCCAGCGTATAGCCCGCAGAAGCAAAAGTCATGGTGAGATACATATTCAACGCAATGACGAAGAGTTACTGCATGAATCATTGCGTGAAAGGCTCAAATACCTTGATGGCTTGTACCAGGTTGGCGGTAAGGTTGATCCGCTACGTGAACGGAAGGCCCTGCAGTCACTCATGTCAGATAATATGGGTATTTTCAGGGATCCCATAATGATCAGGAATGCCGTAAATACATGCAGGCAGATGATGGAAGTGCACAGGTTTTCAGGAATAAGCGACAGCAATCAGCTTATCATGTTTTTACAGAATGAAGACCTGCTGGTTACCGCCATGGCATTCCTTGTGTCCGCCTCCAATCTTTTTGAAAAGATCACGGGGGGACGGGGGTCATGGCTTTTAGGTTCAGCAGAGGCATGGGAAGAAGAAATGAACAATTCGTTTACAAATTGGCTGAACGATGCAGGTGGAAATAATTCACTTCGCGGTTTTATCCAGGAGATCAGGACAGGCGCAAACCTTGATTTCACATGCGAGATGGTGAAGGCCCGTGCCGTACCTGAATCAGAGATATGGTTTGAAACGGTTTGGAAGCAATTCAGAGAGGATGAATATTTCAACAGGGAGGAATAGCTGGTGAAAAATATATTGTATGTGGCAACGGGAATTATACATCCTTCAATTCCCCTGATACGAAAAGTTAAAACCATGATTGAGCTCAACGGACAGGGTAACATCACCAGGGCTCATTCGGTTGAAGGTTTGAAGAAATTACAAACGGGATCATATGATGCTGTAGTGCTGTTCTTTCACCGGCAGAAGATTTCCGGGGAGGCACTGGATGCGCTTACGAATTTCGTAGAACATGGGGGGGGGTGTCTGGCCATTCACGCGGCTTCCGCGTCTTTTAAGAAAGAGCCTGGTTACGAGAAATTTCTCGGCGGTAAATTTATTTCACATGATGTGGTGCAAAATTTCACCGTTACGCCGGATACATCTTCTTTCCTTTTTGGTGATGTTCCCCCGTTTAACGTGAAGGATGAATTGTATATACATCGGTACAGCCAGGAGGTTACCGTACATGCGGTAGCGGACAATAACGGAACCTCTGAACCTGTTATCTGGACAAAAAAACAGGGAAGTGGCCGAATCTGCTATTTCTCACTGGGGCATACTTCAAAATCTGCAGACCACCCGGTTTTCAAAGAGATTATCAGGCGTGGAATTACCTGGGTAATTCAATAATAACTGGAGGCATTATGAGCGCGAAATTCAGAATCGGAATGATCGGATGCGGTGACAT
>CAZAOK010000023.1:5950-34429 GCA_964486725.1 uncultured Leptospiraceae bacterium
TGGACGAGGCCCTGGAAATCTGCAGGGTTGCCCGTCAGAAGAAACTGAAGGTGGGTGTCAACTACCAGTACAGGTATGATCCCAAATGCTATACCATGGTAAATGCCGCCAGGAATGGACAGCTTGGAAATCTTTATTATGGCAGATGCAACCTGCCGTGGCACCGGGACAGTGATTATTTTGAAATAAGTCCATGGCATTGCACCATGGAAGAAGCGGGAGGTGGCACCCTGCTCACACAGGCAAGTCACATACTGGATCTGATGTTGTGGTCATTCAACGGGAAAATGAAATCGGCGCAGGGCATGACAGCACAGCGGGTGTTTACCGATGTTGAAGTTGAAGATCTTGCCATGGGAATTATTGAAATGGAAGATGGAAGACTTGTTGAAGTGAACAGTTCAATGATAGCGGTACCATCAAGACCAGTGCAAATCGAGGTGTATGGCTCAAAGGGTACGGCGATTTATACGGGTTTTGAATCAGAACGAAAGCTTAAGGTGTATGGAACTAAAATTAAAAAGTCAAAATTGCCGGTTCGGGGTATACACGCGTTGAGCCGCAGCATGGACGCATTCAGGCTGTGGATTCAAAAGGACATTCCCTACCTGGTTCCAGTGGAACAGTCGTTGCCGGTACTGGCGGCCATATCAGCAATATACCAGTCGGCTGAATCAGGCCGAAAGATTGAAGTTGATTCCCGTTACCTGGAATACATGAACTATGGATAACCTTCTTTTTACTATTAATGCTGTGGTACCTGTATTCCTGGTTGTCTTTGCCGGCAGGATTATGGCACGCCTTGGATTCATGGATGACATTTTCGTGACGAAGGCCAACGCGATTGTTTTTAATCTTGCCATGCCGGTTTTGGTTTTTTTAAAAATTTCGGCGGCAGACTTTACGCTGATATTCGATGCAAATGTTATACTCATGGTGTGCGGACTTACATTCATGGCATTCATAATTGCATGGATAGCAGCTGTTATCTTCATAAAAGAAGCCACGCAACAGGGACCATTTATCCAGGGAACCTTCAGAAGTAATAATGCCATTATCGGGCTGGCCCTGGCGATCAACATGTTCAGTGACAACGGGGTTACGCTGGTGGTTATTTTGCTGGCATTTCTTATGCCATTGTATAATTTATTATCCGTTTTTGCGCTCACAATTCCCCTGAAAAAAGAAAATAACCTTACCCCTTTCCACATATTTATACAGGTTGCAACCAATCCATTGATAATCGCCGTCTTACTTGCTGTCCCATTTTCATTGCTTCAGATCAGTATCGAGGGAGTTATCCATCGCACCCTTTCATACCTGGCACAGATGACCCTTCCCGTGGCATTGCTGTGCATAGGTGCTACCCTGGATTACAGCAGGATGAAACATACTTTCATCACCGCCCTTGGGGCATCGATTACAAAGATCATTATACTTCCTGTTCTGGCGGTAATAATATCAATACAGATGGGATTGCGCGGTGAAACACTGGGGGCGGTGTTTCTTGTCTTTGCGTGTCCCACGGCAATCTCTTCGTTTATAATGGCAAAAGCCATGGATAACGATGGAGACCTCGCGGCACAAATTGTGTTGCTTACCACTACCTTTTCATTGTTTACTATCGCCGGGGGAATTTTTATGATGAAATTATATGGTTTACTGTAAATCTACAAATTGACACGTGGAGAAATGTACCATGAAAAATAACGGAACTAAAGAAGCAAATTATAATTATGATTTTTTTGAAACCACAAGCGTAACAGATTTTCAATTGAAGGATTACGGAAAATCACCCGCGGGTTACCCCGTGAAAGCGGTAGCTGATTCGTATAGCGAAAAGCCCTTTTCAGGTAATTACGAAAAGCGTAAAAAGTCTCTTCTTCAACACCTGCAGAAGAATCCAGCGAAAAAGTTTATCAAGGGATACTATACCGAACTTGCCCGGCTGTACAATCAAAAGGGGCCGGTGCATAAGGGAGCCTTGAACAGTGCCCTTGATTTTATAAATAAGAGATACGATTGTGCAGATTTCGTGATGCTGGGTATTGTGCGTATACTCTACCAGTTTCGTGACAGTAAACTTCTGGATAAAAAATTTATCGGGGCAGCTGAAAAAACATTGCTGAACTTCAAGTACTGGCCTGATGAGCCCGGTATTGATTCTATGTGTACTTGGACAGAGAATCACCAGGTTATGTTTTCAGCTAACGAATACCTGGCCGGCCAGATGTTTCCGGATCAGGTATTTGCAAACTCGGGTATGACCGGGCACCAGAAGATGAGAGCGTCGCGTAAGAGACTTCTCACCTGGATGCGGTTGCGCTACCAGACAGGTTTCAGTGAATGGCTGTCTCACGTGTATTATGATGAAGACATTACGGCACTTGTCAACCTGGTGGACTTCTGTGCTGATCCTGTCATTGTACGGCAGGCACAGATCATTCTTGATCTAATATTTTTGGATATGGCATTGAATTCGTACAAAGGGGTTTTTGGTTCAACCCATGGACGAAGCTATGCCGCGGAAAAGAAAAGCGGGCTTGTGGAATCCACTACGGACACAGCGAAACTGCTGTTTGGTATGGGTGTCTTTTCAGGTATTGATAATATGAGCGCGGTAACCCTTGCCATAAGTTCAGAATACAGGCTGCCAACGGTGATTTCCCAGATAGCACATCATCACAACGAAGAACACATGATAAACAGGCAGCGTATGAGTTTCAGGATAAAAGACGCGAAAAAGTTCGGATTAAACAGAAAAGTTCCCGATGACGCGATGGTACTTTTGAGCATGGAAGCATATGTCCATCCAAAAACAATTCAGACTGTAATGAAACTCTTTGACAGGTATAGATGGTGGGAAAACAATTTTTTCAGCATGTTCAAAGCAAAAAAGGGACTGATACAGTTTCTCCGCTACACAGGATTGCTGCCGATTCTTGCCAGGGTAATGGAAAAGGATTTCACAAGGAATACCCGCGAAGAGGTAAATACATATACCTGTCGGACTCCCGATTACATGCTGAGCTCGGCAGTTGATTACAGGAAGGGGTACGGTGGTGATCAGCAGCATATCTGGCAGGCTACCCTGTCACCAGAAGCTGTAGTGTTTACTACTCACCCCGGTCATACTGAAAATACTTCAGCCGGATACTGGGTTGGTTCAGGTACATTACCTCGTGTTGCACAGCACGAAAATGTTCTGATCGCGTGTTACAGAATTTCACGAATGCCGGGTTTGTATATGACCAACAGTTTGTTTATAACACACGCCTGGTTTCCTTGTGATAAATTTGATGAAGTGATAGAGAAGGGTGGGTGGATTTTCGGAAGAAAAAATGATGGTTACATTGCACTATATTCTGCCAATGGATACTGGTGGCAGGATAAAGGTGAGGACGCCGGTAAAGAAGTTATCGCGCCGGGTAGAAATAACACATGGATATGCGAGTGTGGACGTAAAAAGGATCATGGAACCTTCAGTTTATTTGTGCAGGGAATCACATCAAGCAGGTTGCGGGTGGCAGGAGGTAAAGTTACCTATGAATCTCCTTCAGTTGGAAATATTTCTTTCGGCTGGAAAGGCAGGTTTAAGGTAAACGGTATCCCCATGATACAAGGTGATTACCCGAGATATGATAACCACTATTGTTTTGCCGGATATCCATCAACTGAAATCAAAATTAAAAAAGGAAGACACGCTCTTGAATTAGACCTTGAAAGAGGAATAAGAAAATCAACTTCCTGTGTATAGACACCTGGATGTACTGTATTTACAATACGACGCAAAATGATAGTAAAATATTCTTGCAATTGTGATTTTTTGTCCGATACTGTAAAAAAGAATATAATTCATGCGATATAATATCAAGAATCAGCATGAAGAATAAAACTAATTGTCGAATGCGGGATAATGAAAGTTAAAATCCGTCAGCTAATTGACGTGAAAGATCAGGATCCACAGTTCACCTGCAGGATTCTTGGCGAAATTACAGCTAAGGGTAGAAAATACCGTTATAATCAGGAATTGTATAAAGATGACTTGATTTTCCTGGATAAAGCGGGTCAGGAAGAAGCAGATATACTATATGATGAAATCGTTTACAGTTATCTCTCGTCAACTTTTCCAGTTGAATACAGGATACCGTATTCATCCATGGGATTCTATGATATTGACCGGCATCTTGAAGAACTTGATAATATCAGCGGGTACACGAAACGTAAGCGCTTTTTGTATCATATAGGTGATATTTATACGGATGATCCCTCATCATTGATCCCTGCCAGGGTGATTACACATAACGAACCCCTTGATTACAAAAAATGGAACCAGGTTAAACGAAATATTTCAAAAAATAAAAAAATATTTTTTCGCAACTCAGAAAATGGTATAATAGTTTTTGTTAACCTTCAACCTGAAGCTGATAATAACTTTGTTGGAAGGTTTAAGAAAAATACCGATCTAGTCACAACACTGGTTTCAAGGAAGAGAGAATCGAATATTGAGATAGCACCTGATTTTATACCCACAGAAGATGTGATATCTGTTACAAATCCCGAAGATCTTCTGATGGTCTATGAGAAAACATGTGCCCGTCTCATAATTATTGGAGAAACATTGAATGATGATTATAAACGATCTTTACTCAAGGTTCGTGAATATGATAAATTTGCACGCATGATGGTGGTTCCATCAGTAGATCCTCATAATATGGAGCATCTTCTTATGCAGATAAAGATGGTATATAATTCTAACAGGTGGGCCGAATAAAATTTCCTTCGTGGAGCGAAAGAGTGAAAAAACCCAATAAGCGTTCTGTAATGAAGTACTTTGAGCCGGTTGATATGGGTAACGTTCTATCCAGGGAAATGTCAGATATTGACCTTGACGGTAGTTTCGGGTATTTCGCTTATCAGAAAAAAGATAATGCCCTTTTTCTAAACAGGCTAAAACCAGAAGATATTATGAACCTTTTAAGAAAGGTAGGATTAGTCGACCATTTGAATAAAATGGGATTCGAAGATATACAGGTGGATATTGACAGGGATGAAGCACAGATAAACTACCTTAAAATATATTATGAAGATAAAACTCCTGAAAACCTCCTGGTTGACCTGCGGGTATCTGAATCACGGTTTGTTCCGGAGAAGCGTTTTTTCGAAGAAGATAACGATATTATCACCCTCGACATGGTTGTTATCGAATGGTTATCCGCGCAAAAGCCGGAAAAGAAATTTGATCCGGACAAACCACAACTGCCCGGCCAGAATAAACCCGGCCTTGGAAGTCTTAAATACATGATGGATATTATGTATCTTGTTGGCAAGGAAGTGGTGAAGGACGGTTTTATGGATGTACCGGATCATTTCCACGGCGCGGTAATGTACTCCAAAAAATTCAAATTCTTTAATCCATCTCACGAGGCAGTGTTGAAAGCCATGCTGAGAGACCTGAAGGGGTATTCTCTTGCAGATCTTTCGTGGGGGATGTTAACGAAAACCATTATTGACGAATCTACCGGCGAACCACAGGTGTATGATCCATCTGAACAGATATTTCCCGTATCAAGACGTATGAAAGAATATTATAAATCAAAGAAATACCATGAGAAGTTTAAAAAGGTTTACAAGAAGAAAAAGTACAGATTTGATTATGATACAATGCTTGAGCGAAGAGAAAAAATGCTAAGTGAAAAAAAGACAGAAGAGTTATAGTCAACCTTCTTTTTTTCTATACCATTTTAATGTTACCTGCATACTTTTCAGGTCGTTATGAATTGTTGATTTCAGGCTTTCCATCTTTTTAACAATATCGTTATTCTGCTCATAGACAGACTCCATCAATCTGTATATAGCGTCTTGTGCACCACTTATTTCCTTCCAAATAGCAATATCCTCTTCTTCGAATCGCTTCGAAAGCATATCAATATCAATACCAATAATCGCGGCAAGTGTTTCTTTTATTCGGTTTTCCTCGAATTTCAATTCTGACAATGAGTCAAATGTATCATTGTTCTCATCAATTAATGCTGTAATAGCATTGTAATTTTCTGTTTTTATGAAATAGTGCAGCTGAGAGTTGTGCTGGTGGATATCATGAAGCAATTGCTGTGTTTGGTTCATGATATCCTGTAGTTGATGCAGAAGAGTTTTTACGTCATCCCTCAATACTGAAACTGCCTTTGCCAGTAGATTGGATTTTATCTGACTTGGTTTCCTGGGCTGATATTTGATCCCACGCGTCACGAAGTTCCTGCAGCATTTTGATGACCCCGGTAATTAATTTGGGATCTTTTTGGATATTAGCTTCAAGAAGTTGCTTTTTAAAGAACATGTAGAGGTTAAAAAGGTTCTGGGAAATCTGGCCCCCATCATTCATGTTTAATGATAGTAATAACTCTGAAATGATATCCTGTGCCTTAATAATATTCGCGTTAACGATATCATAGGTTCTGGGTTCCATATTCTCGATAGCAATGTTAAGGAACTTAATGGCACCGTCATACAGCATAACAATAAGTTTGCCCTGGTTTGCTGTGCCTATCTCTGTCTGTTTATACTGGTCATACGGAGTCCTTTTGGGTATGGCCATCAATTCCCCCCTCGATTATTTAAGTAACATTGAATAGTTCTGCATTTAATATCGTATGAAAATATACTAAACTTTATCCATAAAATCAAGTCCAGATGCCTTCAATTCGGTGCAGAATCTCTTCATATTTTTCCATAGTTTTACTTACAATATCATCAGGTAGCGGAGGCGGGGGCGAATTCTTATCCCAGCTTGTGGTTTCCAGGTAATCCCTGATAAATTGCTTGTCAAAGCTAAGTGGAGAAACACCGGGTTCGTAGGTATCCGCGTCCCAGAAACGGGAGCTGTCCGGTGTGAGCACCTCGTCTATGAGTACAATTTCATTACCAGGAAAACCGAATTCAAGCTTTGTGTCGGCCAGCACGATACCTGCTTTCAGAAGATGCTCCCGCGCGTAATCATAAATCTGCAGGGTAAGATGGGCAAGTTTCTCTGAAGTTTCAGCACCGATTGTCTTTTTCATGTAATCAATGGATATATTTTCATCATGCCCTGTATCAGCCTTGGTCGCGGGGGTGAAAATGGGAGAAGGAAGTTCTTCAGCCAGCTGCAGTCCTTCAGGAAGGTCAATACCGCATATTTTACCGGTTTTTTTGTAATCCTTCCAGCCACTTCCAATGATATAACCACGGGCAACACATTCGAAATCAATTCGCTTCGCCTTTCTTACAAGCACCGAACGATCCTTCAGCATTTCAGGAAAATCGCAAAAAGGTTTTGGAAATTTGGAAAAATCAGTTTCAACAAGGTGATTCTTGGCAAATTCAATATGTTTAAACCAGAGGTTGGATATCTTGTTAAGAATTATGCCTTTTCCAGGAATACCATTGGGGAAAACGTAATCAAAGGCTGAAACCCTGTCGGTAGATACAATAATTAAATGTTCACTGTCAACACGATAAACATCACGAACTTTACCGCTGAACAATCGTCGTGCTCCAGGTATCTTTGTGCTGGTTAGTGATTCCATTTAATATGCTCCTGAAAATTATTTTATACTACTGCTTACGATAAGAGTTTCTTTGTCAGTATTTCGTTAACCATCTGGGGATTTGCCTTACCACGGGATTCTTTCATCACCTGGCCTACGAGAAATTTCAAAGCCTTTTCTTTCCCATTCCTGTAATCTTCAACAGATTGTGGATTGTTCTTGATCGCGTTATCTACCAATTCTTCAATGGCACCACTGTCGGTAACCTGTTCAAGACCTTTTTCTTTTATAAGACTCTCAGGATCTTTTCCTGTAGATATCATGTCTTCAAATACAGTCTTTGCAATTTTACCACTTATGGTATTATTTTCGATAAGTTTTAACAAAGTGGCAAGTTTTAACGGGGTTACAGGGAAATCATCGATTTTTTCAGAGTCAGAGATTTTCCCCATGAGTTCACTCATTATCCAGTTGGATGCTTTTTTCGGATTCACATTTTCGCTGATTACTGACTCGTAATAATTGGCAAGCTGGAAGGTTGATGTAAGAACCTCCGCGTCGTATTCAGGTATTTCATACTGTTGGATAAAGCGGTTACGTTTTTCAAAGGGAAGTTCAGGCATCTGATCCTTCATTTCCTGGATCATCTCATTATTGATTTCCATTGGGGGAAGGTCGGGTTCAGGAAAATAACGGTAATCATGGGCTTCCTCTTTTGAACGCATGCTGTATGTAAGATTTGTATTGGCATCCCAGAGCCGTGTTTCCTGGATAATACGTTCACCGTCATCAAGCATGGCAGCCTGTCTCTTGATCTCGTAATCAATAGATAATTTAACTGCCCTGAAGCTGTTCAGGTTCTTTATTTCAACCTTTTCACCGAATTTCTTTATTCCCTTTTCGCGAAGTGATATGTTCACATCACAACGCAAACTTCCTTCTTCCATGTTGCAATCAGATACCTGTAGATATTTCAATATGGCCTTCATGTTCATAAGGTACTGGTATGCTTCTTCTGATGTGGTTATATCAGGTTCTGATACGATCTCGATAAGGGGGACCCCGGTTCGGTTAAAATCGACATAGGATACTTTTTTTGAAGGGTCTTCAGAATGAATATTTTTACCCGCGTCTTCCTCAAGATGCAGTCTTGTTATTCCAATTCTTGCTGGTCCCTTATCTGTGGTAACGTCAATAAAACCGTCATAGCATACCGGTTTATCATACTGGGATATCTGGTATGCTTTTGGAAGATCAGGGTAAAAGTAATTTTTCCTGTCGAACTTGCTGTATTCAGAAATTTTACAGTTCAATGCCAGTCCCGCGAGAATAGCTTTTCGTAATACTTCCTGGTTTAAAACCGGAAGGACACCGGGAAGCCCCAGGCATACCGGGCAAATATTAGTATTCGCGTCTGATCCGAATCTGGTAGAGCAACCGCAAAATATTTTTGATTCAGTATTTAACTGGACATGAACTTCCAGTCCGATAACAGCCTCGTATTTCATGTGTTTCCCCTGCAGGTTGGTAAAAAAACTTTTGTAACGATTTACGTATCCTTGTTTCCTATTGAAACAATCAATTTTTGTCAAGAACAATGGGCAATAATAAAACAAGCTGGACAGGATGAAGCGGCATTTTGTACTATTCTATCATATGATAACTGAAAAAAGAAAATATATTTTGCTAATAACCGGTATTTTGATATCTGCCTTGCTGGCGGGACTTTGCGGTGGACGTTTGCTTGGTAATGTGATGTTGCAGCAACTTGTACTTCAACAGTCTTCACTTTCCATTTTCATAGTTAGACCGGTGGCTGAATACAGGTATGTGATGAATTTACTGTCCAGTGAGAACGAACTGGACAGGTTAGCCGGTTATTATTCGCTTTCAACATATGGTATGGTAGACAATCGTTTTCTTGAAGAACGTTTTAAACGTGAAGGATCCGAATATATAAAAAGAACAATAATATGGCTTATTTCCAATAAAATGGAAAAGCGAAATATTCATTTCTTCAGCGAGATTTTCAAGACTACATCACGTACTGTAAAAGAGCAAATTCTCGAGTCAATATACAGGTATGATAAAAATGAATTTAACAGGTTTATCGATGAAAATAATGTTTCTACTGATCTTATTAAGGATATTGTCGGACAAGAATCTTTGTGAGAATTATACTTGACTATTATATATGGTAAACAGTAATTGAATCAGCATTCTTATAGCCATAATATCCAATCAAATGGACAGGGCAGTAGATTGAAAATAGGTATATTTGGAGGCACATTCAATCCCATCCACATGGGACACCTGATAAATGCGCAATATATTTGTGAAGAGTTTGACCTGCACCAAATTTTGTTCATTCCCGCCAAGTATCCTGTTCACAAACAGTTGGAAAATGAAATATCAGCAAAAGACAGAATGGAAATGATCCGGCTGGCTATTGATGGTAATACCGTCTTCAATGTTTCATCAATAGAACTGGATAGGGACACACCCTCTTATTCAATCTATACAGCAAGACAGCTGATACAGGACAATCCGCATAATGAATATTTTTTCATACTCGGTTATGACGCGTTCAATGATATAGAAACATGGAAAGACTACGAAGAAATGTTTAAACTGGTGAAATTTATCATTATGAAACGTCCCGGTGATAAACTTGACAGCAAGTTTAACAGGTTTATAAGTAGAATATTGTGCGGGAACAACCCGGTTATTGAAATAAGTTCATCTGACATTCGAAAGAGAATAAAAGATAAAAAAACTATACGCTATCTTGTCCCGGAGAGTGTCAGGGGGTATATTAAGCGTAAGGAGTTGTATTTACGTTGAAAAGAAATGTGTTTATAGGTATTATTGCGGTACTTGTAATTATATTGATTGTAGCGGGTATTTATTTTTACCGTATACGTACCAGGAATGCTATAGAGGTGCTGGTACAAAAGAATAAGCTCATAAATATATTGGTAGCTGGTAATATTAACAATAACGAAGATACCAATCCCTTCTATAGCATAATCAGTATAAATCCTGAAAACGGAAATAGCGGTATTACGTTTATTCCTCCTTCATACCTTGTTGAAATTGATGGGGACAAGAGTGTCAGGATCGATTCTATTGATTTTGAAGATGACCATGATATTATCACTGATTCCATATATAAAGACATTCACCTGAAAATATCATTCTACATGCAGTTATACCAATCAGATATACGTCGGATGGTAGATATACTTGAAGGGGTTGACCTGTATATTCTTGACCAGGCTAAAAATCTAACCGGAACTCGCTATGGTGTCAATTATCTTGATGGGAACAGGATAATCAATTATATTGTTAATTCGCAGAACCAGTCAATTTATCAAAAATATGACAGGATACTGGATGTACTTTTAACACTTTTTTATAAAAAAGATACATACAGAAAATTTGTAACCAGTCAGTTCGCATCTGAGATGTTACGAAATGTAAAAACAAATATATTGCCACAGGAAGCCCTGGCTATAGTAGAAATACTTTATAAGTCAGGCAATCTACATTCAACAGTGCTTCCCGGCAGGGTTGACGAAAATGGGGGGTACTATGTAGACCAGGTAACCTATAAGATATATGAAGAAAATTTTCTAAAGCCAATTGTGCTCAATGTTAACAACGAGTCATCAATAAAGGTTAAAATATTGAACGGAACTATGATATCCGGCCTGGCAAAGAAAATGAGAAATATGCTTACCCGGGAAGGTTTGACCGTGGTTGAATTCGGTACATCACCATTCCCTCCCAATGAGAACACCGTCATTATAAACCAGAAGGGCAGTATCGAACAGCTGCGAAATGTCTCTTCGATCATAGGGGTGGATCGAATATATCATGTTATTGATACCGGTCAGCTGAATGATATACTGATAATCATAGGAAAGGATTTTGCTTTGTGAAGTCAACAACACTGACAATTGATAACGTTATTGAATTATCACGTGGTTGTGCCAGGCAGCTTGATGAAAAAAAGGCAAAGGACATAAAACTTCTTGATCTGCGTGAAATTAATTCATACCTGGATTTTTTTATAATATGTACGGGTAATTCATTGATCCATTGCAAGGCTCTTGCCAAAGAAGCCCAGGCCTATTTTAAAAAAGCGGGTTTAAAAGAAAAGAATAAGCCCAATATGTTATCCCCGTGGATTGCCATTGATTATGATGAAATTGTTGTTCATGTATTTACAGAAGAAACCCGCACTTATTATCAACTTGAAAAACTCTGGGCAGACGCGAAGATACTGGAATATTAATGGATAACATAATGACAGATGAGTATTATATCGTTGAGCAAATTATACGAAATATCAGTCATGAAATAAAAAACCCGCTTACTATTATGAAGGGGTATACCCAGTTACTGTCAACCGGTGTGAATGATGCCGCCGCTGTTCAAAAATCACAGAAAATGGTACTTGAACAAATAGATCGGATAAATCAAACATTTGATCACTTATACTCCACTTTCTCTATAGTGACAACGGAAACGGAAAAAATTGATATAGTAGGGGTCGTCAGAGATTTCATGGACAACTTGCCAGGTGAAATATCCGGCAGGGTTAATTTTTACACGGATCCAGAATATTGCATGATAAAATGTGATAAAGAAAGGTTTACCCGGTTGTTATATTGTATCGTTGAAGGCTTTGACTGGAAAAACAATCCTGACGTAAAGCTGGATGTGATACTTGTAGAAAATGAAACAACAGGTGTATCATTTAATTTCAAAGGAATTGATTTCACCCAGATGCTGGAAAAGATATTCTATCTTCCCTTTTCATCTACACAGTATTATAATACGGGTACTGAATTATATGAAGCGTACTGTATTTCACATTCCCAGGGCTGGAAATTAAACGCTTATGTAAAATTTCCCGATTCCGTGTTTACTATAGTATTTTAATTTATTTATATTATACTGCATACTAAAACAAATTAATGGAAAACATGTTGGAAAATACATATGACATATTAATAGCAGATGATGAAGAAGGGGTCAGGGATTTTCTCGAAGATTTACTCAAAGATTCATTCAACGTGCAAACCATTGATCGCGGGGATACCATACTTGACAGGTTGAAAAATAAACCCTGTGATATATTGATACTTGACCTTCAGTTGCCAGGTATGAATGGAATAGAGGTTCTTCGTCGTTTACGGGAAAACAAAATGGACATCGTTGTGGTTATAATAACCGCCTCCAATGATATTGAGACAGCTATAACTTCTATGAAACTTGGAGCTTATGATTACCTTGTAAAACCTTTTGATAATGATAAACTACTTGTCATATTGAAAAATATAGTAGAAAAGCTGGACCTGGAAAAAGAAGTTAATGAACTTCGTGAAAAGGTGGGTGTCAGTTTCAGGTTTAGAAATATTATTGGCAAGTCGTATAAAATGCAAAGGATCTTTGGGACCCTTGAGAGGGTAATCGATACTGACAGTACAATTCTGATAATCGGTGACAGCGGTACAGGCAAAGAAATAATCGCAAAGGCTATACATTACAACAGTAACAGAAAGCAGTATCCATTCAAATCAATAGATTGCAGCACAATACCCCAGGACCTCATAGGAAGCGAATTATTTGGTCATGAAAAAGGCGCATTCACCGGTGCGATAGCAAAAAAGATTGGTAAATTCGAGGTTGCAAGTAATGGTACACTTTTTCTCGATGAGATTAGCAACCTGTCTATTGATATGCAGGCAAAACTATTGAGGGTGTTGCAGGAAAAAGAATTCGAGCGGCTGGGTGGAAACCAGGTTATAAAAGTTGATACACGGATCGTTGCAGCAAGCAACAGGGACTTGCGCGAAATGGTAAAAGAGGGAACATTCAGAGAAGACCTGTATTATCGGCTCAACGTTGTACCGGTATATCTTCCTCCATTGAAAGAGCGAAAAGAAGATATACCTCTTTTTATTGATTATTTTCTGGATAAGTTCAGTACAGAATTTGGCCGTGAAATCACACTTGATCTGAAGTCACGGCTGTTTTTGTCTGATTATTCATGGCCCGGAAATGTCAGGCAGATGGAAAACGTGGTTAAAAGGCTGGTGCTTCTGTCCACAGAAAAAATTATTGGTATTGATACAGTTAAAAGTGTACTGGAATTTGAA
The DNA here is from genome assembly GCA_964486725.1 of uncultured Leptospiraceae bacterium. GTDB lineage: Bacteria > Spirochaetota > UBA4802 > UBA4802 > UB4802 > M55B154. The sequence continues at coordinate 19,647 of CAZAOK010000023.1, forward strand.
GAAGCAGGCAGTCCTTATGGTATTACAGAACCAGTTTTTTCAACAGTTTCAATACAGGGTGAAGGCAGCATTAAGAGTCTGGGAGAAATGGAAAAAGAATATCTTGAAGAGGTGTTGAAACATTTTAATTACAACATTTCCACTACAGCACGGGCATTAAAGGTTTCAAGAAAAACAATGCACAATAAGCTGAAGAAATATAACATCGAAATACGAAAAAAAATTGCAACGTAAATCATTCATGATAAAGAAAAAAGTATGATTTTTAAGTTGACATCTGGGAAATGTTATTAATATTTATATATATTTTAAATCTATGAAATAATCCATATAATACTGGTGCTTCCCCTCCGGGTGATATATTACATGGAATGGATTAAGACTACCTTACGATCCTCGGAAAACTGCGAGATAATATCCTTAGTGTTTACTAAATGAATGAGCAGGTGTGACAACCTGGAAACTTATACAAATTTATAAATAGTGATAATATTAAAAATCATGAAAAAACATGTAATAAAACATAAGATATTCCTTCTATTCGCAATATTCATTGTATCATCTTTACTTGGAGGAATATTTATTGGAAACGACATTGTTTCACATCCTGCCATACTTTCACATGACTGGCATATGGTTACTGAAAACGCGAACTTTAAAGCAAGATCGGGGCATACCTGTGTAACGTTTAAAAACAAGTTATGGGTAATTGGTGGATGGGACGGTAAAAGGGCACATAACGATGTATGGTATTCCGATGATGGCGTACTGTGGAAAACCATGATAGAAAATGCTCCTTTCAAACCACGTGCCGGGCATACCAGCGTTGTATATAATGATAAATTATGGGTTATAGGTGGCCTTTGCTTTGATAAAAGCAGTAATATAGATGATTTAAATGATGTCTGGGTGACAGACGATGGGCAAAACTGGACCTGTGTAAGCCGCGCCACGCCTTTTTCATCACGAGGTGGACACTCTACAGTTGTATATAATAACAAGTTGTGGGTTATCGGTGGAATTGCTACCAGTTCTGATATCTGGAACACCACTGATGGTAAAAACTGGTTTCTTGTAATGAATGATGCTGCTTTCGGTTCAAGGGGGGGGCACGCCACGGTAGTTTTTAAGAACAAGTTATGGGTAATTGGTGGTATTTATGTTGATGATGAGAATAATTTTCATAGCTTGAGTGATGTATGGTATTCCGGTGATGGAAAAAACTGGACAATGGCAGTAGATAAGTCTTCTTTTTTTGCGGGTGGCGGTCACTCGGTTGTGGCATTTGCTGACGAGATATGGGTTATTGGAGGCTTCAGAAAGAGCGGCGCAATTAATCGTTCAACTGATGGTATACATTGGGATCAATTCGAAGAATTCGGTGATTTCGGAGAACGGGTGTCTCATTCATGCGTGGTTTTCGGGAATGATATTTGGATTATTGGCGGATACGATGGCTCCGGTCATAAAAATGATATATGGTATTTCAGTGACAATAAAAATGAAAACAAGTTATCAATGGCAGATACTGTAAAATAATGAGACTGGAAACACTTGAACATATCAAGATCACTATAAAAAAGGTATGGTTAATTTTTTTAAAAGTTTCTGTATTTTCCCATCTTGCGTTTTTTTTATTAATGGGTTTTATAATGGTGTATCTCAACTATTACAACCCTCCAACTACCAGTCTTATGTTATACAGAGAATTCGTATGCGGACAGGATGTTAAACCGGTAGAATATGTGCCACTTAACCAAATACCGGATAATTTTGTAAAAATGGTTATTTCAACGGAAGATTATAAGTTTTATGAGCATCCCGGAATTGATATAGAAGCTATAAAACGCGCATACGTGATAAACATGAAAGTCGGTTACAGGATGTTCGGAGGCAGTACTATTACACAACAAATTTCCAGGAGTCTTTTTCTTCTGCCAAAAAAAATCCTTATCCGTAAATATTTAGAAGTTTTGATCGCGTTACAGATGGACGCAATGTTACCCAAAGACAGGATAATAGAACTGTACCTCAATTATGCCGAATGGGGAAATGGTATTTTCGGTCTCTCACGAGCTGCAGAACACCATTATAAGAAGACTATTAAAACGATGAATATTGACCAGTCAGCCCGGTTAATCGCAATACTTGCAAACCCAATCGATTATTCCCCTTATAGTTTCATGGGAAAAAAGCTGCTGGCAAACCGTTATTTCATGATTAAGTTCCGCTATTATACATACATGAAGTTTCATGAAATGTAAATACATCACATTCCGTTCATAGCCATCATGTCCTGTAATACTTCAATTTCTTCCCGTGGGAAGTTACCCAGGGATTTCAATTTTTCAAGTGTAACCAGCGCGAAGGTTCCCCTGGATCTTGCGCAAAGTTGATTGTCAGCATTAAACAGCCGTCCTTCAACTATGGCTTCCCTTTCATTTTTATGTTCGACTATCTCACCTTCAACACGAATACTATTCTGAACATATACCGGTCTTATGAAATCCACAGATATATTTTTGGTAAGAATGAATTTCCTCATCAGGTAGATTGTTGTCCAGCTCATGATTTCATCGAATATTGTACAGAGTATCCCACCATGGGTGAGATTCACCCAACCGTGAAAATGATGTTCAATGTCAACCCAGGAATAGACCATTTTACCATCAGTATAGAATTCCATCTGTAATCCATGCTGATTTCCAGGTCCGCAGCCGAAACATGTATGGTCGGTTCTGTTGGGGATTTTTGTCAGTTGATCTTTTAGAGGCTGTACCATTGTTAATCTCCCGTTTTTTTTGATACATTAATTTGTATTGTGTATTTGTCAACGAATAGTGGGATTTATATCTATATTATTCTTGACCATCATGAAATATTGCATTACGCTTTTTGATATAACTTACTGGGAGCCGTTCTTTATGAAACGAAAACATACAATTGATACCCGTGGCTACATATGTCCCATCCCTGTTTCAATGGTGTCTCGTAAAATGAACTCACTTGTAACAGGTGAGCATCTTACCGTGTTCGCAGATGACACGGAGTTTAAGAATGATATCAGCAGGTGGTGCTATGAAACAGGCAACCGATTAATACACTCGGAAAAAGAAGATGGTTCGTATGTAGTAGAAATTCAAAGGGGAGAGGGATTTCACGGAGAGACATTGATGGAAAGAATGAAGTTTTACGCCCTTGGTGTCAAGCTTCATGTAATTGCAATACTTCTGAAAATACTTCCCGTTCGAAAAATAAATTACCTTGTAACATTTTCATCGGTAAATGAAGGAATACGGGCTGATCAGTGGTTGCAGTCAAATGAAAATGACAAGACTATATCATATACCATGCTGCCTGTCCCAGAGAAAATAACCGATCATTGCGGTGTAGTATTTGGTTTTTACGACCTGCAGGATGCCAGGGAAATATATAATTATTTAAAAGAAAACAAATTTGTTGTTGAAGATATATACCAGAAAGATAAGCAGGAACAGTTCGAAATAGTTACATAACACTGGATGTACTTTCCTTAATAATGATAAATACTATAATAACTACATGCTCATTCGGTTTAGAGTCTATCCTTGCCCATGAGTTACGGGCACTTGGATATAATGAGTTACAGGTTGAAAACGGCAGGGTAACCCTTGCAGGAGATGATGAAGATGTGGCCAGGTGCAATATCTGGCTTCGCACCGCGGACAGGGTGCTGATACAAATGGCCCGGTTTACCGCTGAAGATTTTGAACAATTATTCCAGGGAACCCTTGAAGTACCATGGGAAGATATCATACCTGTCAACGGGGAGATGCATGTAACGGGTAAATCTGTAAAATCCACTCTGCACAGCGTTCCTGGCTGCCAGTCTATCGTAAAAAAGGCAGTTGTAGAGAGTATGAAAAGAAAATACAAGCAGGACTGGTTCGATGAGAATGGTCCTGTGTATAAAATTGAAGTAGCACTTTTGAAAGATGAGGCCACCTTGTCCATTGATACAAGTGGTGCTGGTTTGCACAAGAGAGGATACAGGCGTGAAAGCGGAGAAGCACCACTTCGGGAAACACTGGCAGCGGCACTGGTTCTCATGAGCCGATGGGGGCCATCAAGAGTTTTCGCTGATCCGCTGGCAGGATCAGGTACAATAGCAATAGAAGCTGCCATGATCGGTCGAAACCAGGCGCCCGGGATTAACCGTGAGTTTACAGCGGAAAGCTGGCCCCATGTAGATGAAAAAATATGGGAAAAGGTCAGGGAAGAGGCCCGTCAATCCATCAATACTGCTGAGTTTACAATATTCGCGTCTGATCCAGACTGGAGTGTCTTTAAAATCGCACGTGAAAACGCGTTACTTGCGGGTATATCAGAAAACATCACCTTTCAGAAAAAACCGGTAGAAGATTTCGGTTCCAGAAATAAATATGGCTGTATAGTAACCAATCCTCCCTACGGTGAACGGATTGGTGAGAAAAGAGAAGTTGAATCACTTTACCGTACCATGGGACAAGTGTTTTCGAAACTTGATACCTGGTCATTTTTCATATTAACCGCGCATGAAGATTTTCAAAAGTATTTCGGGAAAAAAGCTGATAAAAATCGTAAACTGTACAATGGCAGGTTAAAGTGCTACCTTTACCAGTACCTTGGTCCGCTTCCCCCGAAACAATAATACATAACCTGTACTTTACGGGGAAACTTTTATATGACGCAATCAACTGTTACACCACGGGGAAAAGAATGGCTTTTTTCCGAAGATACAGACCTGAAAAGAGATCTTGGTTTAATTGAAGCGGTATCCATTGTCATAAGCAGAATCATTGGTTCAGGAATATTCAGGACACCTGCCCCCATAATGGCTCTTGTGGCATCAACGGCGTTATTCGGTACAGTATGGGTAATCGGTGCCATAATAACACTGTTTGGTGCTGTCTGTTATGCAGAGCTTGTAGCCATGATGCCTAAATCGGGTGGTCCCTATGTATTTTTAAGAGAAGCCTACGGACCATTGTGGACATTTCTCAGGGGATGGGCCATGTTTTTTGTCTCAGAGACTGGGGCTATCGCCGCAGTTTCACTTGTGTTTGCCGAGTATTCAATTAAACTTTACATGATACTATCGGGCAATCAACTGAATGTGCTTGTCACCAGGTCTACAGTAATTATTTTGTCCCTGTTTGTCATATGGGTGCATACAGCTATAAATATGAGGGGTGTTCATTTAAGTGGTATAGTACAGGTAATAGTAAGCAGTGCAAAGGTAATAGCACTTGGACTTGTAATAGCTGTTTGTTTTACCGGTGGGGGGGGAAGCTGGTCTAATTTTACCACCCCACTGTGGCCTGAAGAATTTAACTGGGGTACCATACTGGCAGTAGGCGCAGCATTACGGTACGCGTTCTTTGCCTATAGTGGCTGGGAGGGTGCAACATATGTGGCAGAAGAGGTGAAAAACCCGCGTAAAAATCTTCCACTATCATTGATAATTGGAATTCTCGGTGTGCTTCTATTATATGCGGGAGCAAACGCCGCGTATATGTACCAGTTACCAATGGCCGAGTTCATGAATGCAGATCAAATAGCTGTTGACGCCGTGAAAATGGCGATAGGGGGTGTTGGAGGTATACTCATTTCCCTGGCAGTGATGCTTAACACATTTGGTAATGTAAGCACCCAAATACTTGTAAAGGCACGAACATGGCAGGCGATGGCCAGGGATGGACTTTTCTTCAAAAGCTGTGCCAGGTTGCATCCACGGTTTAAGACACCAAACCGGGCCCTTATGTTGCAGGGCTTCTGGGCAACAGTGCTGCTGGTATTTGCATCATTTGCCGTGAATTCATACGAGGCGGTGATAGACTTTTTTACATTGACGGGCACCATTTTTAATATTATGACTTTTGCCTCAATATTTATTCTAAGAAAAAAATACCCTGATGCGCCTCGGCCTTTCAAGGCGTGGTTCTATCCCTGGAGTGTGATAATAATTATCTTGCTGTATTCGATATTCTTTATTATTACGCTGATTACAGCCTTCTTGCCATCACTTCTGGGGATTTGTCTTACGGCAACCGGACTTTTGTACTATTACAGGAAACAGATATCTGCCCGGCTTAAGGGGTTTGTAAACAGTAAGGATTAAACGTGGATTTAATGAAAAGATTTATACTGACAATTATCTTGATTTTACAGGGAATTATTGTAACATCTCTCATTGCGGAAGAAATGGTGAAAGATGAACCTGTTCAGGATATCATTGTATTGCGCCGCGATACCTGGCTGTTTATACCCCACGCCTATTATAAGCCGGAAACACAGGTAGCTGGTGGGGCTGTCTTCCTCTATACTTTTCAGGACACTATCATGTCCCTACCTCCCATCAAGTTGCGTCCTTCCACGATGGCGGTTACTGCCACCTATACCCAGCGTGACCAGTTTATTTTCCAGGTATTCCCTGAATTTTACCTGGCCCGTGACAAGTATCATATAAAAACTGACCTTGAATACATGAATTATCCCGACAGATTTTACGGGATCGGTCCCGATACCAGGGAGAATGACTGGGAGACATATACCGCGAATATATTTTCATGGCGAAACAGGGCCGAAAGGGCATTATGGAAAAGAATATATGCCGGGATCATCTACAACCTTGATTATCGAGAGATGGTTCATACTGAAGATGGCGAATTATTAGACGAAGGGGATATCAATGGAGATAATGGCGGGACGGTGTCAGGAATTGGATTATCATTAAATTATGATACGCGGGATGATACAATTTATACAAGGGACGGCACTTATGTCCAGCTAAGAGTAATAGATTATAATGAATACATTGGCAGTGATTATGACTTTGCAAGCGTGGTGCTGGACCTGCGACTTTACGAACCATTCTGGTTCTCTCATGTGCTGGCACTGCATGGGTATATGAGTTACATTGGTGGAGAAGTCCCGTTTTACATGTTATCCCAGATGGGAGGGCAGAAGGTAATGCGTGGCCTTTTTGAAGGACGATATCGTGACAGGAATATGTTCGTAGGGCAGGCCGAATATCGCATGCCTGTTATCTGGCGTTTTTCCGCTGTAGGATTCTGCAGCGTCGGCCAGGTTGCGAGATCATTCGATATGTTCAGCCATAAGAATATGGTGTATGCATATGGAGGCGGGTTGCGATTCAAGTTAAAAGAAGAACAAGATCTTAACGTGAGGCTTGATTTTGGTTTTAGCAGAGATTTTTTTGGTGTATATGTGACAATCGGTGAAGCCTTCTAGCCGGTTAAAATTTTGATTATTTTCACAGTAAAGGTATACTGGTATTTAAAGAGAAAATGGTTACATGTAAAGAGGTAAAACGGTAATATTCCCAATGAAAAAGCCTGTAGAAGTAAGTGTAAAAGATTTTGAAACAATTCTTGAACAGTATCTTGATGCTGAATCAACAATAAACTATGCATTAAAGGTGGTGGGTCATCCAGGTGTTGGGAAATCGGCAATTGTGAAACAGGTTGCCTTGAGAAAGAATTATTATTTCATAGATACCAGGCTTGCTTTCAAAGAAAACGTAGATCTTGGTGGGTACCCGGTGCCCGACAATCATGAAAAAAGAATGATATATTACAGGCCAAAATTTATTCCCCCTGAAGAAATCCCTGAAGAGTATGACGGTATATTGTGGTTTCTTGACGAAGCTAACCGGGCCCATCCTACTGTAATACAAACACTGTTTCAGATTATTACCGAACACATGTGTGGAGAGCATTCTCTACCGGAAAAAACCTCAATTGTTCTGGCAGGAAACCTGGGAGAGCTTGACAATACAACAATCACTGATTTCGACGATTCAGCACTGGATGGAAGACTTGCCATCTTCCATCTGAAACCTTCAACTGATGAATGGCTTGAATGGGCTTATGTTACAGGTATACATCCAGCGGTTATACGGTATATCACCCTTTTCCCGGAGAGATTATGGGATGAAAGGAACATCAACCCCAATCCACGGGGATGGCACCAGGTGTCCGAAACATTGTTTCGATCATACCAGCTTACTACCGTTGAAGAATTTGTTACCTACCTGGAATCTGATGACCGAAGTGTGCTGGAGAAGGTTATTATCTCCCTGGTAGGCGAGATAGCGGGTAGTGATTTTACCTCTCAATTTACATCACCCCGCTCAATCGGAACGCATGATATACTTGCCGGTAACGATGAAAAGCTTGAAATGCTTAAAGCTGGTGAAATATCAGCTGAAGATCTGTTATGGGCCCTTTCGGGTTCATTGGATTATCTTCGTGAAAAAAACATTATGAAGCAGGGGCAGCTTACCCACGATGACCTGGTGGAATTAAAAAGTGTTCTTACCTTTACGGGTTACGCACGTGCTGATGCCAGGATGTCATTCTTTTACATTATGGTCAGAGATTGCGGTTTGTTTACAAGTGTTCCCGACGCGCTGCGATTAATTGAAGATGACGATACCCGGGAATTGTTGAAGGAGCGTTTCGGAAAGTTGCTGGAGGTGTAAGACAGTTTATGTCAGCTAACCTTCAACACCGGAGAATGGAAGATATACTGGAACAACTCTGGAGGCGAAGCCGTTTTACGTCGTATTTTTATCAGTCTGTTCACCTGTCAGTTGAAATGTCCATACCAACCATCGCCCTTACCGTAGTTCAGTCACGTCTCACATTATATTATAATACAGAATTTATTGATGGGCTTAGCGATGAGGAAATTATCGGATTGCTTGTGCATGAAATGATGCATGTGATGATGAACCACGATCACCGGGCACCAGGTGAACAGGATGCGGTACTTCGCAACAGGGCCCAGGACATGGTAGTAAATCATTTTATAAGGACTCATGAGAAAACTTTCTTTTCTAAAAAAGGCCAGTACCAGTGGGACATTCCAAAATTGATATTACCCCGGGAACTACCCGGTATACCCCGGCAATATTTTGAAGAAACCGGTGATGATGATCCTGCGTGGGAAGATGTATATATTTGGCTTCGGGAACGGCAGAACAGTGAAACCATCAATATCAATGGTACAACTGAAAAGAGCTCAGGCGCCCCGTCTGGAATAAATGTATCAATAAAAGGTGATGAATTTAATCCGTACTCAACAGCAGAAAACGGAAACAGGGGCAATGCGCCGAACAGGTCTGATGATGCACCCGATTTCAATGGTATACTTTTTCAGGATGACAGGGAAAACCCTCTTCCAACCGGGATGCATCTTTTTCAGAAAAGTAATATGCAGCACAAAATCCACGCCAAGAGAACCCAGGTTATCCGTTTTGCAGAGAAGGACTATGATTGCCTTGAAGAACGGGTGTACCAGGATATTCAGGGTATAATCAAGAAAACTGAACCGGTAGATATTGAAGACTGGAAAAGGCGAATTAAGAGTATTGTCGATATGACTTCTCAGTCAACCGAGTGGTATTATTCACATGGTCGATTCAACCGGAGATATTTTGCGAGTGGAATATATGCCCCGGGTCGCGTTTTTGAAGAAAAGCAGGTTCTCACGGTTGCCGTAGACGTATCCGCGTCAATGGTGATGAAGCCTGAAGAAATTGAAGAAGCATTCGGAGTTATAGAGGATCTTACTGGAAAATACCGGGTTAATCTCGTGTGTGTAGATGAGGATCTTTTCGTTCCTGAGAAAGAGGGGGATCAGTTTGTAAGGTCAGGTAGATCGGATCAGCCGTATTATTATAAACCCGGAGACTGGAAATATATCAGAAGCGGGAGCAGTGGAACGACTTTTTTTGAGCCATTATTTAACAACTACATGAAGGGTCACAGTGAAATGCTGCTGGTAATAACAGATGGGTATGTGTATGATTTAGAAAAGCTGTCGAAATATTCGCAAACTTTGTGGGTTATATCCGGACATAGAACTGAGCCATTTGTACAACCTTTTGGAAGAATGGTAACCATACGCGCCAGCAGGGCATAAATTCTTTTCAGTAGTTGATACTTAATACGGACGGATCCAGGGAGTAAATGATAATGAATCAAAATAATATCGGTGTAAACACTAAAGATGAAGCAGATCATAATGCTGAAAATAAATCAAAATTACTATGGAAAAAAGGAGTACAACGGGAGCTTGAAGACCCGGTAAAAGCTTCAATTGATATATGTAACCTTGGTATACCCGTATATATATTATATGCCGGCAGGGATTGGGAATGGTTTGACTATGAACTGGGCCTGGAAAAGCTAATAGAACTTGGTGATGCTGAAGTTATTTATGATGCCGGCATGCACTGGCCAGAATTTAACTATGAAAAAGGGCTTCACGGTTTAATAAGAACCGGTGACGCGGAATATATATTTCGAGCAGGACGTTACTGGAAGGTGTATAATTATGAAACCGGACTTGACGCGCTGGTGACATTGAAGTCTCCAAAATACCTTTTTCTGGCCGGACAGGAATGGCGATGGTTCGATTATACTAAGGGATTCGCGGCACTTATGGAAATCGCTAATCCTGAATTTATTTTTTATGCCGGTGCTCACTGGAAGGAATTTGATTTTAAGACTGCCATGAAGGTGTTGTTCCAATCGGAAGAACCTGAATATATTTTTAAGGCAGGAACCCTGTGGAAACAGTTTGATTATGAAGAAGGCTGGAACATTCTCGAGAAACGGGTCGCGGAAGGGGCCTACTGGAGGGGAAGGTCTCTCTCTGAAGAGTCATGGCGCAACAGGCTCCGTGAATATTGGAAAAAAATGACTACTTCAATATGAAGATTAGTTAATTCTTAAATAGTTAAGTTCTTGACTTGTAATATGGATCATTATAGCATTTGGTCAAAGAGTTAAATAATTAAAAATCAACTGGAGTATCATATCATGAGGAAGATATTTTTAATCTTGATGATAATAGCTTTCCTGTTATGTGTAATACCTCTTATGGCTGATAAGTCTTCAGTAACTATTGATGCACCTGATACGGTAGAAAAGGGCCAGGTTATTACTATCGTTATAAAAGTAACCCATGACGGGAATAACATACTTCATCACACGAACTGGGTATACGTGAAAGCAAATGGTGAACAGATCGCCAGGTGGGAATACACGTGGACCAGTCTACCCGAACAAGAAACATTCGAAAAAAAAGTCACCTACGCAGTCAATGATTCATTAACTATCGAGGCAGAGGCAAATTGCAATATTCATGGTAGTGAAGGACTTGTAAGAAAAGAAATACAGGTAAAATAGGCAGGAGGTATCAACATGACAATTTTCGGGATTTCTCCTTTATTGATATCGGGCATTATCAATTTTCTTCTGCTTCTCTTTCAGCTGCTTACAGGATTAAGAATCATAAAGGTATCATTTAGTCTTCATAAAAAGACAGGTATTCTTCTGTTTATTATAGCATCCATTCATGGTCTAGTTGGTGTCTTTATATTGTAAGAAAAGATTATCAAGGTGAAAAGAATGAGGCATTCGCGTATAACCACTATAATAATGGTTGTTGTTATACTCGTGTTGTTGATGGGTATTAAAACCTATTATGATGCTGGTGAATTTAAGCATATTGAATCCAGTTGTGATTGCAAGTGTACTGAAATATCAGGTATACCGGGACCTGAAGATATAGATGTTGATTATCAATCAGGTATCGCATACATATCCAGTGATGACAGGGCATCAGCGCTGAAAGGAAATGTACTTCCTGGAGCTATTTACAGTTACGATTTGAAAAATTTCAGGATGCGGAAACTTACCGGTAATCTTCATTTCGATTTTCACCCACATGGTATTGAACTATATAAAACAGATGATGGCAGAAAATTGTTATTTGTTGTAAATCACCGAAGACGGGGTCATTATATCGAAATATTTGAAATAAAGAAGAGAAAACTATTACACAGGGAATCAATCAGGGATAAACAGATGTTAACCTCCCCAAATGATATTTCTGTTGTAAATGAAAGAATGTTCTACGTAACAAATGATCATGGATATACCTCCAAATTTGGTAAAATGATTGAGGAATATCTTCAGGTTGGAGTGTCTTATGTTCTTTTCTTCGATGGAAAGAGATTCAGAAAAGTAGCTGAAAAACTGAAATATGCCAATGGTATAAAAATGAATAAAAATGGGGATCTGGTGTACGTGGCAGCCCCCGTCGCAAAACTAATACGGGTTTTTTCAAGGGACATCGAAACCAGTAATCTTACATTTTTGCAGGATATTCACTTAAACAGCGGGGTAGACAATATTCACCTGGATCCAGCTGGGAAATTGTGGGCCGCATGTCATCCTAAATTGCTTACTTTTGTCAGGCATTCAAAAGACCCCTCACTTTTATCCCCTTCACAGGTTATTGTGATCTCTTTCAAGGGTGTTGAGGATTATTCTCTATATGAAGTATTTACTGATACCGGAGAACTACTGTCCGGATCAACAATCGCGGTTCCTTACGATAATATGTTTTTAATCGGTTCTGTCTTTGATGATCACCTGCTTCGATGTGAAAAATTAAAATAATCGCGGATGTAGCGCGTATGAAATTAAATATTCGATATGAATTGAATGATATGAAAGTTGTGTCGGTGAATGACATGATACACCTGTCTTCCTGGTCACTGGCAAGCGAGTACAGGGTAAATGGAAAAGTGGTAATATTCGATGTAGAACCGGTAGTCGCAAAAGGTAAAAAAGGTTTCCCGGAGATAGTATGTACTGATGAAGTATGTAAACTCAATTTGCAATTAGAGCCTGCAGACGGAGGTGTGCGTTTCAGATGCCATGTTGAGAACCTTTCTGGTTCTATAATTAACATGGAAAGAATTAGATTTACCCCGGGAACTATAAAAATTGGAGACGGAAAAGGAAGAAGCAGATTCTTTACAAATGGATACCAATCCTGGAGTGAAACACGATCATTTAAAGAAAACCAGAAGGAGATGGTATCATTACTACCATCGATGGTTATACTGCAGGACAATCCAAGAAACCTTCCTTCAAAAACTGCCGGCGAGTTCACATCCGACATGTTCGCGGTTATATCAAGTCATGATTATAAATCGAATATCCTTGTTGGCCAGGGTGCACCATTTAAACAGTTTCTGTATATTCGATACAATAGCAATATACACACCAGTGGCACACCGAACCTGCAGCTTGAAATTGACTTTGGCGGCATGACCCTGTATCCTGATAAAAAGATAGAATGTGATGAAATCTATATTAAAGCGGATGAAGATCCAAACAAATTACAAGACTGGTATTTTAAAAAGATCGCGGTAGACAACGCAAAAAAACAGTCACTCCCCGGGGGATGGTGCTCATGGTATTATTATTTCACAGGCATAACAGAAAAAGACATTTATGAAAACCTGGATGCCATGCGGCAGCATGATGTAAACTGGAAATACTTTGTTTTAGATGATGGATATCAGACGGCGGTTGGTGACTGGTTGTCCATCAACAAAAAATTTCCAGGTGGACTGAAGAAAGTTGCCCAACACATATCAGAATTTGGCATGGTGCCGGGAATATGGATGGCCCCGTTTATTGCTCGAAGAAATTCCAGATTATATAAGGAACACAAAGACTGGTTTTTGACTGACAGAAAAGGGAAGCCGGTAAAAGCCGGTTGGAATCCGAACTGGGGTATCGGTGGTAATTTTTACGCGCTGGACACAACCAATCCGCAATTCCAGGATTACCTGGGAAATGTGGTACACACCATGGTTCATGAATGGGGGTTTAAATACCTGAAGCTGGATTTTACCTATGCGGCATCACTGTATGGTTCGGCATTTAACCAGACGTTGTCTTCAGCAGAACGACTTACCCATGGATACCATCTTATACGGAGGGCCGCGGGTAAAGATGTGGTTATCCTCGGATGCGGTTCACCACTTTCTCCCGCCATTGGACATGTAGATGCGATGAGAATAGGACCTGATGTGGCACCCTACTGGTTTGCCACCTACAGGTATCACCTGACCCGTGATCCTCATGCACTGTGTACCATGTTCGCCATCAGGAGTATTTTGAACAGGTGCCAGATGCACAGGCGACTGTGGATAAATGATCCTGACTGCATACTGCTGCGCGATACTGATACAAAGCTTACCCGTGAGGAAAGAATGTCTCTTGTGAACGCGGTAATCATCACCGGCGGTATGTACCTGCTGTCAGACAGGTTATCCTTATTGAAAAATGAAGTATGGAATGATATTGATAAAATTGAGAAAATGGTGCAAGAGGCAGACAGGGGAAAAGCAATGGCGATTGATTACATGGAGAATGACACACCTCAGCTGGTGTATAATTCAAAAGGGTATTTTGCTGTCTTCAACTTTACCGATAAGACTGTTGATAAAAAGGTTTTAATGAGCACTACCCTTCGTGGGTTGCTTCATCCGGATGCAAGACTTGTTGACGTATGGAGTAATGACGAATATACAGTCAGTGAAGACGAAGTAAATTTTGGAATAATGAAACCGCATTCATCCCTGCTGTGCCGCATTGAAAAATAAACCAGTGATTGTTGCGTTTCCGGAGTAAAAATAATGACTAATCTTTCGTTACTTTTAAAACCTGCTTCTTTCAGATGTAACCTGGAATGCGAATATTGCTTTTATAAAAGGGTTGGGGACGTATATGATCAGCCTTCAACTTTCATGGGTGTTGAAACACTGGATGCAACCATCAAAACTGCTATGACTTCCGGTGCCAGCCAGGTTTCTTTTTGCTGGCAGGGGGGTGAGCCAACATTGATGGGAGTTGATTTCTTCAAAA
>CAZAOK010000023.1:34529-42064 GCA_964486725.1 uncultured Leptospiraceae bacterium
TGTAAACTGTTTGATCTATGGTATGATGACGGTTTTCCATATGTTTCTATAAGACTTTTTGAGGATATATTGATTTATCTCGTAGATGGTGCACTGGTGTCCTGTTGCTGGATGAATGAGTGTACATCGTATATAGTGGTTGAACATAACGGGGATTGTTATCCCTGCGACTTTTTCGTATATCCCGAGTGGCATATCGGCAATATCACAAGGGATTCTTTACCTTCAATACTCAAAAATAGCAAAAGACAGCTATTTAGTAAAATGAAATCAGATGTGCCTGTCAGTTGTAATGAATGTGAATGGTATGATTTTTGTCATGGGGATTGTACCAGGTTCAGGCTTGACAGAAATGGCAAGTTTACTAATACTAGTGAATATTGTCAGGCCTGGTCCATGTTGCTTGAACATATTAAGCCACGAAAGGATGAGCTGAAGAAAAGGGCAGTAAATCTTAGAGAGTCGGTAATTAGTGGAAATTTTGACCAGGTTGGGAGAAATGATGATTGTCCCTGCGGAAGCGGGAAAAAATTTAAAAAGTGTTGTGGAAGAGGAACGCTGGTTATATGACACCTGCCAAAAATCTGCACAGGTTAACCTATGAAAGAACTTACCCATACAATACCAGGTGGTTTTACAGGCAAACGATTAGATAAATATCTTTGTGATACATTTGAAATATTTCCATCCCGAAAAAGCGCGTATAAACTCATAAAAAAGGGCCTTGTTACAGTTAATGGACACATATCGGCACCCAATAATCCAGTTCAGGATGACGATACCATACGAATAATGCTGGATAACGAATCTTCACCGGTGTATAAAAGAAAACTTCACGTGTTGTATGAAGACCAATACATGGCAATCGTGTTGAAACCTCCGGGAATGCTGGTAAATGGTAATTTCGCGAAGACAGTTGAAAGGGCTTTACCTTTTAACCTGTTACAAAGTAATAGTGAAGATGCCCTTTCAGTGCCAGCCGCGGTTCACCGGCTTGACAGGTCTACAGGAGGATTGCTTGTTACCGCAAAAACTGCATCTGCCATGATGAATCTTTCACGTCAATTCCAGGAAAGAAGGGTAAAAAAAGTCTACAGGGCTCTGGTAAACGGGAAAATTCAGGGTAATGGTATTATTGATGCAGATGTTGATAACAAGGAAGCGCTAACCGCATATTTTGTTGTTGACAATATTCCTTCCCTGCATATCAAGTGGATAACATATCTTGAGCTATATCCTCGAACCGGACGCACACATCAAATAAGAAAGCATCTTGCAGATCTCGGTCATCCTGTATTAGGCGATACACAATACACACATACCGGTCCTCTTCTCAGGGGTAAAGGTCTTTTCCTGTGGGCAACAGGTATAAGCCTCGAGCATCCGGTACATGGATGGTTGTTGAACGTACGAATTGATGTTCCGGATAAATTTTATTCGTATCTTAAAAGGGAAAAGATACGTTTCTGTAAATTTAACGAATGAATAATTATGTAATAAATGTATCAAGGGTGCTATAGTTACATATTATGTACATGAAGTAAAAGTACACTCCGGTAAATTTTACCTTGTTATATGATACATGAAAAAAATATTCCTGTAATATTTGGTATAATAAATGAAAAGTAGAGGTCGCTATGGAAAACATATTACAAAAAATTGAAGATCTGGCCCTTTCGCATGATTATGTACCTCCCGAGATGATCAAGGAAAAGAATATCAAGCTTGGGCTGAGAAATGCTGATGGATCCGGTGTTGTAGTGGGTATTACCGCCAAGGGTATGGTAGTTGGATATGATAAAATAATGCAGCCTGATGGCAACTATATAGTTAAGCCAGCTGATGGCCGCCTGTATTATTGCGGTTACGATGTATCTGAACTTGTAAGGAATATACAGAATGAAGGCCGTTTCGGTTTTAATGAAGTTACTTACCTTCTGCTTGCAGGTGAGCTTCCCACTGCTGATGACCTTGAAAGTTTTGATAATGCTATTGCTGAAAGAAGAACTTTTACCCGAACTGAAAGAAGTATACTCATGGCAGAGGGGGTGAACTATAACCAGATGTACGCCCTTCATTCGGTGGTATCACATCTCAGCCGATGTGATAGAAATCCCGATTCTACCGATATCAGGCATGTAAGTAAGCAGTGTATAAACCTTATCGCGAAATTTCCATTGATTGTCGCATATAATTACAATGTTCTGCGATTTAGAAAGGGAAGTGATCTCAGCATATTAAAGCCTGATCCTGAACTGAGTGGATCAGAAAATTTTCTTTACATGATTCGGGGAAAACGTCCCACAAAGCAGGAGGCAATGCTGTTTGACCTGGCGCTTATGCTTCATGCTGAACATGGTGGTGGTAATAACTCAACGTTTACAGTGAGAACGGTATCTTCAAGTGGAGCCAATACCTACATGGCTATTTGCGCCGGAATAGCCTCGTTGAGCGGTCATCTTCATGGGGGTGCCAACGAATCTGTAATGAAGATGATGAAAGATCTTAAAAATCATATCAGTGACTGGGAAGATGAGGACGCCATAAAAGCATACCTGGTTGATGTGCTGGAAAAGAGAGCCGGCGATGGCAGTGGAAAGATATACGGCATGGGACATGCGGTATATACATTGTCTGATCCAAGGGCAATCCTTTTCAGGGAGAAAGCCGAGGAGTACGCGAGAGCACATAAAAACCTGAAAGAACTGTACCTTTTTGACAGGGTGGCAAAAGTGGCTGCAGAACTTATGAAGGAAAGAAAGGGTACGCTGGTTTCTCCAAACGTGGACTTTTATTCAGGTTTAATATATAAAATGATGGGAATACCCATGGAACTGTATACACCCATTTTTGCCATGGCCAGGGTGGTGGGCTGGTCGGCTCACAGGATAGAGCAAATAGTACAGGCCAAGATTATTCGTCCCGCCTATGTCTCTTCTCTGTATGACGAATACCGGGAATACCAGCCTCTGAATGAAAGGATGTAAGCATATTCCCAATCACGTATACAGACGTACGTAACGGGTCTGTATACGTGATACAACATCACTTCTCTTCCTGCTGACATATTCCCGAAGACTGAAAAATTTAAAATAAATATTGACGTAGAAATTCCTGAAGTATAACATAACGCTGTTATTGTTAAGATGACGTGTTCAATACATCGGAGGTGTATATGCCTGATTATGATGTAACAGTAATAGGTGCCGGAAACGCGGGATTATCCGCTGCCACATATCTTGCCAAAAAGGGGATACGAACACTGTTGCTGGAAAAGCATAATATTCCCGGGGGATGTGCCACCAGCTTTTGCAGGGGAAGGTTCGAGTTTGAAGTGGCCCTGCACCAGTTAAGCGGGATGGGTACAACGGAACGGCCTGGCCCCCTTCGCGGCATACTTGATGGCCTTGGGGTTCTTGATCAGCTGGAATTTGTTCAGATGGAAGACTTGTACAGGGTTGTGCTTCCTGGAGAAATGGATGTTACCCTGCCGGCTGATAAAAATGAAACCGTGAAAACACTGCAGAATCAATTTCCCTCCGAGAAAGAAGGTATACGTGAATATATCGATTTTGTGTATAAATTCTTTACCGAAGTAATAGGCGCTTTTTACATGAATGACCCTGCAATTTCGCGGGATAAATATCCGCTGTATTTTAAATATGCCCTAACTGATACGCAGACAGTTCTTGATATGTTCATAAAAGATCCACGGCTTCAGATGGCACTTTCTATGTACTGGACGTACATGGGGCTTCCACCACGTCTGTTGTCATTCAGTGACATGGCCGCGCTTCTTTTTTCGTATATCGAATTCAAGCCATTTCACATAAAAGGCGGTTCACAGGCATTATCCAGCGCCCTGCTTAACCAGTTTAAGGAACACGGGGGAAAGTCACTTTTCAACACCCGTGTAGAAAAGATATTAATGCGAAATGATGCTGTGGCGGGTGTGGTTACTGAACATGGTGAAGAAATAACATCATCATATGTCATCTCTAATGCGTCAGCAATTTCAACATACGTAAACATGCTTGGAAAAGAGAATACCCCTGATGTTTTGAAAAATCAGATGAAAGGGAGTACAATTGGTCCTTCATTTTTTACAATATACGCGGGCTTTGATGCAGAACCGGAAGAACTTGGCATAACAAGTGAGACAAGTTTTTTATGTGCGTCTTCAGATGTTGAAAAGGATTTTCAGCAGACCAGGATAAGAGATGTTGATAACAGTTCATTGATAATGAGTTGTTATGATGTTGCTGATCCGGAGTTTTCACCACCGGGCACATCACAGGCGGCAATTGTTACCCTCAAATACGCTGAACCGTGGCTTCGGGTTGATCCACACAGGTATGCAGATGAAAAATATCGTTGCGCAGAAGTACTTCTTAAAAGAGCTGAAAAAACCTATCCCGGTATTACCGGTCATATTGAAGAAATGGAGATCGCAACCCCCGTTACCCATATGAGATATCTTGGGCATCCCGGTGGAGGAGCCTATGGATTTGACCAGCATGTTAAGGACTCAAACCTTTTCGTGTCACCAAAGCCGCCGGTTAAGGGGTTGTACTGTTGCGGAGCATGGTACGATTCAGGAGGATTCCAGCCCACACTCACTTCCGGGACATCGTCAGCAAGGGCCATACTCAAAGAAATGCGGTCAGGGGAGGTTGCGTAATGGATGAGAAAGTACTTCGTGAACTGGATGGATATAACGAAATACGGGATGAAATCGAGATTTCGCAAAAGTTCGGATTTGATTATACTATTCCCGGTGATGATGTTGATCAATATGTAGAGAGGCTGCATCCACCTGTACTTGATCTTATTGTATCACGCGTTATCGAAGAAACCCCGTCTTCAAAGACAATTCGTTTCGTATCAGAAAACGGTTACCTGCCGCCATTCCAGGCGGGACAGTACATTACCATTATTGCTGATAAGGGCAGCGTGCGTACTACGAGGCCTTACAGTATTTCATCATCACCTGACCAGCTGGCCTATTATGATATAACGGTGCGTCGTATACCTGACGGCTTGATATCAGGTTTCCTGGTAGACGAATTGAAGCCGGGGGACAAAATACAATCCTCACCGCCATCCGGTAATTTTGTGTATAACCCTGTAATTCATGATAGCAAACACGTCTATGTTGCCGGTGGCAGCGGAATTACTCCATTCATGTCCATGTTGCGCCAGGTTGCTGATAGAAGGCTGAAAAGGGAAGTGTACCTGTTTTATGGAAACAGGAATGATGAGGATATACTGTTTCATGATGAACTTGTTGATATCAGTAATCAAAGTGATAGCATACAGTATATACCGGTTATTGAAAAACCGGGAAGCAGTATACAATGTGAAACGGGACTGATCACCGCTGAGCTGATTACAGGCAGAATAGGCGCACTACACGATAAAACATTTTTCATGTGCGGCCCACCTGCCATGTATGACTTTTGCAGAAATGAACTTGATAACCTGGATATCCCGTTGAAAAAAATACGAACCGAGATGTATGGTATGCCGGATAATATAACCGATTATCCGGGATGGCCTGACAAAATCAAGAATGAACAGGAGTTCGAAATATCCGTAATTGACCGGGGTGTAATCAAGGGAAAAGCAGGGGATACTATTCTCAAAACACTTGAACTGAATGGTTTGAGAGTGCCTTCACTCTGCCGATCAGGCGAGTGCAGTTTGTGCAGGGTGAAACTTGTTTCGGGAAAAGTATTTCAGCCCGAAGGTGTGCTGCTTAGAAAATCAGATAGAAAATACGGCTACATTCATTCATGTGCGGCTTTTCCTTTAAGCGATATTGAACTTGAATTATAGGGATCGGGCAGCCACACTCTCATCTTTGAGGGGCCCCTGTTCCCCCATAAAAAATATGGTATAAGCCTGAACCATTCATTGTTTTCATTTGTAAGCCCAATGGTGCCGGTGCCACCCATAAGTTCCGGGTTGTAATGATAGTGTATGGTATCTGGTTGAATGCGAACATTGTCCGGGAGTATGGCAGGATTATCCACTGATTCGAAACAGTAGACAAGAGGTCCCCTGTAAAAAGCTGCTTTATCACTTTTACCGCTTACCTTTTTATGTGGATGTATAGTTTCTATAACCATGGGGAAACTGCATTCTATCTCTATTGTCTTAAGGGCGGGAATGCCAACGGTGTACCAGCTGCTTCTGTTGAAAAAAGAAAGACCAAAAAAATCTATCCTGTCCCGGGTTTCCCTGTACATCTCTTTTCCGTTTACTTTTATAATTGCTTCACTGGCCCATGAGGGTATTCTCAGGTGAAGCCTGATCTCCCTGTTGCTGTTACTGGTGGCTTCAATGAAAACGTTCCCTTCCCATGGAAATTCTGATTTTACCGATACGCTGATCCCTTTTTCAATCATCCCGGTGCTGCTTGATATATACTGGTTAATCCAGATATCATTCTCATCTGAAGAGTAAATATAAGATCCGATATCCGCCCACAGCCTGGATATATTGGATGGACAGCAGGCTGTATTAAACCAGGGATGTCGTTGAAGAGTGCCGTCTGATTTCATCGGGTTTCTGTAAAAATACTCGTTTGCTTCAAGGGAAATGCCCACCGACGCGGCGTTGTATAATTGCCATTCTAACAGGTCAGCGTAGCGGGTATCACGTGTGGCATGCAGCATTTCGTGGTTGAAAAAGATATTACCAATGGCGGCGCATGTCTCGCAATAGGCATAGTCATCGGGAAGCTCATATGGTTTGCCGAAACCCTCAATTACTGGAAGCGAACCGATACCTCCTGTAACGTACATCTTTGTGTCCACGCATTGTTCCCAGGCTGTGCGTATGACATCAAGGATGGTGTTGTCATTACTCTCACGGTACAGCATGGCAGCAGCGGTCATATAATAGGCCCATCGTACTGAATGTCCTTCAGGAGTTAGCTGCTTTCGCAATGGTGTATGTTGCTGCTGGTATTTACCCGAAAAAAAGGACAGGAATGATCTAAGTCCGATAAACGGTGGTTCAACTGTTTGAAATGTCTCACTGAAATCGAATCCTGCAGCGGATTTATCGGTACCAGATTTCTGTTTATTTACAAAAGAATTCTTTCGGGAATGCGATATAAATGCTCGTAAAAGAGCAATACCGGGAAAAAGCATTCGTCCCCGCTTTTCAATAAATCTTTGTGCCGTAGTACGGTATCTTTCATTCCCGGTAATCCTGTACAGTTTTATAAGTGCCAGTTCTACCTGCTGGTGGCCTGGTGTACGGGATGGGCCGGCATTTGCGAAATCTTCACATATCCTGTCAGCGGTTAAGATGACAAGTTCCAGCAGATCCTTTCTTCTTGTGCTGTTATAAAGCTCAACACCGGCTTCAATAAAATGACCCATGCAGTAAAGTTCGTGCTCAATTGGAAGGTTATTCCACCTGGTATCCGGGAAATGGAACTGGTTATAGGTATACAGGTAGCCGTCACTGTCCATCGCATTTTTCATAAGCAGGATGTATTCACGCAGTTTATCAGCAAGATC
>CAZAOK010000024.1:0-39586 GCA_964486725.1 uncultured Leptospiraceae bacterium
GGTCGAAACTCGACTCCTCCACTTCGTGGAAGTCGTCTCGAACAGTCGACCTTGTGAGGTATCCGCCTTCGGCGGATGGTTGTAGGGCTTTTTGTTTTAATCAAACTTATGATTACCTGTGTAGTTTAATGTCATCATCAGGAAGGAACCATCATTTAAGTATTACAAAATTGCGGAAATTTATTTCTCAAAGGAGACACTGGAAAAAAAGCCTGAAATAGTATTGATATTATTTCACCCCTCCCCCAGCATAACCCCATGACAACAAACCCCAAAACCGTACTCCTGCTGGCCATCAATGCCCGGTATACCCATTCCAACCCGGCCCTGTACTACCTGCGCAATTACTGCGCCGGCACGGGGGCCAACTTCGTTATACGTGAATACTCCATCAAGGCCGCACCTGGTGACATTATAGATGAGATACAAAACACCAGGCCCCACGTTGTGGCACTCTCGGTATACATATGGAATTCCAGGTACATGGAGAAACTTTTACCCATGCTGGCCACTCTTTCACCGAAGCCGGTTATAGTATGCGGCGGACCCGAGGTGAGCTACAACCCCGAAAGCTGGATTAACCGTCATCCGAACATAGATTACATCGTATGCGGCCCGGGGGAGGCGGGGTTTCGCCACCTTGTTGAAAGTGAATTCAGCATCAACAAAAAGATCATAAGAGAAGCAAACCCCTATTTCAATGACATCCCCTACCCCTATATACCCGAAGACGCCCGGCGGCTTTCCCGCCGCTACGTGTATTTCGAGACCAGCCGGGGGTGTCCTTTCAAGTGCGGCTACTGCATCTCTTCACGTGAAGACCAGCGGCTGCAATTCAAAGACTTCTCCACGGTGAAAAACGAGATGGATCAACTGCTGGCGATGAATCCCGGCGTGGTGAAGCTGGTAGACCGCACCTTCAACGCCGACAGTAAACACGCACGCGCCATATGGCACTACCTTATTGAAAAGAATCCCCAAACGCGCTTCCATTTCGAGATCTATCCCGGCCTGCTTAAAGAAGAAGACCTGCGGCTGGTTGAGAAGATACCAGCCGGGTTGTTTCAGTTCGAAATTGGAATACAGTCATTGAACAACCAGGCCCTTGAGAGCGTTTCACGTCCCCCCGTAAAGGAGAGTTATCTTGATGCAATAAGGCACCTTGCAGAGCACACCGGTATTCACGTGCACCTTGATCTTATGGCGGGGCTTCCACACGACACGCTGGAATCACTTTCTAATTCGTTCAACGTGCTCTACGGCATAAGGCCCAATCACCTGCAGCTGGGGTTTTTGAAACTGCTGCCGGGAACAGCCATGCGTGAACAGGCTGAGGCCCTTTCCCTTTACTATTCACCCGAACCTCCCTATGAAATACAGGAGACCCCGTGGATAAGCAGTGAAGAAATGAATATGCTGCACCATATTGAAGGACTGGTAAACGCCCTCTTCAACTCAGGGTATTTCCCGGTTACACTGCCCGAACTTGAAGACCTTCATTCGAATGAAAATTACTTTCACATGTACAAAAGCCTTGCTCTTTTCTGGAGATCAAAAGAATTAAACACCGAGGGGAAGGACGGGGGGATGTTGTCAAGTGGACTTCTTGCATACATCGAAGAACACTTCCCCGCGAAATACATCTTCTTCAGGGACTGCCTGAGGATGGACTGGATAGGCAGAACCGGCAACATGCGCTACCCCAAATCCATACAGGGAGAACGTCACCCGGCGGAGATACGCGGTGCTCTTGGTGACACTTTCGGCAAAGACCCGGTATTTGCCGCAGACTCGGAAGAGTTCTCAGTGAAGTACATGAGCGGGATTGAATACAAAATTCTGAATAAGGGATAACCAGCAGGTCACTTCACGGGAAGCCCTCTTCAGTGAAGGGGGCGACGCGGCGCGTCGGGGATTTCGTTAAGTTGAATACCGTAAAATAATTTCATGAAAAACCTGGCTGGATCATGCCCAACGAACCCCCTCCCGGCCTCCCCCTTGAAAGGAGGAGGTGATGTTAAATGCTAGATAACCATAGACCCGCCGTCTACCATTATGGTCTGGCCGGTGACGAAGGACGCGCCGTCTGATGCCAAAAAGAGCACTACTTTCACCACGTCTTCGGGCTCAGCGATTCTGCCCATGGGTATTTTGTTTACCACCATGTCATGAATTTCCTGGTTCGACCAGAATGGCTTGCTGAAATCGGTGCGCACCATGGATGGGGCAACGGTGTTTACCTGGATATTATATGACGCCAGTTCGAAGGCCAGGTTTCGCATCATCATCTCAATACCCGCCTTGGCGATGCCGTATACGTTCATGCCCGGTGATGCCCGGTGACCGGCAACCGACGAGACGCTTACGATCTTTCCAAACTTCTGGTCACGCATGATCTTACCCGCCCTTCGTGAACACAGAAAAGTGCCGGTGAGGTTTGACTCGATGATCTTTTGCCACTGCAGCAAATCCACGTCTACGATGCCGCCGGTTGGCAGGTTCATGCCCACGTTGTTGACCAGTATGTCAACTTTCCCGAATTTTTCAATTGCCCTGTCAAAGAGGGTATCCACGTCTTCTTCTTTTGCTACGTGGGCCTGAACCGTCAAAAGAGAATCACCAGCCTTCAACTTGGTAACTACACCCTGGAGGCCTTCCTCTTTACGTCCGCAGATCACTACTTTCGCTTTCTGGTTAAGCAGCTCCCGGGCGATCTCAAGACCTATGCCCCGGCTTCCCCCGGTAATAACCGCCACCTTATCTTCCAGATCATACCATAAATTACTCATACGTCCCTCCTGTATTGATAGATAGAATATTTCACATCATGATTTTTGCACAGTACCTGTTTATTAATACATTGTAACCAGTCCCTTTTCCGTTTTACGAAACTGGGATCTTTTTTTTATATTGAATGCCGAAAGATCATCGCATTTGCAAACCTGTAATACGATTTTATCAGCACGCACTGACTCGGGAAGACCTGCGGGAAGTACAAGCCGCACCCCATCCTCAGCAGGTTGCCACTCTACTATTGCATCATTAAATGCTACGGTCTTCAACCCTTTTTTCGTCTCTTTTGTGAACGATGGTTCATCCTCCATGCCGGCAATAAACTCGGACATCTTTTCCGTATCACCTGTGGTCACCAGGTATTCCATGGCAAATACGTCAGCTGTAAGGGAGGAGTTATCCCTCAACTCAACAGCACCGGTTACCCGTATTCCTTCCGGGAGACGGGTATTGAGTATTTGCGGCAGGGTTTTCGGATCAATTGCATTATATAATTCTATATCCAGGTATTCAGCTTCGCTTTCTGTACCCAGCGGAAGGGCATACCCCATGGATATACGCTCACGCTTGTTAAACCCCTGCGTAAAGGATACCGGCACATGGGCCATGCGAAGGGCACGCTTTATGATTTCCATGAAATCGATGTGAGGAATAAATTTCGCGATGCCAGTCTTTGAAAGCCGTATACGCACCCTGCTCACTACCGGGTATTTCTGCTCAAACTGCTCCATGGCTTCACGCACTGCCACTGTATTCAGCGGTTCAGCTGTGGTGTCAAAAGATCTGGGCAGGCTTTTGCCGTCCCAGGTTGAGTTGCTCTTCCTTTCTACCAGTTTCTCATACCCGGTTTCCACCATGCTCCAAGGATACCCGTCCCCCCCCTTTCGTTGTTGAAGATATTGCTGCCAGCCCGGGGCATATGTATCCAGGTTGTGCTGCCACGTGGAAAAGTTGAAATGCTCTGACCATGAATCAAGCCTGCAGCCATCCCTGTAGGCGTGCTCGATCACGTCGGCAAGCCGGGCATCCCCACGGGAGAGCACACCTTCAAGCAGCGAATGATATACATCGTGGTTCTTCACCTTTATCTTTCGGGGCACACCCCGCTTTATCTTCTGTATAGTCTCAACCAGATAACTGGTATCGGCCTGTTCCTGGTCTTGAAAGGGGGTGTGAGGTTTAGGTATAAAGGGGGACACGGTGACGTTCAGCTGCAGCCGGTGTTTTCCCACCTGGTAGATCTCGTTCAATAGTGAGATGATATCATCGGCTTCGTCATGTTCACGGTATCCCGGCAGGCCGATCATGAAATACAGTTTCACCCGCTGCCAGCCCCTGTCGTATAACTGCTGTATAATCGAGATGATATCGCCGGTGTGCAATCGTTTAAAGGCCCGTTTTCGCAGCTCATCTGTTGCCGATTCTACCGCGAAGGTGAGAGAAGCCCGGCGCACATCCGAGATAAGCTCGATCACCGGTACGGCCTGCGGCTCTACCCGCAGTGAAGGCAGGGCAATGGAGACTCCCCGCCGGGTAAGTCCGGGCAGTACGGCATTCAGCAAACGGGCAAGATGGGGGTAATCATTTATGCATAACGAGGCAAAGGACACCTCGTCATACCCTGTATTATCAAGCAGGGTGAAAACCTTCTCTGCCAGGGGCTCCCATGGGATCTTTCGATAGGGAAGATCATAATATCCCGCGTGGCAGAACTTGCAGAGATTCTTGCAGCCACGGTTAACTTCCATCACTACCCGCTCCTGGGCCACGCGAATACCGGGAACCACCGGCATAAGAGGGTCAGAGCCCTTATCCGACCTGAACACCCTTTTTCGTACGGTTGAGGATATTCCCGGCACATACACACCTTCAATGACGGCAAGATCTTTCAGAATATTAACCCGTGAATGACCGCTTTTCTTCCCGCGTAGCAACACAACGCAAATATCAACAATCCCCTCCTCCCCGTCCCCAATGAAGAAGGCGTCGATAAAGGGAGAAAGGGTGGCTGGATTGGAAACAGCTTCACCTCCCGCCATCACGATGGGATGTTGATCTTCTCTTTCTACACTTCGAAGGGGTATGCCTCCCAGGTCGAGAACCTGCAGTATGTTAGTAAAAAGGAGCTCATGGGCCACGTTGAATGCCAGCATATCGAGGGAGGCAAGCGGAATATGGGTTTCAAGTGTATATAAAGGAAGATCCTCTTCTCTCAGTGCCTTTTCGAGGTCGGGGGCAACTGAGAAAACCCGCTCACATGCCACATCTTCCAGGCTGTTGGCCGCGCTGTAGAGTATCTGTATACCATTATTTGACATTCCAACCTCGTAGAGATCGGGGTAGCATACACCTGCATGTACCTGGCAGTTCTCTTTTTTTATGGCATTCAGCTCACCCCCGGTATACCGGGCAGGTTTCTCTACACGCCAGAGTATCTTTTCAAGTGATTCTAATTGAATTCGTTCTATCATGGGTTATTGTGTTATTCCTGTATAATTTATGGCCATTTTTTTGAAATCTTCAACCGAAAGGGTCTCACCCCTCTCTTTTTCATTGATCCCTGATTTCTCTAACAGCGCTTCAACGGTTTTACTGCCAAGTGCAAGGTGTGGTGAATCGGTCAATGCCTTTCTCAGGGTTTTTCTTCGCCCCCAGAATGCCGATTTAACCAGCAGGTGAAAAGCCTTTCGCTGCTCATGGTCAAGCCCTGTATCTTCGTTTCTTATCATCCTGATAAAGGTTGAGGTAACCTCGGGTTGCGGAAAAAACGACTGCTTGTCTATGTTAAACAATGGTTCGATTGAGAAGTATAATTGCAGGTTGACGGTTATTGCCCCGTAATTACCGCTTCCCGGCGCAGCCGCAAGACGCTGGGACATCTCTTTCTGCAGCATAAAACATCCCATTTGTACCCACATGGCCGCGGCCACCCTGAACAGTATCTCTGATGAGCAGTAATACGGCAGGTTGCCAACCACCTTGTTTATATGAAGAGGGATATCCATTTTTAAAATATCATTATGCAATACGGTAATGTTTGGTATGGTATCCAGCTGTTTTCGTAAAACACGCACCAGCCCCGCATCGATCTCAACGGCAGTTACCGAGTGCACCTGATCTGCCATGGTTTGCGTGATTGACCCGGTTCCCGGTCCGATCTCAAGAACACGGTCTTGCGGGCTAAACCGGCACGCCTCGATTATTCTTTTTACCACACCCTCGTTGCATAGAAAATTCTGGCCAAGTTTTTTGCTCGGGCTTATCCCTTCTGATTTCAGCAGCGCTGTTAACTCTTTTGTGTTCACGGGCACAGCGTATGATGGGCATACATTTATGTCAATCCATCTACAGTAAACATGCCTTTATTACAATCATGTTACGAACAAATTACATAATTGTTAAATAAGATCGAAACAGAAGACTTTCATTACTCAAAATTTGACAATACGCACCAGTGCCCTTGAATATAACCATGACATAATCATTCACACCGTGTTGCATACAACGTTGCATATTACGCGACACGAAACGAATGCAATTAAACGATTGAAGGAGGAACGGATGAAACTGGTTGTGGCAGTTATTCGACCCGAAAAGCTGGCCGACGTGAAAAAGGAACTCAACGACGCCAGCGTGAATCTCATGACTGTTGTCAACTCTATCGGTGCCGGACGACAGAAAGGCTATCCCGAGACATACCGGGGCATTAAACACGAAATCAAGCTTTTAAAGAAAGTTGAACTTCAAGTTGCAGTCAACGACGATTACGTGGAGCCCACCATCAAGGCAATCGTGCGAGGTGCCAAGACGGGAAACATAGGGGACGGCAAGATCTTTGTCATACCCATCGATGAGTGTGTACGCATTCGTACCGGCGAACGTGGTTCGCGGGCTATTGGATAAATTTATGGAATAATTACCGGAGGTAATAATGAATACTGGATCAGTTGACTGGGCACTTGTTGGTTCAATGATAATTATGGGTGTAGCGGCTTTTTTGATTTACCTGAAAGCTAACCTTAAGATATGCGAACCTAATGAAATTCTTATCTTTTCTGGACGCAAGCGAAAACTGGCATCAGGTGATATTGTTGGGTATCGCGTTATACGTGGAGGATGGGGCCTGCGTACGCCATTACTTGAAAAAGTTTCAAGGCTTTCACTTGCCACAATTCCCCTTGATTTTGAGATATCACGGGCCATGTCAGACGGCATGATCCCCCTTGACATCACCGCTATCGCCCATATTAAGATCGCCTCAAAAGAAACAGGGGGGCTTGAAAATGCTGTTGAAAGACTGCTTGGTAAAGCTCCGCAGGAAATTGAAAATATCGCCAGGAGCACCCTGGAAGGGGTTATCCGGGGAATTCTCGCCAGGTTCACCCCCGAAGACGCCAACTACAGGCGGATTGAACTTGAAGAAGAGGTATACCAGAAAGGCGGGATTGAACTTAACAAACTTGGATTCACCCTTGACTCCATTAAGATCGACAACATTCAAGACGGCCAGGGCTACCTTGAAGCGGTAGGCCGGCAGAGAAACGCCATGGTTCAGAGAGATGCCCGTATCAAGGAAGCCGAATCTGAATCAGAAGCAAAGATCGTTGAGTCCGAATCTATCAAGAAAGCTTCCGACGTTGAATTCCGTTCCAAGATGGCCATTCGTGAATACGAAACCAACTACCGCAACCGTAAAGCGGAGCTCTTCGAGCAGACCAATAAGATGGAGATGAAATCTGAATACTCACGCATGCTGGAAGAACTTACCCAGCAGAAAGAACTCGAAGAGATCAGGAAGGACGTGAACAGCAGAAAGTATAACGCCGAGCTGGTTATCCCCGCCGAGGCTGAAAAGCAAGCCGACGAACTGAAAGCTGCCGGACAGGCATCATATCTCAAGGAACAGGGACTTGCCATGGCTGACGCGGTTAAGGAAATGAAAAGCGAATGGGCAAATGGAGAGAACAGGGAACTGTTTATGCTGCACATTCTGCCCGGCATCGTTGACAGCATTTCCGGTGTCATTGCTGATAACCTGAAAGTTGAAAAACTGGTGGTAATGGGTAATGGCGGCATTCCCAGTCACGTTGGTGATGTTACATCAAGCGTGGTAACCTTTCTCGAACAGATTAAAAATGCTACCGGCGTAGACCTCACGAATATAGCCAATACCGGCAAAGAAGCTCCCATCAAGAAGGAACTGGAATAATGAATGGGAAGGTTAATCAACTAAAGAAGGAGAAAGGTAATGGAAGCTATATTTGATGAAATCTACACTGTGAAAAAACGGAACGAGCATATAACCATCTCCCAGATATTGCAGATAATAAAAGAAAAGAACATTGAATTCGTAGACTTGAAATTCTGTGATCTTTTCGGACGAATACATCATTACACGCAAACGGCTGAAAAGGCTGACGAAGACCTTTTTACGGTGGGCACAGGTTTTGATGGATCATCAATACGGGGTTTTCAGTCAATCAACCAGAGTGACATGCTGATGAGGCCCGATCCAAGTACCGCCTTCATCGATCCGTTTTTTGATCACCGCACAATGAGTTTTTTCTGTGATATCGTTGATCCCGTTGGCAGAACACGGTATGAAAAAGACCCCCGGTACGTGGCGTTTAAAACTCTTGATTATCTCAGGTCTACGGGAATCGCTGACACCGCCTTCTTCGGTCCTGAGCCCGAGTTTTTCATATTTGATCATGTCTCCTATGAGCAAACCCAGAACAGGGCCTTCTACGAGGTTGACTCCGCTGAAGGATACTGGAACACGGCCAAGAAGGGTGAAGGCAGCCTGGGATACAAGATCGGCTACAAGCAGGGATACTTCCCTGTTGCCCCCCATGATCAGCTGCACAATCTCAGGTCAAAGATGGTTGAGGTACTTCGAAGCTGCGGTGTGCAGGCCAACCTGCATCATCATGAAGTGGCAACCGCGGGGCAGACAGAGATCGGGCTTGATATTGAAGAACTGGTGGAACAGGCAGACACGCTGCTGAAATTCAAATACCTGGTGAAGAATGTTGCCCACAGGTACGGAAAAACGGTAACATTCATGCCCAAGCCTATATTCATGGATAACGGTTCGGGAATGCATACCCATATCAGTCTCTGGAAAGACGGGAAGAACGTCTTCTACGATTTCGGACGGTACGCCGACCTGAGTGACGAAGCCCGGTATTTTATCGGCGGGATCTTTGCCCATATCGAAGCGGTTCTGGCTTTTTCGGCCCCCACCACCAATTCGTATCGAAGACTGGTTCCGGGGTACGAGGCACCCATTAACCTGGTGTTTTCGGCAAGAAACCGTTCTGCCGCGGTTCGTATACCCATGTACAGCGATAGTGAGAAAGCGAAGCGGGTTGAGTTCAGGTGTCCCGATTCAACAGTTAATCCTTACCTTGCTTTCTCTGCCATGATAATGGCAGGTCTTGACGGTATCGAAAACATGATAGAGCCCCCCGAACCCATCGATGATGACATCTACGAACTGCCCCCGGAGAAAAAAATGCATATACGATCAACCCCGGGCAGTCTCAAGGAATCCATCGACGGGCTTGAAAGGGATCATGAATTTCTCTTAAAGGGAAACGTCTTTTCTAAATCATTGATAGAAAGCTACATAGAATTCAAGCGCGTCAGTGAAATTGACCAGGTATCTCTCAGGCCTCATCCCTGGGAATACTCTCTATATTACGAAGCATAACAGGAGGGCATACGATGAGAATTGTACGTATATTAATGGCAACGGCACTACTGCTTATAATTGGTGCCGGAATGGTAATGGCAGAAGAAGTTGCCCCTTCTGCCGTGATAGCACCGGATGTTATGGAGAAAATCAACCAGGTAAGCGTTCTGCTTGCGGACAGCAAGGTGATAGCTGATACACTCTGGGTTATGCTTGCCGGGATACTGGTTTTCTTCATGAACCTCGGGTTTGGAATGGTTGAGACCGGTTTGCAGCCGGCAAAGATATCGGTTAACGTAAGCGCGAAAAACTTCATCGTTTTTTCGATCGCCTCCCTCACCTTCTGGTTTATCGGCTGGGGACTTATGTTCGGCGATGGGAACGGTTTTCTCGGGTATCATGGATTATGGATGCTGGGCGGCGCCGACAACAGTCCCCTGGCAGGTGATGCCTACGAGGGAGTCTATTCGTCCATGAGCTGGGCTACTGTCCCCCTCTTTGCGAAGTTTTTCTTCCAACTTGTGTTTGCCGCAACTGCCGCAACCATAGTTTCAGGTGCGGTAGGCGGGAGAATTAAGTTTTTATCTTACATCATATTCTCCGCGCTGCTGGTTGGCATCATGTATCCCATTACAGGACACTGGATATGGGGCGGCGGCTGGCTGCAGGAGCGTGGATTCTTTGATTTCGCCGGTTCAACGGTAGTGCATTCAGTAGGTGGGTGGGCTGCCCTGGCAGGAGCGCTGGTGCTTGGCCCCAGGATAGGCAAATACAACTCCGATGGATCAGTAAATCCCATTCCGGGACACAGCATGACCCTGGCCACACTTGGAGTGTTCGTTCTATGGTTTGGCTGGTTCGGGTTTAATCCCGGTTCAACCATGTCAGCCTCGGCCAATGACATCGCGAGGATCGCGGTAACAACCAACCTGGCCGCAGCCGCGGGAGCCGTGGCAGCAACCTTAGCGGCCTGGCTGGCTCTTGGAAAACCAGACCTTTCCATGATCCTTAACGGATCCCTGGCAGGACTTGTGGCAATTACGGCTCCATGCGCCTTTGTAACTCCGGGTGCGTCAGTAATAATCGGCTTTATCGGTGGACTGCTGGTTGTGGTTTTCGTTATTGCTTTTGACAAATGGCGAATTGATGATCCCGTGGGCGCCATATCAGTTCACCTGGTCAACGGTATATGGGGAACACTTGCGGTAGGCCTGTTTGCCTCCGCGCCATTCGCTGGAGGGGAGGGACAGCCCTTATCTGGCCTTTTTTACGGCGGGGGAATCGAATCATTTGCCGGCCAGATCGTCGGCGTTGTAGCTGTGGGTTCATTCACATTTGTGCTGAGCTGGGTAGCATGGATTATAATTAACGCGGTACTTGGCATCAGGGTAAGCCGTGAGGAGGAACTGAGAGGACTGGACATATCCGAACACGGCATGGAAGCCTATCCAGATTTCGAATCATATACTTTGAAATAGTACTCATGACCCCTTTTCCAATGTAAAGGAAAAGGGGTCATGAATTTACGCAGTACTTTCAAAACAATCATAGATTCACAATTTATTACATAAATGTTAAATAAACAGTGAAATACCCGCTTTCCCAATGGTTAATTTGACATATTTGTATTAAGGAGCCATGTTGATATTACATGAAACACGTATTGAATTTAATCATGAATGAAAAATATGGCTCGACAGGTGATAACAGGGAGGTAAAAATTAACAACTGAAACTGATACAAAAGTGAAATAACATTTTTTCACGTAATCGATATCTAAAATATTTCTCATTCACAAAAAGAATAACACTAGGAGGACACATGAAACGACATACAACAATGCCCGCAGCTGAACGGGAATACCTGGCAACACGGGAAAAGGATATTCCTGTATCCAAATACTATGGGGAAGACACCTTTAACCTGAGGATAATGAGGGAAAAACTTCCAGCAAACCTCAGTAAAAAACTTATAAAAACCATTCAGGAAGGTGAGAAGCTTGACGAAGAAGTTGCAAACGCCGTTGCACATGCCATGAAAGAATGGGCTATTGACAAAGGCGCCACACACTACTGTCACTGGTTTCAGCCAATGACCGGGGCGACTGCCGAAAAGCATGACGCTTTCCTGGAACTTTTTGATGATGGATTTCCAATCGAACGCTTTTCCGGCAAACAGCTTGTTCAGGGTGAGCCCGATGCTTCCAGTTTCCCAAGCGGCGGTATTCGCTCTACTTTCGAAGCACGCGGTTACACTGCATGGGATCCATCCAGCCCCGCTTTCATACTTAACAGCGGTATTGGCTCCACCCTTTGTATCCCGTCGGTTTTCCTCTCGTATACCGGTGACGCCCTTGACAAGAAAACACCCCTTATCAGGTCAATCAATGTCATCAACAAAAGCGCCATTAGAATGTTAAAACTCCTTGGAAACAAAAAAGTAAAAAGAGTTGTGGCAACCCTTGGAGCAGAGCAGGAATACTTCTGCATCGACCAGGACTTCTATTACAAAAGGCAGGATCTTCTTCTCGCCGGTAGAACTGTACTTGGTGCCGCCCCACCCAAGGGACAACAGCTTGAAGACCATTACTTTGGAAGCATCAAGGAAAGAATACTCTCATACATGCACGATGCGGAAGAAGAACTCTACAAGCTTGGAATTCCCGCTAAAACCAGGCATAACGAGGTAGCCCCCAGTCAGTTTGAAATCGCACCAATATTTGAAGAGGCCAACATTGCTGTTGATCACAACCAGCTGGTAATGGAAACACTGAAGCGTGTTGCATCAAAGCATAAATTATCAGTATTGCTGCATGAAAAACCATTTGCCGAAATCAACGGTTCCGGGAAACATCTTAACTGGTCTTTGTCGGACGATAGCGGCGGAAACATGCTGAATCCCGGCAACTCACCACAGGATAATATTCAATTCCTAATCTTTTTAATTGCAACCATTCGCGCGGTCTATTATCACGCCGACATATTAAGGGCATCGGTTGCCTCTTCCGGTAATGATCACAGGCTTGGGGCAAATGAAGCACCCCCGGCCATAATCTCTGTTTTTCTCGGTGAGCAGCTCACCGAGATCCTCGATAATATTGAAAAGGGTGTTATAACTGATCCTTCTAACGGTGCCATCATAGACCTGGGAATCAACACCCTTCCGGTACTCAGCAAAGACAATACCGATAGAAACAGGACATCACCCTTCGCGTTTACCGGCAACAAGTTTGAGTTCAGGGCAGTTGGTTCGTCTCAATCAATCTCTTTTCCTGCCACGGTAATGAATACCATCGTTGCTGAAAGCCTTGATTACCTGGTCGATAAAATTGAGAGCAAGGGCGGAAATACCGGTAAAGCTGCAATTGAAACCATGAAAGAGGAGATCACGAAAATTAAACCCATCCTTTTCATGGGTGACAATTACTCAAAAGAATGGGAAAAAGAAGCAGAAAAACGGGGACTTCCAAACAAGAAGGCTACCTGTGAAGCACTTCCCGACCTGGTAACCGACAAGGCAATCGCTCTTTTTGAGAAGTATAATGTACTTTCACCACTTGAACTAAACTCGAGATACAATGTACGTATGGAGCGATACATCAAGGAGCTGGATATCGAAGCTGGAGTACTTTTAGAAATGGTATCCACATCAGTTATCCCGGCAGCCATACGATTCCAAAAAGAACTGGCTTCATCACTTGAGGAACTTCTTGATGTACTTGGGAAGGATGCCGATGTGGCTGAACAGAAGCAGTTACTGGCAACCATCTCGTCATTGATTAACAAGATCCTTAAGAACCTGAAAGACCTTAAAAAAAGAATACAACACGCGCATACCATTAAGGAAGAAAAAGATATTGCCTGCTACTACTGCTTTGACATCAAGACATTGATGGATAAGATGAGAGAAGATGTTGATGAACTTGAAGGCTACATAGATGATTCCATGTGGCCCCTTCCGAAATTCTGGGAGATACTTTTCATCAGCTGATTCAGCTTGCAAGACGACTGCAATCTGCAAATGATTACTGCGGACGGGTTCTGAAAAAACCCGTCCGTTTTTCATTATACCTGGCTTTTACTCTCTTAATATCGCTTATATTTCTTTTTCACCCGGTCTATGAGCTGGACATGGGTGAAGCGTTCTTTTTCTATACCATCGTTGAGAATACGATATCCTTCAGAAATACAACGTTCACACGCGTTAAGTGGTATCTCCACTCCAAGACACAGGGGATTCACTGATGACATGGTTTCTATTTTCAGCACACCGCGGCAATCCTCACATACCATTATTGATTCTATCTGGCTTTCACGTATTCCGTCAGTATCATAGTAAATCTCTTTTTTCCGCACATCGTAATTACCAGGCATAAGTTTATCGGTATCATCTTTAGAATCCTTAAAATATATCCGGAGCACCTGTTCTGACATCTTTTTTAAATACTTGGTTATTCTTGGATCCTGCTTCAAGTCTTTGTACTTGTAATCAGGTTCTCTTACGTACGAATAATCAACACCTGCCATTGCCAGCACTATACCCAGGTTAATGTAAGGAAGCGCTCCCTTGATGGAATACCCCCCTTCCAATACGGCTATATCAGGATCCAGGTGATCATTCAACCGGGCATACCCCTGGGCCGAAAAATTCATATTGGTAATTGGATCGGAATAGTGATTATCCTGACCAGCTGAATTAATAACAATATCAGCGTTAAAATCATCAAGGATAGGCATAACCACGTTATCGATCACGTAATTAAATCCTTCATCCCCTGTTGTCGGCGGCAATGGTATATTTATAGTTTTGCCCAACGCGTTTGGCCCCCCTGTCTCCTGCATGAAACCAGATCCGGGATACAATGTTCGGCCATCCTGATGCATGGAGATATACAGCACATCAGGATCATGCCAGTATACATCCTGTGTGCCGTCTCCATGATGGCAATCAGTATCAACAACGGCTATTTTCTTTACATTATAATGCTCACGGATATACTCTATCATCACCGCTTCAATGTTAATATTGCAAAAGCCCCTTGCGCCATGCACAACCTTCATGGCGTGATGGCCGGGAGGGCGCACCAGCGCGAAGGATCTGTCCATCTCCCCGTCAAGAACCAGTTTGGCAGACTTGATGGCCCCACCTGCCGATATCAGGTGTGATTCAGTTGTCACATGATCAACATCCGGAAAGCAAAAATGTGTTCGGTCGATATCCTCCACGGTGGCCACATCGGGTTTATATTCAACGATACCGTCAATATCAAATATTCCCTCTTCGTTTAACTGGTCCTGCGTATACAACAGGCGCTCTTCCCTCTCGGGATGCGTTGGGCTGATTGCCCAGTCGAATGCGGGGAAAAATACGATCCCCAGTTTTTTCTTTGCTTTTAACATTGTTTCAATATATCCCTGTACTCATTAAGTACACCCGGTTTCACCTGGCAGCGAACCCTGATATTCTGGCCGGTTGCTTCAAAGCCTCTCACCATGTTAAATGATGACGAATCAAGTATTTCTATATCATCTTCATCTTCAGTTATTCCGATTGTGTGAAGGTGCTCACGTAACATTGCAACAGAATCTTCTTTTGCCCTGTCAAGGGTATAATCAATTGAAATCTTCTTCATCACGTTGATATTGGGAATTACCAGTTTGCAATGTTCCGTATCCGCGAACAGCTCGATCTCAACAGTAGTTCTTGCCAGGGCTGCCCCTATTGCATTGGCCACCCTGAAGTGTTCGGGCACCTCCGTCTGCATATTGAACTTTTCAGACAACAGGGATTCCATGGCATTTGCCGGTCCGCCCATAACATAGAGGTGACCGGGTTCAACTTTCTTTCCGCTTAAAAGCTCATGTATTGTATATACCGGCCGCTGATTAATGCTCTCAACGATCCTTTGTACCTCGTTGTATATCATGGTTACAGAATAATCGATTGCCGACTGTGCAATTGACTTCGCATCCATACTTGATCTTGCCTGCATGGATTCGATCCCTGCCCTTGACTTCTCCACGTTGCCATAACTGGAATGACCAGTATAATTCAGGGCATCAATAAGAGTGGGTACACTGCCACCATCCGCCATGGCAGGGCCAAGACGTGAGGGGCCGACGCTTATCCTGTTATCCTGCAGGTGAATGGCGGAATCTCCGCCAATACCGATTGAACTGGTTTTCAACGCCCGTACCAGGGTGGGGTTGGCACTCAGTTCAATACCTTCCCGTTCAACCAATGGCGCTCCATCGGCGAAAATGGCAATATCCGTTGAGGTTCCCCCAATATCAAGTATTATGGAATC
Source organism: uncultured Leptospiraceae bacterium (assembly GCA_964486725.1). Taxonomy (GTDB): domain Bacteria; phylum Spirochaetota; class UBA4802; order UBA4802; family UB4802; genus M55B154. Next base: position 15,798 of record CAZAOK010000024.1, read on the forward strand.
ACCCGAAATATTACACAATCCCACGATACCCATCACGCTTGCAGCAGGACCGGAAAGAATTGACTCAACCGGAGTTTTCCGTGAATATTCCATCGGGATAGTACCGCCATCAGCCTTTAGCACATGGATGTCGCCAGTGATGCCATGTGACTCTATACTGGACTGTATAGCATCGGCAAAATCATTATAGAGTCTCCATACAGCAGAGTTGAAATATGCAGTCGCGATTCTTCGGGGAAAGTTCAGTTGTCCGGACAGGAGATGTCCCATGGTAACGAAATCTGCCTGGTCAGCTATCCTGTCCTTAATAATATTTTCATGAAGGGGATTTCGTGTACAAAACTTGGTAACGGCTGAAAAGACCCGTACTCCATCCTTAAGGCTTTTTTTTACTACCCGTTCAACTTCTTTGACATCAATGAGCACAATTTCAGAACCACGGTGATCGATTTCGCCATCAACATTATAAAAATGTTTTCCCATTGCATAGTAACCGGGATCAATACCCGGGCCTGCTGAAACAATAACACAAACGTCTTCTATCTTATTTTCGATTATCGCGTTGGTGGTTAACGTGGTACTAAGATTAACCCGACTAATTTCTTCAGGAGAAATGTTTTCTATTACCTTCTCAATTGCTTCATGCACAGAGGAAAGCAGGTGATCATGGCGGGTAACGACCTTGGCAAATGCCAAAACCCCGCCATCACCAATTATAACCGCGTCAGTATGTGTTCCGCCGACATCTACACCCAGTAGCATTTACTAATCCAGTACAAAATGTTTCTTATACATTATACCGGATTATTTCCAGTGTCAAGAAACAAAATAACCTGCCCGTCAAACGTTTCCAGCTGCAAGTTTTGACTTTTCTTCTTCTTCAAGTTCAGTAAAGGCAACCTTGCCAACCTTCGTTGTTGGCAGGCTGTTTCTGAACTCAATCTCACGGGGACAGCTCCATTTTATAAGATCTTTCTGACAGTGAAGTATAAGCTGATTGGCAAGTTCTTCACTTGCTTTTGCGCTGTCCTTTAATACTACAAAAGCTTTTACCCGTTCAACCTGCGTTGTATCAGGCACACCAATAACACATGCCTGGTCAACAGCAGGGTGTGTTCGTAACACGTTCTCTACCTGTGCCGGGTATACGTTAAAACCGGATGATTTAATCATCCTCTTTAACCTCAACTTGAAGTAAAAGAATCCGTCCTCGTCCATGGAGCCTATGTCTCCTGTATGGAGCCATGTTTCCCCATCCGGATGCTTCTTTAGTGTTTTCAGCGTTTCTTCTTCCTGGTTCAGGTAACCCATCATAATCGCCGGGCCCGCAATACATATCTCACCTTCTTCCCCAACAGGAACCTCTTCCATGGTTCCCTGTTTTACCACCTTTGCCAGCATATCCGGGAATGGGACACCAATACTACCTTCACGATATTCGGTCATGGGCATGGCCATTACCGCGGTCACCGACTCCGTCAGCCCGTATCCTTCACGTAACTGTATGTCTCCACCGTTTTTATGAACTATTTTTTCAAATTCGTCCTTTGTGGCCCTGGGCAATGTGTCTGCACCTGAGAAGGCAGCCTTAAGACATGAGAGATCAGTTTTCTGAAATACCTTGTTTTTTGATAGCGCTTCGAAGAGAGTGGGCACACCTATAAGAAAATTGGGCTGTTTTTTCTTGATAAGCTTTGCCACTATCTCTGGAGTAAACTGGGGAACCATAATGCTTTTCCCTCCCCCCATAAAAAAGGCATTTATACACACACCCAGCCCAAAACCGTGAAATATGGGTAAAATTGCCAGGATGGAGTCATCATCAGACATCTTCCCCCATGAAGCAACCTGCTGACCTTCACTTATAAAGTTCATGTTTGACAACATGATACCTTTGGGGGTACCGGTTGTTCCGCCACTGTAGAGAATTACCGCCATATCTTCTGATTTCATGGACGACCCTGAGGCCTGCGGATGGGGCGCCTTCATCATGTCATTCCACCACACCACATTTGGATCTTTTGGAACCGCTGGAATCTTTCTTCCCTTTGTGATGTAAAAGCCCAGTGATTTCAGGGGTGAAAGATAATCAGATATCCTGGTCAAAATAAGTGTTTCAAGTGGGGTTTTGTCCATAACCTCCTTAAAGGGCTGGTAAAAGGCATCCAGTGTCAGGGCAAACCTGCTTTCACTGATATTCAGATAAAATTCAATTTCATTTGCCGGTGAAAGGGGATGTATCATGCTTGCCACTGCGCCAAGTTTGTTCACCGCGTAAAAACAAATAACCCCCTGCGGACAGGTGGGCATGGAGATGGTTAAACGGTCGCCCTCTCTAAGTCCGATATCCGCAAGAGCATTAGCACACGTATCGATTGCTTCGGCAAATTGTGTGTAAGTGGCGTTGTAGTCCATAAAATCCCACGCGATGGCGTCGGGTTTTTTCTTCACCGAGTCCATCAGCGCCTCGTACATGGTAATTCGTGGGTACTGTATGCTGTGGGGTGCGTTACCATAATAGTTCAACCATGGTTTTTTTTCATACATTGGCCGTTACCTCGATATAATATATTTATAAGAGCACTATTTCACGGCAGCCTTGTTCTCTTTAACCAGCTCCATGAAAGCGTCAATCCGCGTTTCAGTCTGACTCTCGCTGAAGTTTCGTTCGTCAACCATGTCAGCTTCGATCATGAGTGATGGTAAGTTTCGTTCTTTCTGCACGATTCGTTGAATATCGTACTGTCCCAGTGAATATGGTTTACAGCTCCTGTTTGAGTGCATCACAAGCCCGTCGACATCATATTTGTCCACCATCTTCAACACGGTTTTTGACATCTGATCTACGGAAATATTAAGATATATGGACGTATACCCTTCTACCATGCTCTTGAGAAAATCATTTTCATCAAGATAATCCAGCTGACCACACCATGCGGATGTATATGTATCTGCCACCAGGCACGCATTATGGGAGGCAAACTTTTCTGAAAGCCACTTTGTTTTATACCATATGGGAAGATTGTCCCATAGCAACCTGTACTGTTCGTTGGGAACGGCGCTGATACCCTGTCGCACACGCTCGTTCATCTCTTCAAGCAATTCCTTGTAATAATCAACCGCAGTCTGTGTTCCTCGCAGGGTGACGATAAGGGCAAGGTGGAAAAAGGCATCAAAGGCACTCATGGGAGCCGGCTTGTTCATGCAGGTATCCAGAACCGCCTGCCACAAACGCTGTCCTTCAATAGAAAGCTTACCCACTTCAACCATTCTGTCATCATCCCATTTTTTGCCGCATGCCTTCTCGATAAAATCAATATATTCATATATCTGCTTTTCCACGTATCGCCTTGCTTCATCCGTCATTTCCGAATGACTGAACGGGGTATCGAAAATGAACAGGGGAACCTTGTAATACCTTGCCTGAACTTCATACCACTTCAACACCGTACCGCAAATATTATTACAGCACACAAGAAAATCCGGTTCAGGCAAACCGCCTATTGGACCACCGTTAACTGTAGAAGAGGCGATATCAGAACGTGCGTACGAACAGAGATCACGGCAATACCCCATTCCTTCGGCTGTTTCGCACAAATCAACCCCCATCTTTGAAGCGCCAATCATCGCACCGTAGTTCTCTGGATACACTGGTATAACATCCATTGCAATCAACGGCTCAACGGGACCGCCACTGGTGATCCAGCCGATCTTTTTCTTGTGCTGATCGGCAGTCTTGGCCTCGATATAATAATTGGTCATTATTTCTTTCATCCGTTTTACGGATTTAATTTTTCTTGCTTCCTTATCATTTTCCCTCTGATGTATGTTTTCTGACATAACGTATCTCCTGGTTTCCTGTTTTTAGAGCATTTCAATAAATGCTTCAAATCGTGTTTTCAGCTGACCCTCAGATGGCAATTGTTCTTCAACTTCAAGCAGAATGCTGGGCACATTAACCGAATCAAGATATTCTTTGAGATATGGATAATCAAATGAATGGGGATCGCAGAACTTAAGGAAGAGAAATAACGCGCCGTCAGCATAATGCTCTTTGGCTATTCGCGCAATATTCTCACCCCGTGATGTTTCTGAAGAATGCTTCGCGGGACATACAAGACGATCACAGTAACGATCAGCAATGGATTTAAGAGGATCATCATTTCTATTCAAAACCCCTTCAAAGTACCTTGAACCGGTACAAAGGTCATCCCACACCACGTCACCGCCAGATTCTTCTATTATTGTATATATATCCGGATGGTTACATATACCGCCGGTAAGGATAATTCTTTTACGGCCGGTAACAGCAGACTGGCTTGCGCTTTTCTCAAGTTCAGATACCAGGAGTGCAAGTTTTTCCTTTACCTGGTTTCTCTCCATGATCATGCTTCCCTTTACCACCGCATACATGTCACCACCTGAGATTAGACCCGGATGCTCACTTTTGAGCTGGTACATCCTGAACAGGTTTTTTCGAATATCGTTATAAGTTTCAGCAGCTTCGGCAAGTGATGAGGCAGTCACCGGTACCCCAAGTCCCTTTTCAATATCAGCCTTGAATTTATTCATCACCTCGTACATGTACTCCCGGGCACTATCGGTATTCAACTTTACGGGGAGAACTATGTCTGCATGGAACTTATAATCTGTATTCATACGCCATATATCAGATAAGCGCTGTATTGAATCACAGGTATGAGGGAAAACCGCCCCATCTATGAAATCGAGTTTTCCTGTAAGTGAATCTTCAAGAACACCGCGTACAAGTGAGCAGCTGTACGATTGCAGGTGAGCATCAGCCCTGGTAATACTTTCTGAAACACCAAATACCCTGAATGGATGCGCACCAGCAGCATGCACCACTTCTTCCGGTGTATATGAACATAAATACGCCACAACAGGTTTTCCTGTTTTATTCTTTAAGTCCTGCACATACTTATACGGATTTTCAACCACGTCTTTGAACTCTTGTATAATATCCATGAGTGAGTGCTCCTTCGCTTTACTGGAAAATAAAAACATTTAAAAAACAATTGACATGTACGACATTATCGTACACCTTACGACTATTACTATTATTACAACAATATTCATTTTTTGTGTCAATTAAAAATATTAATTTGTTGCAATACATTATTACCATATACCCACAGGAGCCGGAAAACCATGGAACAGTCTCGAAGGCTTATCCAGTCAATATCACGGGCATCTGATATAATGACCATCTTCATCAACGAAAGAAAACCCCTTGGTATTACAGAATTTGCCACTAGACTTGGTTTGCCAAAAACCACGGTGCAAAGTATTGTTCAGACACTTGAAGCCCTTGGTTACCTTGAGAAAGATCCTGGTCTTGTAAAATACAGGCTCGGGCCCATGGTATTCCAGCTCGGGATGAAATATGCCACTAACATGGATCTTGTCACTATTGGCAGGGTCTGGGCAGAAAGACTCTGCCTTCAGTTTCGGCAACCGGTAAACATAGGCATGCTTGTTGGAGACAAAGTTGTTGTGGTACTAAGGGTTGAACCAGAAAACAGGTTCATGACATACCCGCAGGCAGGTTCTGTTATTCCAATACACACTACATGCATAGGGAAAATGCTTTTTGCGTTTCTTGAAAAAAAGAAGGCATCATCAATTCTGAAGAACTATGTCTTTGAAAAGCTAACACCAAACTCAATAACTGATGAGACAGGTTTTACAAAAGAACTGGAAAAGGTACGAAACGAAAAAATAAGTTACGATAACCAGGAATCAGTTACCGGCCTTGCAGGTATTGGCGGTCCAATATTCAATCATACCGGTCATGCCATCGCGGCTTTCGCCCTTACCGGTGACACTGAAGTGATTAACAGGGACAGGGAAGCAATTATAAACGCCATTAAAGATATATCCACACAGATATCGATGCAACTGGGATGCGATCCCGATATTCTATATTAATTAACAACGATAGTAACTGCTCAGCTGTCATGATTAATAGATTAAATAACGTAAAATGAATAAAAATATGATGGTTTCCCCCGCCGAAGGCGGGGGAAACCATCTCTATATCTGTTCTTATATGATAAATGATCTTTATTCTGATGATAGCTGAGTAGTAACCAACGATAATTAAAATTAAATGTTGCCGAAAGGGAAAATCAATTGTATATTACAATTAGCACTCTACAAAGGAGAGTGCTAATCTAAAGGATTAGTCAGATTGTGCTACATAAGGAAAAGCCCCTTTAACAGGGGCTTCTTTTTTTAAAATGTATCTACAGGTTTTTCCCGATAATCCATCAATTCATACACCCGACTTTTTATCTGCTCATCACGATTATCCATTCTGCTGATATATTCACCAAATTTTACCTTCATACTGGTTTTGAGAATCGTATGGTATTCATTTACTGGTGGCAGAATTTTCTGTGTAATAAATGTATAATTTGGCCACATTTCCCTGTCCCGGTACATTTCCTTCAGGTATTCTGCCATGTATTTCATTTTAAGAACCTTGTAGTAATACCGCTTTATAACGTCCGGATCTGCCGAATTGACAACAACGTCAAATTTCTTTTTTTTACCACGAGAATCTTCATCAGCATATGGATACCTGAACACGTAAGGAAGATCAAGCTCATCATCATACCCGTAGCCAAATCCTATTGCGGATGTGGTAGAAGCAATTATCTCTTTTTCTTCTTCTGAAAAATATGTATTTTTTTCACCGGGCAGAAAACTCATGGAGAGCAGTGCCATAGTAACAAATACCATCGATATATATTTAATAAATTTCATTCTGCGTAGACTCCTCTATTCAAAATATTCTTCTCTTGCCAGGTAATCCTCTGGAATAGTAACTTTTACTTTGCGACCTTCAAATTCACGCATCCTGTAAGCGGGTATCCCCACTCCCGGTCTTTTACAAACGATATCACCCTTTTTGACCACATGGCCTGAATTCAGCGTAGTGGACACATACAGGCTCCTTCTTGCGCCACGTGCAGTCTGCGCATCAGGAAGATCATTGCCACCTGCCTCGTCCCCCATCATGGCAATCATTTCACGTACATCACTTGTGAAAGACGAAAATTCATCGGGTGTAACCGACACTTCAGCGTCTGGACAGTGATACCCTTCTCTCACTTTAAAATGTTTTTCAAACACCCTGGCACCCGCAACCGCTGCACCCATCGATGCCATGGAGCCCCTGCTATGATCTGAAAAACCAACAGGGAGTTTAAAGGTTTCAGCTAATTCTTTAATCCGCAAAAGATTACTGTCTTCCGCGGGTACAGGATATTTTGACACACAATGCAGCAACATGATATCCATGCTGCCATTTTTCTTTAAAACATTCACCGCCATGGATACTTCTTCGATAGTTGACATCCCTGTTGACATTAATACCGGTTTACCGGTACCTGCTATCTCACAAAGAAGACCATGATTGGTCACTTCGGAAGATGCCACCTTGTAGAAGGGGACATCCAGTGTTTCAAGCAACTCAACAGAGGGAAAATCAAAAGGAGCTGAAAAAAAGACGACACCACTATCAATTGCCCGCTGCTGAACCTTTTGCAGCTCATCCCCTGTCAATACAAGCTTGCTGAAAAACTCTATGGCAGTGAAATCCGGTTCACCTTCCCTTCCCTCTTTCAACAACGAATCCGCATACCGTGATACCATCAGTTCCGGTACAAACGTCTGAAACTTTACCGCGTCAGCGCCGGCCTTTGCCGCGGCTTCCACATGCAACAGGGCATCTTCCAGGTTTCCGTTATGATTTAATCCTATCTCAGCGATAAAGACAGCCTTACCATCATGTATATTTTGTATAAGTGTATTTTTATCCATATATGTTACCTGAACACCTCAATGCATTCTTAGTTATTCATAAACATCATGTCAACGTTTTTCTATAATCAGCGTCCTGTCAACCGGGGCAGCCTGTATTATTTTTTATTGACAATTTATTATTTTCTTTGTTGCATAACTTTATCATTATCACTATAATTACATATAATATATCGTGAAAATATGTGATTATTCGTTTTTCCTCTCATCAAGAAAATCCGTTTTCCTGGTATGTATGCCAGGAAAAATTAAATATAACTAATATTGAGGTATAGAAATGGGTAAAAAGTTTATTCTATCGATCGACCTTGGCACAACTGGAAACCGGGTATTCTGTTTTGATGAATCAGCAACACCGATCTCAAGCAGTTACGTGGAATTTACCCAGCATTTCCCCAAACCGGGATGGGTTGAACACGATCCGATGGAAATATGGGATTCTATTATATCCCTTATCAAAAAAGCAATTGAAAAGGGAAGCCTTGATCCAAAAGATGTGATTTCAATTGGAATTACTAATCAGCGCGAAACAGCAATGATATGGAACAAGGAATCAGGCAAACCTGTTTATAATGCCATCGTATGGCAATGCCGCAGAACCGCTCCTATATGTAACCAGTTGAAACAAAAGGGATACGAGGACCTTTTCAGAAAGAAGACCGGGTTGCGGCTTGACGCGTATTTCTCTGGCACTAAAATCAAATGGTTGCTTGATAATGTTGAAGGTTCCCGAGACCAGGCAAAAGCTGGAAAATTATTATTTGGTACCATCGACACCTGGATTTTATGGAAACTAACCTCCGGCAAGTCACACAAGACAGACTATACTAACGCTTCGAGAACCCTGGTCTATAATATTTTTGATAAGAGATGGGATAGGGAATTACTGGATATACTTGACATTCCCAGCAACATATTGCCGGAGGTGCGTGATTCTGCATCCTTTTTCGGAGAAACAAGCGGTGTTCCCGGTTTGCCTGACGGCATTACTATTGGCGGTATTGCCGGTGATCAGCAGGCCGCCATGGTGGGCCAGAACTGCGTCTTCGAGGGAACTTCAAAAAATACATATGGCACAGGGTGCTTCGTGCTTCTGAATCTTGGGAACGATCCGCTGCTTTCAAAGCATGGTCTTTTAACTACCATTGTCAATGACTCCATTGGACAACCTGTATACGCCCTCGAGGGTTCAATATTCATAGCGGGAGCAGTTGTTCAATGGTTACGAGATTATATGAAATTAATCAATGAAAGTTCTGAAGCCGAAACAGTATCACTGGCAGTTGACAAGGAAGACGAGGTTGTAGTAGTGCCTGCTTTTGTTGGTCTTGGTGCCCCACATTGGAATATGGACGCCCGTGGAGCAATATTCGGACTAACCCGTGATACCTCATGGGAACAGGTGGTACGGGCAGCTGTAAAATCTATTGCCCTTCAATCTTATGATGTAATCAAGGCCATGGAACAGGATTCTGGCAAGATCATACATGAATTAAGGGTAGACGGAGGTGCTACCAGGGATAGTTTTCTTATGCAATACCAGGCCGATCTTCTGGGAACACCGGTACTTCTCCCCGAAATGACTGAATCAACTGCCCTTGGCGCTGCCTATCTTACCGGTATTACGTCAAAGGTGTTTAATAATGTTGACGAGGTTGCCAAGCTGAATAAGATCGCGAAAAGATACGACAGAAAAATGCAACCTGAAGTTCAGAAACGTGAAATAGAGACATGGCATAACGCTGTTAAACGTCTTCTGTAATAGTAATATTATGCTCGTCTGGTCTAAAGCTTGACATGAAGAGCATAATGTACTAATTTCAAGAACAAAGGTAAATACTGTGGTATCATAAAATATGATGGATCACAGGCTAAGGAGGAAACATGGCAAAACCACTACTTGGTGAATTGCTGGTTGAAGATGGTGTTATTACCCAGGAACAGCTTAATGAAGCATTAAATATTCAGAAAAACGAGGGCGGATTGATAGGTATTATACTGGTCAACAAGGGACATATTGACGAACCAACACTTATTAAATACCTTGCGATGCAAGCTGAAAGAGTTGTAAAATCAGAGTAACACACACGAAAACAAAATAGTATATCATCAAAAAATTCCATGACTTTTATATTCATGGAATTTTTATTTACCTGGTATCCGGATAATTAATCCTCTTATAAATAAGTTCATTAGTTATCTGGATGATTTTTTCTATTTTAAATGGTTTTTTCAGAACCCCAACAAGCCCCTCAGACAATAATTCTTCAATATGCGGTATTGAATCCACCCCGGTAATAAACACTACGTCAGTACTCGGACTTACTTCTTTAATCTTTTTGAATACCTTGTCACCCCTGAATCCCGGCATAAGATAATCGAGAAATATAATATCAATATCTTCAAATGTACATATCTCAACGGCCTCCTGCCCATCTGCCACAGTTATCACCTGGTAGCCCATTCTTTCCAATGCTGAAGACAAAAATTCACGAATAGGTTCTTCATCATCAACTATCAACAATCTCGCGTCACCCAGGTAAAGCATTTCCTGTTCTTTATCAGTAAATCCCGGGTCTTCACCTGGCCTGATTTTATTGAAATATATCTTTACCTCGTTACCCTCTTCACCTCTTCTTTTTACCTGCAGACTTCCACCATGACTTTCAATTATACCAAAAGCTATCGCAAGCCCAAGACCGGCGCTTGACCCAGAACTCTTGATATCCACGAGTGAAGAATCATTAGTATGGCTGTTATCGGTAGATTTTACCATTTCTATCTGTTTCTGCTCAAGCGGTACTCCGTCATCAATAACTTTCAGCACCACCGCATCCATGGCAAAGGAAGTTTCAATAGTAATTGTGCCGCCACTTTTTTTGGCTCGAATTGACTGCCGTGATCCTGACAATAAATTTATCAATGCTTCTTTTATCTGCTTCTGATCTATCAGTACGTCAGGAATTTTTCCAAGGTTTGTTTTAACTTCGACTGATTCATTTTCAAGGGTGTGACGCTGAATATCCAGAACTTCCCTGACAATATCATTTAGCGGATAATAAGTAAAGGTTACATCTTTCCCCTTTAAAAAAATCCCCAACCGTTCAATGAGGGACGATCCCCGTTCGGTTTGCTTATCTATTACCTTGATTGCATCTTTGACGGTTGAATCAACCGAATCATTCATTATAACAAGTTCAGCATATCCTTTTATCACCGCCAGAATATTATTAAATTCGTGAGCCACTCCTGCGGATAGAACACTCAGACTTGATATTTTATCAGAAAATTCAGCTTCCGCAATTCCCGGATCAAGCATGTCAACAGCAGATACCTGTTTTTTAAGAGAGCCGATAATTCCCAGCATCCTGCTGAGAATTGTATAAAAGTTTTTGTTTTTTTCGTGATATTCCCTGTCCACGAGAGGAAACACTACGCATGCCATCCCAATACTTTCATCTGAATGAGTCATTGGGATAAGGATAACTGAAATATCAATATCTTCATTTTGAAAAGACTTGGAAGTTGGCAGAAACATCACATTTTTCTTTTTTATTGATTTCCGTGCCATCAGTGAAAAATTATATATTTTCAACACAAGTTCATCAAAATTTTCTCCTTTTTCCCTGAGCAGCACAAGTTTCTCCTCCTGCACCAGCTTGTATATACTCACCGAGACAGGAGAAAGATATTCGTATAATACATCTACCGTTGCCTTCAGAAATTCATCATTGCTGAATGTACTCCCTGCATGTTTCAGAATGTCTACGATAAGGTTATACTGGTTTTTACTTAACATTATGCTTTTCCAGAGCTGCCCAGTACGTTATCATTTTTATGCCTGGTCATCTCAATAAGCTCCTGCCTTGCCGGCCCGAGGTATTTTCTGGGATCAAAGTTAGATGGATCATTGTACAGGCTTTCCCGTATCTTTGCAGTCATCGCAAGACGTCCATCTGAATCAATATTGATCTTACAGACTGCCGATGCCGCTGCCCTGCGTAACTGGTCTTCAGGTACCCCCAGCGCATCTTTCAAATCGCCACCATACTTGTTGATGATATCAACATACTCAGGAATTACAGAGGAAGCCCCGTGAAGCACGATGGGGAATCCTGGTATTCTCTTCTCTATCTCTTCCAGTATATCAAAACGTAGTTGAGGAACCCCGTCTTCCGGTTTAAATTTATATGCCCCGTGAGATGTGCCAATAGAGATGGCAAGGGAGTCTACATTAGTATGTTTCACAAAATCCTCTACTTCTTCTGGCTTTGTGTAATGTGATACTTCTGAAGATACGTCATCTTCAATACCAGCCAGTACTCCAAGTTCACCCTCAACTGTAACATCATATTTATGAGCGTATTCAACCACCTTTTTTGTAAGTTCAATATTTTCTTCATATGAATGGTGAGAACCGTCAATCATTACTGAAGAGAACCCGTTTTCTATACACTCCTTACAGATCTCGAAAGTATCGCCATGATCAAGATGAAGAACGATGGGTATATCGGCTCCACTTTCTTTTGACATTTCAACAGCACCCATTGCCATGTATCGTAAAAGTGTCTCATTGGCATATTGCCGTGCCCCTTTAGATACCTGTAATATTACCGGTGATTTTGTTTCCGTACATGCAATAATGATAGCCTGCAACTGCTCCATGTTGTTGAAATTATACGCGGGGATGGCATATCCACCATTGACAGCCTTTTTGAAAATTTCACGGGAATTGACCAGGCCCAGGTCCTTGTAATTAACCATTTACCTGCCTCCATTTTAACTTGGGTATGTTTTTAATTATCAATATACACTTTGTTTAATAACTACACCTGACTATAGCACGACCGGGTATAAAATCAAACAAAGTTTGGAAGATTAGATATACAACTTGCGGGATATAAATCAACAAAATATTTGCAACTCTTTCCGGATTATTGGGAATTGAAAATAATTTTTTGTAACAATAATCGTTACTACTCAGCTATTATCAGAATAAATATCATTTTCTATATAATGAACAGATCTAATGATGGTTTTCCCCAAAATTCCGGAATGAGCCTTTTTTTATCATTTGGAAAATAAGGAAATAAACTTTTAAAAAGAATGAAAACCTGGTTGAGTATAAACTAAACTACACAGTCCAGGCTGGTGTAATTTCCCTCAACCAGCCAAACTGATCTTCCATTTCGCCTTTTTGTATTTTCGTGAGCCGACTGTACAATTCAGTAATAACAGGACCGGGAGTTTCGTCATCACAAAAAACAAAATCTTTGTCCCTGTACCGTATCTGACTGACAGGTGTAATCACTGCAGCTGTTCCAACCGCACCTACCTCGTCAAATGTCTCAACTTCATTTATATCAATTGGCCTGTATTCTACTTTCATGCCCATCATTGTTTCGGAAATGGCAGCAAGACTTTTATTCGTAATACTTGGTAAAATTGTTTGTGATTTTGGACTTAAATAGGTTTTACCCTTTATACCAATAAAATTGGATGTGCTGAATTCATCTATATAAAGTTTTTGCCTGGGATCAAGGTATAATACGATAGGATACCCCTTTTGTTTGCCGTATTCACCACCCCTAAGGCCGGCCGCGTAATTACCTCCTACCTTGCAATCACCCACACCACTGGGCGCTGCCCTGTCAAACTGCTCAACCACAAGCCCACGTACAGGCTTAAATCCACCCTTGTAATAGGGGCCGACAGGGGTAACAAAGACAATAAAGACGTATTCATCGGCCGGGCCAAGACCAACTTTCGGCCCCGCTCCGAAAACAACAGGTCGAACATACAATGACGCCCCTGTTCCAAATGGGGGGACAAATCGCGCGTTGGCGGCTACTACCCTGTCAATTGCATCAAGAAATAATGATTCAGGAACAACCGGCATAAAAATTCGTTCACAACTCATGGCAAGACGCTTCGCGTTCTCATCCGGTCTAAATGCCACGATCCTTCCATCAGCTGTCTCAAATATCTTCAAACCTTCAAATGCCTGTTGTCCATAATGAAGACTGGGTGCGGCCATGTGAAGTTCGACGGTATCATGCTCTACAAGCTCACCTTCAGACCACTTACCGTCTTTATAATAATAGCGAATATTATAATCAGTTTTAATATACCCAAAAGGCAGGTCTTGCCAATTCAGGTCTGCTTTCTTAATTTCTTCAGTCTTCATAATTATTTCCCGCGCATAGCGTATAATATTAACAGCTGTTTCAGAACGAATCAATTTACGGTTGATTTATCTATTTGTCAAGAATAAAGCATATCAATAAATATCAATCGGCCCTTCGATATCGCCATTAATAAACTGCCTGGCATAAGGATTCTCTGCCCTGAAAAACTCATCGCAATTCATATGAAGAACAATTTCGTTTTCATAGATCATGGCTATTGAGTCTGCAATTTTTTGGGCAATTTTTAAATCATGTGTTGCAACTATCGAAGTAGCATTTTGTGTTTTTTTTATATTAAGGATCAGGTCGGCAATAGAATCAGAAAGTATTGGGTCAAGACCGGCAGAAGGATCGTCATATAGTATTATGGCTGGAGAAAGACATATCGCCCTTGCCAGGCCTACCCTTTTCTGCATACCACCACTGAGCTGGGAGGGAAGTTTTTCTTCGCTGCCTGACAGGCCCACACTACTTAACGAATCTGTAACCAGCTGTATTATAGATGATTCATCATCACCACGGCGCCGCAATCCAAAAGCCACATTGTCCAATACGCTCATGGAATCGAACAGGCCCCCTTTCTGGAACACGTATGCCAGGTCAGTTCCCCCAGTACTGTCATGCCCCTTTTCTTTACCCGTTGATAAAGGGTGGCTATTCAATAAAATACTGCCAGAAAATTGGGGTATAAGTCCGGCCACCGTTTTCAACAGTACTGATTTGCCAGAACCGTTTTTACCAAGCACTGCCAAAATACTACCAGCAGGAACTTCAAGTGAAACATCCCGCAAAACAGTGTTTTCTCCAAATGCTACCGTTAGTGATTTTACCTGTATCATGAGTACATATTGTCAAAATATTCCTGCAACGAGTGCAGTATGTTAAGATACGAAACATATCGTTCGGTGGAGATTGTGCCCTGTTCTACCAGTCGCTTTATCTCACAACCTGGTTCATGATCATGTGTGCATGGCATAAAGCTACATTTATCAGCGTATTCAGCAAATTCATAAAAATAATTTCCAACTATATGAGGTTCCATATCCATCAGGCCGAATTCTCTCATACCGGGAGTATCTATTATCGCAGTGTTGTCGTCGACTTTAATCATTTCAACATTTGTTGTTGTATGCCTGCCTTTACCTGTCCGGCTTGAAACCTCTTTAACACGTAAATCCAGACTGGGAAATATCCCATTAAGTATACTGCTTTTTCCAACCCCCGAGAAGCCAACAAGAATAGAAACATTGCCTTCTAAATACCTGTATAGATCTTTAAGCCCATGAGAGGTAACCGCACTTACGAATACGATATCATTGCCGGCATTCCTGTAGTAATCCAGTACACCCATTTTTTCATTTTCTTTTGCAAGATCACTCTTATTTACGCATACCAGCACGGGAATACCCTGCATTTTCCCCCGTACTGAAATCCTGTCCACAAAGCGAAGATTCAACCTGGGTTGCCTGAATGACTGCATAACAACTATTAAATCACAATTGGCAGCAATAATATCTTCTTTACTATTTCTTCCTTTTTCTTTACGGGAAAAAATATTTGTTCGATCATGTATATTTTCGATTACCCCGCTTCCATCATCCTGAATGGTAAAATTAACGTAATCTCCAACAGCCACCGGGTTTGTAATTGTTTTATTTTCTTCTGACTGGCGAATTCTTCCACGCAGGGTACAGTTGCGGGATTCTCCATCCGCATTAACGGTATAGTAAAGTCCCATTACTTTTACGACTATCCCGTTTTTATTTTCACTCATTACCCATTACTCATTTCTCTATAGGTTTTCTGAATAATTAATCATCCGACTGTCATGATGGCAATTACAATTTTTTTAATTATTACAAGAGAAGAGGCTGTTGAATTTATAAATGAAGTATTCATAGAAACAAAACAGGAGTCGGGAATCCCGACTCCTGTAATATTTTCAGTGTAAAAAGTCTTATTCGGGAACAACCTTGAAGGTTACACGCCTGTTTTTCGCGGCCCTTGGATCTGATCCGGGTATAGGCTCTGAAGAACCAACACCTTCATAAGTAATCTTGTCAGTATCAACATCCTTTCGTTTTAAGGCATTATATACTGTTTTTGCCCTGTCTTTTGATATTTTTATGTTGCCGGGTTTATTACCTGTTGGCTGCTCAGGTCCTGTCGCATCGGCATGACCTGTTACCTGGAGCACATAGCCTTCAGGAAGCTTATTGATGATTTCTTTTACAACTGGTGTGGCAACATCAGCCCATTTGTCCCACTTCTGCTCAGGCATTTTTGAACTTTTGTAAGCAAAACCCTTTACGGGATATTCCTCAAGCTGCTGATTCTGGGCAGACACAAGCGCCGCGTTAGGATCCGCATAGTCTTTCTCAACCTGCTGGGATGAGCCACAAGCAATTGTAAATGCTACCATGGCCACAATTGCTATTACTGCTGTTCTTTTCATATAAACCTCTCTTTGTATAATTTTAATAATTACTAATGTATATCAGCAATAACTATTTTGTTAAATAATATCATAAAACTGGTAAAAGTCAAATCAAAAAAATATTTTCACCAGATAAATAATTCTAATTTATTAACAAAATAATTAAAGTTTTAAAGTTTTCAACCGATATTATTAATGCACGAAGCACTATAGTAAATCCCTCCCGATTAATACTAATGTGTGCTTCTGGCACTGCGCATAAGCTTAACCTATTACGGGGAAGGCAGAATAGCCGCCCAGCTATTCTGCCTTTTATTTTTCCTCTCCATTGTTTTCCGGAATTTTTTTTATAAATGATGGCTCTACTTCAATCAATTTTCCTATTAAAAAACCCAGGTTTCCCTTTTTCAGCACCTCAAATGTAACGGTATACGACCTCCCCCTGAAGAGGTTAAGCATCTGCTTTTTAAAACGGGGATCATTCTGTAATTCCTTGATATCAAATGCTATATCAATGTTATTCTTATCATAAAATGTGAGTACATTATAAATATGATCATGATATTTCATTTTTAATTCCATGGTTACTGTCTTACCTTTGAAATCATCAATATTTTCTGCTATTTCATTTAAGGACTGTGCGGGAAAACAATCCTGCAGGAATAACAGCAGTATACCGGCTGACAGAAAAGGAATAATTCGTGATTTAATCATTAATACCTCACTTCCGAATACACCTTATGTACTGCAAACACAAAATCCAGTAAACAAAAAAATGCCGGCGCACTGGATGCCGGCATTATAATATTGGTAACATTATAATAGTATCTCGTATCTTACTTGTTTTTAGACCTGTCTGATGTGTTCTGTGACTCGTCCCTTCGATGAAAACGGTAATAGAAGTACTCAATCACAACCCACATCAGGGCTGAAATCCAGAAGACAATGAATATTTGCAATAGTGTTAATTTCATATCATCGCTCCGCTGTATATCATTAAAGCAAATATCATGCCAGAAGATGACATTATTAAGCCTGTACGTACTGATTTCCCCAGGGATTACGAAACACCAGGAAGAAAGTTTTTCCATGATAGAATATTTGTTGCGTATTGACAAATACATGTTGCGTATATGCAACATGTGAAGGCATTACACACCTGGATCAGGATACATAGTCGGGTTCATTCCAGTTGTCCAGATATTCGATGAAAGCCTTGTTTTTTTCAATGTTTTCTTCCATCCAAACCCTTGCACCGTTTATGATTGACTTCTCCTGCTCAAATGAAACATCACCCATCAGTACACGGGTCCTGAGAAATACAAAATACGTATCAAGTACATCATGGATACAATACTGGTTTATCAGGTCATAGTTACGTTTCCTGTAAAGATCATAAACATCATCACCACTTGTTCCCATTTTCCCCGGTTTCCCCAGAACTTTGGCAAGCAGGTTAAGCCCTCCCTGCATCCGTACTGCATTATAGTTCGAAAGCCAGTCATGTACATCAATATGCTTCGTTCCAAACCGGTACCGTCCTGCAAACTTGTCCTTAAAATGTCTACTTGCAGTATATCCATATCGGAAAGCCATCAGCTCCATCAGTGGAACATCAAATCCTCTCCCATTGAATGTCACCAGCGAAGCATCTTTATATTTTTTTTCCACAAGATCCCAGAACAGCCTGGTCATTTCTACAGTTCTGAATTCCGGTTCATCAAGCGAAATAATTTCGGCAATACTGTAATCGTGACGCACCAGCGCGATACAAATTGAAACCGGAAGCTGAAACGTAACCGGTATAAAATAACTGGATCCATTTGAATTTGTTAATATCTCTTCCTGAAACCTGACTATAGCATCACTATCCTCAAGCTCCATACCCGGATACTTCACCTGTCTTATCAGCTCCGCGTCAGGTACTGATTCTATGTCAAACACCAGGTATTTAATTGACTCACTACTTGCCACTTTTCTTTCCTCATATGTTGTACTGTACGCATAAAATTAACATTTTTAATGGTACTATACCCGGGTCAAAAAACAAAAATGCATGCAGCCGTCAGGGCAGCATGCATTTTGTGTATTATTTGCCTCAATAAAAAAAGTTAAAAGGTTATTCGCCTTTAAGTTTTTCTTCCATTTTTACCATTAAATCCTTAATAAAAGGATCACCTTCTTTTTCTTTTGCAGCCTTCAGGGTATCTATTGAATCCTTTGACCCGATTCTGACTATCGAAAGAAGAGCAGAATATCGCACATCCGCGCTGCTGTCCTGTAGTAACGCTTTATTAAGAGCATCAACTCCCTTCTCGTCTGCGATCAACCCGAGTGAAATAGCCGCGTACAGCCTGACCTTTTCCCTGTTGTCGTTTTTCAATGTTTCTGAAAGAGGCTTCACTGCTGATTTTTCTTCTTTCTTGCCAAGCCATTCAGCTGCATCAGTGGCAGTCTCAATATCCTTGCTGGAAAGGTCCTTGATATAATCCTCTGTACTTTTTGACTTCTTTTCAGCTGTCTCTTCTTTGGCAGGCTCATTTGCAGCAGGTTCCTGTTTCTCATCCTGCGCCCATGAGATTGAGACTGCCATAAAAAGTACACATAAATATACAGTTATTCTTTTCATTTTATACCTCGTAAAAATTTTTTTGCAGAATTCTTATTCTAATTATTGATAATAGTGTATATATTGCAAAATAATGCATTCATACGTGAAAATCTACATAATAGTATGTGCTTTGGGGCCAATTATGTCAATACTTTTATCATTTATTAGTGTTGTCATCCATGATGCCACATTTTTTTTAATAATACAATTATTTATTTGACATATGCATGTCATTTTATACCAAATTTAAACCGTATTATATTACTTCCTGTGCAGCAAATTATTTCCTGCATATCTGTTCTATACAACCGTGATATTCCATACACACTATGACGACCGAGGTTTACAGATGATAGACTTTGATGACTCCCAGACATTCGATGATGCCGAAGACTTCGAGAAAATGCTTGAAGCCTCACTCTCTAAACGGGATAACTTCGAAACAGGAGAAGAAGTTGACGGAACAATCGTTCAGATCACCGATGACCAGATATTTGTTGATATATCAGGTAAGAGTGAAGCGATAATTGACGTTGCCGAATTCCAGGATGAGACCGGGCAGCTTACCATTAAGAAAGGTGATACAATTAACGCCTACGTTGTCTCAACGAACCGGGGCGAAGTGGTTCTGACAACCGCCATAGGGACGGGAGTTGTAAGTAAAGATCTACTTGAATTAGCCTATAGAAAAGGGATACCGGTATCAGGTACCGTGATACAGACCGTAAAAAGCGGATATACCGTATCTGTAGGGGGAACACGGTGCTTCTGTCCCCTCTCACAGGTAGACATGAAAATGCCCAATGATCCGGAATCCATGATTCAGAAAACACTGCAATTCAAAATAATCCGTTACGAGTCAAAAGGAAACAACATAGTTGTATCAAGACGTGCATTGCTGGATGAGTCC
The DNA here is from genome assembly GCA_964486725.1 of uncultured Leptospiraceae bacterium. GTDB lineage: Bacteria > Spirochaetota > UBA4802 > UBA4802 > UB4802 > M55B154. The sequence continues at coordinate 35,792 of CAZAOK010000024.1, forward strand.
CGCAGAGAACGTATTGAAGAGCTGAAAAAAACCCTGTCACTGGAGGATACCATAACCGGCCCTGTAAGCAGCGTGGCGGAATTCGGCGTGTTCGTCGACCTCGGTGGTGTTGACGCCCTTGTTCCCCGTTCTGAACTGACATGGAGCAGGTATTCAGACCCTTACATCTTTGAAGTTGGCCAGGAAGTTACCGGCAGGGTGATCGATCTTGACTGGGATGAACAGAAAATAACCCTGAGTACCAAACAGCTTCAACCCCGTCCCTGGGAAAACATCTCGTCTTTTCATGAAGGAGACACTATCAACGGCACAGTGGTGAAGTGCATTCGCAATGGTGCATTTGTGGAGTTAGCCCCCGGACTTGAAGGATTTATTCCTGTTTCCCGTATGAGCTATACCAGGAGAATTTCCCGTCCTGAAGATGTTTGTGTTGTTAATGACCAGGTGCAGGTTAAGATACTTGAAATAGATACAAGCAGCCAGAAGATAACCCTTGAACTGGTCACCGGCGAGGCAGATCCATGGGAACAGCAGTTGGACGAGGACAGCATTGCCATTCATGAAGCAACAGTTGAATCTGTACGCACAAATGGTATCATCGCACGCCTGGAAAACGGGATGCAGGGATTCATACCCCATGATGAAACCATGATGCCCCGTGGAAGCGATCTTCAAAAAGAATATTCAACGGGAAAAACACTTAATGTTGTAATCAAGGATATTAACAGGAAAGACAAAAAATTGTTCCTTTCAGAACGACAGGCACTAAAAGCAGAAGAGAAAAAAGATTACCACAAGTTCATGAAGAAGCAGGAAGAGGACACCGGCTCAACATCCGCATTCGGCAAGTTATTCAAGGAAAAGTTTGAAGAATTGAATGATAACTCAAAGCAAAAAGGTTAACTCTCTTGCTGATGATTCTTCTAAAAAGTGGTAAAAGTCTTCCTTATAGTGATGACTTTGATGTTTTCTTTCGTGATCTTATGGATGCCATTATCAACGAGGCATTGATGGCTGTACATGAAGATGAAGAAAAGAAAACCAGCAAAGACAATCAACAACAGCTTTTACTGAAAGAGATAATGGACAATTGCATCCTTGTGTCCCACCAGTTACTGCAGATATCGAAAGAAAATGAAAACCTGTCAAAATTCATAATTACCGGGTCACTTTTCCAATGCGCGGTTATGACATTTCACAATTCAAGTCAAAAATTCGATGAAGAAAGTGCTGATAACACGGATGACGGCACCCTGCACTAATTCATGAAACGGTAAAAAAGAGGCTTCCCAGGCTTGTAGAGTAAACTCTTTCTGCAGTAAATCCCGTATCAATTTTTCGAAGGGGAACTGGTGAATAAATTTTTGCGTTTTCGTCTTCCTGCTGGGAAAGGGCATTTCCGGCAACAATATTGGCCATCTCTCCTACAACGTCATACAGCATATCATCGCCCCCCTGATCAACATCAGCCAGTTTTCTTGCCGCTTTCAACGCTGCCACACGTTCTACATAAAGGGATACCACTTTTCTTCCTCCACAATCCATGGGAAGGTTTACCGCTATATAATCATTAGTATCAACAGAAATATTTGTCCTGGTATAAAGCCTGCTGTCAAAAAAAATCCTGAATATCTTTCTCAGTGAATCTTCAATACTTGTCTCGAATATAGAATCAAATGGTTTCATTGTATACTCCATTAAATAACCTTCAAAGTGGCTACTCAGCTATGACTAAAATATTGATCATTTACTTCATAATGAAAAAGAATTTGATCATCTCCCCCGCCTTCGGCGGGGGGAGCCATAATATTATTATTCATTTTACGTAATTGAAACTTTTAATCATGACAGCTGAGTAGTTACCCTTCAAATAATATTGCAATTACTTACTTTTTCGGTATAATTAGTACAGTGGATCACATATTTTTTATTGTTGATTATCAGGGCCAACATTGCTACACAGGTGCAACACGGCAACAGTTTACCTATTAAGAAAATATCACTACGTTGCCCTATTCAGGAGGACATTATCAAGGCTGTACTTTTTGATGTTGACGGGACTATACTCAGATCACATGGTGCCGGCAAGCAATCCATGATGGAAGCTGCCCGCCAGGTTTTTTCAACCACCGGCGAAATGGAAACTTTTAATTTCCAGGGAAAAACGGATCCTTTTATATTGTACCGTTCCCTTGAAATGGACGGGTTTTCACCTGAAGAGATTGACCGGGCCATACCCAGGTTCAAGGAGTTGTATTTCAAAATACTTGAACATAACCTCAAACGCCTGGGAGCCGAATTACTCCCCGGGTTGATGGACGTTCTGGACGCCCTTGACATGGAGCCATCCATAATCTGCGGGCTTTTAACCGGCAACTTTCGTGGCGGGGCAATGCGTAAACTTGACTACTTTGGTCTCTTTAACAGGTTTTCTGTTGGTGTATACGGTGATGACACATGGGACAGAAACCAGATGCCCCTCATAGCTTCACACAGGATCCGTGATGAGCTGGGTGAAGAAGTACTGCCATCTGATATTACCATCATTGGTGACACTATTTATGATATCGAATGCGGAAGAGAATTTGGGGCTAAAACTATTGCGGTTGCCACAGGCTGGACAGATGCCGATGAACTTAAAGCGCATAACCCTGACTTTTTCTTTCATGATCTCAGCGATACCAACGCCGTGATGAAAGCCATAAAAGCCTGTATTGATACCATTCATGTATAAGAGGAACCCTTTTTGATAATGATCGCGAAAAATATCGCACTGCTGGGTGTTTCATTTTTTCTTTTGTGGTTTGGTGCCAAATACCTGGTTGAGTCGGCCAGCAGGATTGCGGAGAAGTTTGGAGTATCTGACCTTGTTATAGGACTTACAGTGGTGGCATTCGGCACCTCGGCTCCTGAATTTGCAGTCACCATTGGTGCGGCCTTCAAGGGTCAGGCTGATATTTCTGTAAGTAATATTGTTGGTTCAAATATATTTAATCTTGGATTTATACTTGGCACTGTGGCCATGGTAAAAAGCATTACCACCAGCCGTAAACTGGTCTACAGGGATGGCATTTTCATGATCCTTGTGACTTTACTGCTTCTTCTATTCTTTCATGACCTGCAACTATCACGGGTTGAAGGCTTCATACTTATGGCAATTCTTATCATCTACATGATAGTACTTTTTTACAAGAAGGAGATTCTTGAAGAGGAAGAATTTCCCCATGAAAAAGCCACATGGAAAGACATTTTCATACTGCCCGGCAGTATAGCCGGCGTAATCCTGGGTGGTCACCTGCTGGTAGATTCGGCAAGCTATCTTGCCAGAATCGGCGGCATCTCAGAGTGGGTTATCGGGGTCACCATAGTGGCGGCTGGTACTTCCGCACCGGAAATGGCAACCTCACTGGCTGCCGTGATAAAGGGAAAACACGGCATATCCGCGGGAAACCTGATTGGAAGTGATCTTTTTAACATACTTGGAGTTCTTGGTCTTGCCGGTGTGCTTATGCCCCTGCAAATCAATCCACTTGGTTATGACTCCCTGGTTATGCTGTGCGGTATGGTAATACTTGTTGTTTTTCTCATGCGCACAGGATGGCGTTTATCAAGGGTTGAAGGTATGCTTCTTTTTGGTATTGGTATTGTCCGCTGGATATTTGACTTCATGAAATAATAGTATCACGCATGATGCGGATACACTGGGAACGCGGATGATTAGTGAATAGTGAGCCGTGAGAAGTGAACTGATCATTCCCGTATCACCTCACTGTCATTCCCGCGAAGGCGGGAATC
>CAZAOK010000025.1:0-13389 GCA_964486725.1 uncultured Leptospiraceae bacterium
ATATCTTCAATTTGTGTATTTAAAGAAAAGCTTGACGAAATCATCTCGTTGAAATCTATATATTCAGCTTTGTTCTGATCAGTCATCAATACAGGGAAGGTGGTACACCAGGTGAAAACAAACAGTAACAGAAAAATACGTGTAAGTTACATCGTAGTTTACTGCGTTATGATCATTTTAATGACAGCAGCATCTGTTTTCGCAGATGTCAGCGGCATAGATGATTGTGGCTCAATTGGAGTTGCGGTTAAATCGGATACAGCTTTTGTCGTAGAAAAAGCCTATGGTGATTCTGCTTCTTTTACAGCCGCGGACAAAAAGTTCAAAAACCAGAAAGTACCTTTCAGTTATACAATAAAGTTGATCATGGTTGAAATGGGTGAAAAAGAGGAAGTCATCGCAACATATACCGGCAAAGCCGTTATTCCCGCAGGTAGTGATTCAGTTATTATTAACGCCGCAAACTACGTCAATGAACTAAAATCGAAAATAAAGGTACAGGGATGGGTAAATATTACCCTGGAAACACCTCCAGGTGCAAATTACATGGCCACTGGTGTATCCGACTCAATAACAGTATACAACAGCGGGTACCAGCAGAAGATGGTAGATGACCCGGACGCGTATTCAAAGTTTGCAGGTGACTACCAGCAGTTCATCATGCAGAATCCCGGTAAGAACCAGGAACAACTGAACAGGGAATTTATACAGAAATATCCACAGTATAAAAGCTATATGCCGCAGTTGGAGTGAGCTTTTTCAGGTGACATACTCTTCTGTCTTTACCGAACGTTGCTGGCAGAAGAAAGTGCCGCCTTGTGAAAAAGTGATGTCGCAATAACATATACCTGCACATGAAAAGTCGTTGACCCTCTCCCGCGTATACGATATTGATAAAGACTGGTAATACATGCATAAATGATGAGGAGAGATGATGAGGATTGACAAGATAAAGAGAGAAATCACAAAGCTTGACCTGTCTGAGAAATTGATCCTGGTAGAAGATATTTGGGATGAGATAGCAATCGGAAATGCTGAGCTCCCAATGCCTGAATGGCAAAAAAGGGAGCTTGATAAAAGATATAAAGAATACAAAAATGGTGAACAAGGTGTTCATGATTGGCGATCTGTCCACGAGGAAATTAGAAATAAATATAGATGAATCTTCAATATACTGATAGATCAAGGGATGATATTGAATCCGCTTTTTCATGGTATGAAAGGCAACGGAGAGGTCTGGGATTTGAATTTCTCGATTGTGTTGAAATAGCCCTTAAGTATATTGCCGATTATCCAGAGATGTGTCAGATAAAGTACTCTCTATTTCGCAGTTGTCCAATAAGAAGATTTCCGTTTTCTATATTCTATACAGTGGAAAAGAGTAATATTATTATCCATTCTGTATTTGATAACAGGCAGGATCCTGAAAGACGACCTTGAATTATTGAGACGGTTTTTTGCTATCTTCTGGATAATGTACTTTGCCACTACCTGCACATGAAAAGTCGTTGGCCCTCTCCCGCGTATACGATACTACTTGCTCCTGCCCTAAAAAAGAAACCGGAGATGATCCCATGATGAAACGAATACTACCTGTGTTCACAATACCTGCCATTGGTATACCCCTGTACGCTGAAACCAGTTCCTGGGTTATTCCATAATAGCAGGGCTCCCGTCGTGGAGCAGGGAGCCCTGTTTCGTTCTCAGTGCCTGGCAGTGGATAGGCCTGGAATTCGCCTTCCCCATCCAGGCCATCCATCTGGAGAGTATGCCTGGCAGGGAGCAGGACGTGAAAAGGAAATTATTCTTGCGTGTTATGTTGTAATACAATAATATCGCATTTTGTAAGTAAAACTTCCCATTTTTAACAGGAGCAGTCACATGGATACAGCAAAAAAAAGATCCATTGTGTCACTGGCTATCGCAATCATACTCGCAGTCATACTTGTAACCGCTTTTGCCGTACCCCTTGATCCGGGTGCGCCGCCCCTGGGTAAGCTGCTGTTCCCCGGAAGCGGAATATGGAAGGTCCCACACCAGTACCCGGGGTCAGAGAAACACAAGTCCAACGATGTTAAATCCGGTGTAACCATTATCCGTGATGAGCGGGGTATCCCGCATATTTACGCTGAAAACAACGACGATATCGCCTTCGGCCTTGGCTACGTGCATGCACAGGACAGGCTTTTCTTCATGGACCTTGCCCGGCGATTTGCCCGGGGGCAGCTTTCCGAGGTGCTGGGGAAACAGGCGCTGGGTGCCGACATGGTGAGCAAGACCAAGCTGCTGGAGTACCATGCCCTGAAAACCTGGAAAGAGCTGAAGCAGTCCAGGGAAGAGAAATACCAGCGGGTTGTGCGCTACTTCGAAAATTACGTTCGGGGTGTCAATTATTACGTGCAGGCCCATCCCGGCGACCTGCCGGTGGAGTTTCGTCTGCTTGATTACGATTTCAGGACATGGACTGCCGAGGACTGCATGTCCATCGCCTACTTCATGCTTGAAGGAGGCCCCTGGGGCTACTGGGACCTTGACCGCTTCGTGGTACTCAACGCCTTCATGGAAGAGTTCGGCCCCCGAAGGGGACACCGCTACTTCGTGGACCTTTTCGGCAATCCCGCTGAAGGCAAGGTGAGCCCCTACCAGATCCCCGTCAACCCGGGATACGGCAATTACCCCGACATCAGGGTGCAGGGCGACAGGGTAATGAAACGTGCAGGTATGCAGGACGTGACTGCCCGCCTGCCGCGGATTGCCGATGCATGCAATAAAATGCTTGAGAACATACAGGTGCATCCCATCGAACGATACAGGATGACTCTCGATAACATGGGGGGATCCAACAGCTGGGCGGTGCACGGCAGCAAAACCGCGTCGGGAAAACCGCTGGCATGCGCGGACTCCCATGAACCATGGCAGCTTCCCAACATATACTACGAGGCCCGCGTGGTGAATACGAAGGACGACTACAACTTCTACGGCTACTACGTGGCCGGCGGTGCGGGGATACCCGTTGACGGTCATAACAGCCACATCACCTGGGGAATGACGGTTTGTCACTGGGACCAGGTGGACTGGTACTACTACGACAAGGTGGACGAGAACCACTATATCCTTGACGGAAAGAAGAAAAAATTCGAGGAACCCGTAAACTTCAAAATAAAAGTAAAAGGACAGGAACCCGTTGAGTACACGGTGAAACGGACGGTACATGGACCCGTCTTTTCAGACCTGGGGGAACATGCCCCTAAGGCATTCAAGCATTTACCCGAAACCATGGACAACGTGGTTATCGCCGCACGATGGCTGTCCCATACCTCGCCGAAAGTGAAAGATGTGGGACCCTGCCTGCTTGGCATGAGCATGGCCCGGGACATGGATGAGTTCAGGGAAGCCATGAAGAACTTTGAGGCCCCGCCAAATCACATTACCTACGCGGATGATAAGGGCAATATTTTCGTCTATTCAATGGGCGGATTTCCCGTCCGTGATAACAGCGGTCTGCCCTGGTGGCACCTGGGTAACGGTATCTTTCCCTACAACGGCTCAAAGGGGGAAGGAGCGTGGACAAAGATAGTGGGATACGACGAGGTGCCCCGTACCATCAACCCTGACCGGGGCTACGTGGTGGGGGCCAACCAGGTTGTGGCCGGCCCGGACTATTTCAAAAAGTATGCCGCCCAGTACAGGTATCGGCCATCCTACAGGGCTCGTCGGATCAGCGAGGTGCTGGCGGCGGGAAGGAGCCTGAAGGTTGCTGACATGAAGGGGCTGCATACCGATATTCTCAGCATCAAGGCCCGTGATATCACGCCGCATTTTCTGCGTGCACTTGCAACGGTGAAGAACAAGACGGACGGGCAGAAAGAGGTGAAGCGGCTGCTTTCTTCATGGGACTTCCGCATGGATAAGGATCAGGCGGCACCCTCCATATTTAGCGCCTGGTGGGAATATACATACCATGGCACATTTGGTGACAACTGGGCAAAGATGAAACTCTCAGACAGGCTGGAACCGATTGATTCCCTGCTTGAAAAGCTTATAAAAACTGAACCCGCTTCAGAATGGTTCGATGACGTGAATACACCGGGAAAAAGAGAGACGGCCGATGACATCATCCTGTCTTCCCTCGAGAAGGCCCTTGCCTCACTTAAAAACTTTTTCGGTACCGATGATATGAATGCCTGGAAGTGGGGCAGCCTGCATAAGATGGAATTCGTGCACATGACCGAGATCAAGGCATTCAACTACGGCCCCGTCCCCATAAGCGGAGCGCTTGACACGGTATGGGCACCGAAGAATGAACTGCTGCAGAATGGTACCTTCGATCCAACCAATGCCACCAGGGGAGCGCATCACCGTATGATCGTGGATTTCGGCAACCTGGCAAACTGCCTCTCGGTGCTGCCGGGCGGAAACAGCGGTTCTACCACCAGCCGGGCCCCTTTTAACCAGTTCCACCTGTATATCAATGGAGAATACCACAGCGAGTACTTTACGGCTCTGACCCCCGAAGAACTGAGAGAGCAATGTGCGGATGTGACGTCCACCATTTCCATCATGCCGGAGGAGGAATGACATGTTGAATGTTGAAACGAAAAATACACTGGTAAAATCCACCGCTGCATGCTTCGCGGCGGCGCTGGTATTCGCCTTTATTCCCTTTTGGCCACTGGTGTTGATTGCCGGCCTGGCGGGGGGGTGGCTTGCCGGAAGCCGATGGCAGGCGGCGGTTGCAGGCTTCACGGGAGTTGCGGCCGCATGGCTGGTATACATGGTGATACAGTGGCAGTGGGGACTGGTTGCCCAGATGGCCGGCGTCATTATCGGTGATAAGGGGCTTGGTCCCGTGATGGTGGCGATCATACTGCTGTGCGGCGGTCTCCTTGGACTACTTGGGAGTATTGCCGGCAGGAGCACAAGAACGCTGGTATCAGCGTAGTCACGGTTTTCGGCAATTCGCCATTAATATGCTTTGTTAACATGTTCTGACCCCTCCGACTCAGCCCGCCCCCGGCCCGGAATGGCCCGGAGTGGCTGTCACCGGTTTAGGCAAGCTTTTCAGAGCCCGAAAATACCTCTTCAACCGTTAATGCGGCTGCCGCGTGCCCCGGGTGCTTCTCGGGGTTCCATCGTTTCATGTCGTCGAATACCGGTCCATCTGTGTGAAATTCCATGGTACCTTTCACCTGGTAGGATGTCTTGTCTTCCGTGATGAAAAGAATTGATGCCCTGCTGCCTGACAGGATGTTCTTTCGCGTCTTGTCGAAGTAATTGTCCGCCACCACAAGGGTACTGTCATCGTACATGCCCACACACGTGGCATAAATGGCGTTGGGTGTGCCGCTCTTGTCAACAGTGGCAAGCACAACCGGCCCGCTGTGCTCTTCCCATGCTTTTTTTACATTATCTGGCAAAACGGCCATAAGTCCTCCTTAAACTAATAAAAATATGTTGTTATACTAATAGAGTAATGTTACACATGTCAAACATTTTAAATTCAAATTAATATATTGACAGCATGAAGGGAAAAATTATACCACAGAGGCGCAGAAAAAAATTTGTGACGGGTGACGAGTAACGGGTGACGGGTGTTGACACATCAAAAGTTACATCAACTTGAAAAATGGTTCATCGAATACGCGGATTCATGCATACACGAACATCCCGCTGCCGCAGAAGAGCTTCTTCTCAAGAAAGACCATACAATAAAGGTGCAGGACGGGGTCCGCACCATCGCGGCAGAACTCCGTTGCAACGAGGCTCTGACCCTCATGGCACTTGCGGCAGCGCTCTTGCACGACGTGGGACGGTTTCGCCAGTACATAGAATACGGCACCTTCGCCGATTCCCGCTCGGAAGACCATGCCCAACTGGGATTAAAGGTGATCCATGAACACAACCTGCTGGATGATTGTGAGCCTCACCACGCGGAAATGATGGAATTCGCCATACGGCATCACAACAAGCTGGCAGTACCGGCAGAAGGTGACGATGAGTCCCTCTTTCTTGCAAAAATACTGCGTGATGCCGACAAACTGGACATATTCAGGGTGGTTACCGGTTATTACCGTGACAACGATTCAGAAGGTCTCTCTGCCATGCTGGGCCTGCCCGATAATGACGTCATTTCACAGCCCATATGCCACCAGATACTGGAAGGCAGTATCCCCCGCATGGAACACCTTGCCAGCTGCAACGACCTGAAACTGATGCAGATGAGCTGGATATACGACATCAATTTCCCCGTCACCCTGCGCCTGGTACAAGAAAGGGGCTACCTCGAAATGCTCTACCATTCACTCCCCGACCTCCCCGTAATAAGGGAAGTCTATACAAAAATTGATAAATATATAAACAACACGGTATAGTTCATTGACACCGATATTGCTCACCTCTCACTGAGCATTTGCAAGTCCCCGCAGCATAAGGTGTGTCATCTCCTCCACGAGTTCATCGATCTTCACGCCGGTGAAGCCGGTGCTGTGCTTCACCTCAAGTATGAGTACCCCGTCCATCATACCCCAGAGGGTAATCGCGGTTTTCCACGGGTCTACCTGTACGAATTCGCCCCTTTCAATGCCCTCATTGATAATTGTCGCCATTACCGACAGCAGGGCTTTCGTGCGTTCTTCCAGCTCCGGCACCATGGAGAGATCGGCGAAGAACTCCCGGTGGCCCAGGTGCAAAATGGCGGTGATATCGTAGTATTCACGCTCTTCCATGAAAAACCTGAAGTAGGCACTGGCAATGGCCCTGATCTTTGCCCCATTGCCTGCAGGGGCCGCTTTCAATGCATCGGTGATCATGGACTCAAGAATGTCTATTCCCATGTTGTTGAGGGTACGGTACATCTCAAGCTTGCTGCCGAAATACAGGTAGAACGAAGCGGGGCTCAGTCCGGCGTCATCGGTGATCATGCCGATGGTGGTGCCCCTGTACCCGTGATACGAGAAGAGCTTCTTCGCTGATTCCTGCAGCTTCTCTTTCCTGTACTGTTTTTCACTGTCTGAGCGTGCCCGTTGTTTTTTCATCTAGTCGCCTTAAAATAATAATGTATTTTTTTCAAATATTAATTTGACAAAATAAGTAAATACCCATTTAGTTATTTATATCAAAGTTACCGCATGTGACAAGAAGATTTTTAAGAATAATAAAATTTATGGAGGTAATATAGATGGGCTTTTTAGAGAACTATACTTTTAAGAAACGGCACCTGCTGTACGCGTTTATCCTCATTGTAATTGCGTGGTACGTTATAGCCACGGTGCCATTTGGCACTTACGTGTACACGGCTGCTGATACCACCCCGGTGAAGGACGGGAAGTACCAGTACGATATTCCCCTTGATCCCGAGAGCCCGTGGCCCAAGTTCAGGGCAAACGCCCTGCAGAACGGGCGCAGTCCCGTTGAACCAGAGGTAAATCCCACGCTGCGGCCCTGGGCATTCAAAACGGGTAAGGGCATATTCAGCTCACCCGTTGTTGACGCCAGCGGCACGGTGTATATCGGTTCCGCGGATCACGTGTTTTATTCCATAGCCGGGAACGGCAGGCTGAAATGGAAGTTCAAGACGGGTGAGATAATCGATTCATCCGCCCTGCTGGATGACCGGGGACACGTGTATTTCGGCTCCGGTGACGGGCATGTGTATGGACTGGACAGGGCAAGCGGAAAGCTGCTCTGGAAATGCGCCGCGCACAGCGTTGAACAGGTGCAGGAACAGTTTGGCCTGAAAACCTACAACGTGAACTGGTTCGAAGGCAACATCGGCATGCTTGAAGACGGCACCCTTATCGCCCCTAACGACAATTACCTGGTATACGAGATAGACAGGGAAAAGGGTGAAAGGAAGACCCAGTACATTGCCAACGAGATGGTATGGTCTCTCCCTGCCTTGAATGTTGACACAAACAGGATATTCTTTGGTACCCAGTACATGGCACTTACCAACGTTTATTGCTATAATACCGAGAACGGTGAACAGGAGTGGACCAACGGCGGCCTGGGTTCAAATGCCGCTTCTTCACTGCTTACATCGAAGGCTGGTAACGGTGCTGTCATTATAGGCGGATACGATGGCTATGTACGTGCCTACGCCCAGGACAGCGGTAAAAAACTGTGGAAACGCGGAGTGCGTGGTCACATCTACTCAAGTCCGGGCCAGTTGTCAGACGGGACTATCATACAGCCATCCGCTGATGGTACCGTGTATGCAATTGTACCATCGACCGGTGAAGTTATGTGGGCATATGATACACTGGAACCTGTACGTTCATCACCCGCCATTGATGGAAAAGATCGTATATACGTGGGCTCCGGCGAGGGGAGACTGTTCTGCATAAATCCAGATGGCACTCTCAGGTGGGCATACCTCTGTATCGACGAAGACAGGAACGACCTCAACAGCTCTCCGGCGCTGGGCAGAAAGGGTGTCTATATCGCAGGTGAGAACGGCGGCATATTTTTCGTGCCGTACGACTATCCCCTTACGGCTGCCGGCAAGCGGGACCCCAGGTGTACACAGGGGCCGGGTGAGAAGCTTCCCCCGGAAGGAATCTTCATGGTGTACACGGAGCGTTTTGGCGGGTTGCCGGTTGACGCGCCGGATGTCATTGACGCCAACCAGCCCCTCACGTTTACCCTGTTCGTTCGCAGGGAGGGGGACACAATAAAGTCCGCCATTGACCGTGACAGTTTTGATGTTACTGTAAGCGGTGACCCGGATTTCAGGGTGGACGTGTCCGCCAACAAGCAGTTCGTGATGATCACTCCGCAGGAAACCTGGACGGGACCTGAAGGAGGGACGATCACTGTACATTTGAAAGGAGAGTTCATCGAGGACATGAGCAGGTTCGGCCTCAAGTTCTTTGGAGGCGATACCGGTGGAACCTATGAGAAAGAATATACGTTTACAGTGCCGTCCCGACGAGGAGCTGCGGTCCCTTACAGGGTTCCTTCTAAACCTGGTGATCCTTCCACGGTATTCGAGTTCAGCCGTCTTGCCGCACCTAACCCCACCATGCTGCCGTCGTGGAACCAGATTGGTTTTGACTCGCTGCATTATCTTGGAGGGGTTGTTGAAGGCAGCGGTGATACCATGCTGGTATGGGTGATCGGCGGCAAGCTTGACAACGGCCAGACCGTGGTTGACCCATCCCTTGAAGTGAGATACCCGCTGAACCTGGAATACGACCGTGGACTTGTAACCCTGTACAATTACGAGGGCTTCAAGATCAATTTCATCGGTTCGTGGGACATGCCCTTTGGCCTGTACCGGCTGGCAACGAAGGCCAATCCGGCAAGTGGTAAAATACTTCGATCACCAGCCTTCAGCGCCATTGCCCTGGGCGACGAGATCGAGTTCTATGGTAAGTTCCTCAAGCTCATGGGCATGACCGAGTTCGATACAGGACACATGGCGGTATTCGGCGGCATGAACATGGAACTGTACGGTAAAGGATATACCACCATGCCCGCGGGAGTTGGCAGTGTGACCTTCACAGCTGGTGAAACAGAAGCAACCGTGAAGCTTGAAGGAAGCCGGTTGAAGAAGGATGCCCATGTCTACAGCCTGTTGCTGGTTGACGGGAAGACAGGAAAAGCCCTGCCGCTGTACTATACCAAGAAGACGGCCGTAACGGCATCGGATGATGGTAACATTACAGCAGTCTCGGTCTCTTATGAAGAGGGCCAGGTTAAAGGTGAGGTGAAGGCTTACCTGATGGTTGACACCTACCCGTCAGCGGTTGGGAAGGTAGAAGTGAAGTAAAAGTATTTGCTTTTCTGGTGTTTCCGTGTATGATGTTAAGTAGATAAAAAATGCATCATACACGGAAAACCATATGAAAACAAGAATTGTATTAATTACATTCATCGCAACAGCTCTTCTCGTTTCATGCAGCAATGACAGTGCCATGGTCACGTCTGAAAACGGCCTGCGTTTCAGGGAAAAGCCCGATGTAAAGTCATCCATAATCTGTACCATCCCCGAAAACGGAATCGTTGAACTCCTCTATAATGAGGGTCCTCGCGAGACCATAAAGGGAACGGAGGGCAGGTGGCAACACGTGAAATTTGGTGAAGTGAAAGGGTGGGTGTTTGGACCTCATCTTGTGACCGATGTTCCTTCAGGTATGAAGGAAGAAGCGTCATTTTTTTCAATTGCCAACAGCACAGCCTTTATATACCTGCATCTTAAGAAGAACAACAATTTTTATATTTACATGGAAAATCTATTATCGAAAAAAAAAGAGAAGATCCTTTTCAGTGGAAAATGGAGTGTTAAAAAGGGTGATTACCACCTGAAATTTGATTGTGAAAAACCGGAAAATATTTCCGCCCTGTTCTTTAAGAACGGCGAACAGAAATGGGACCCCGGGATACGAATGGAAAACCGTTGTACTTACGCCTTTGATGACGACCTTGACAGGATCACCATATGGGGAGTTGTGTGTCATCGGAAATAATATCCTGTCAGGGGTAAAATATCAGTTTACCTTTTTTGACAGCTGGTTAGCTGCCGTTAACAGCGGGTCCCATACCGGGCTGAAGGGAGGGGCGTAGGCCAGGTCGGTCTGCCAGAAATCAGCCACGGTCATGCCGGCATGCAGCGCTACGGCCACTGCGTGAATACGATGGGCGGCCCCTTCACGTCCTGCCATCTGCGCGCCTAAAAGGCGCCCTGTCTTTTTGTCCCCCACCATCGCCACATGTATTGTACTGCTTCCCGGATGGGCATGTGCCCGGCTGCGTGATTCTATGGTGATCTCCACAGGGTCAAATCCGTGTTTTCGGGCCTCGTCAGGGTTTAGTCCCGTACGTGATACCTCAAGACCGAACACCCTGAACATGGCTGAACCGGCAATGCCCTGCAGAACAAGCCCTTCACCGAAAAGGTTGTCGGCAACGGCACGGCCCGCCCTGTTGGCCTGTACGGCAAGGGGCACCCACGTTTTTGTACCGGTAACCACGTGACAGGCGTCGGCGCAGTCACCGGCTGAGTAGATATCCGGGTCACTGGTGCGGGTGTGCCTGTTCACGGAAATGGCGTTGTGGACGCTGGTCTCAAGTCCCGCATCCATTGCAAGTTCGCTGTTGGGCTTAACCCCGATGGCAGGTATTACCAGCTGACACTCAATGTCATGATCATCGCAATGTACCGTCAGCCCGCTTGATGTTTTATTGATGGAATTGATGGTATGACCTGAATGGACTTCCACACCGTTTTGTACCAGTTCTTCATGAACCACGTTTGACAGTTTTTCATTCAGCCAGGGGAGCAGGCGTTTACGGGGTTTCACCATTGTAACATCGATTCCGCGGCTTCGCAGAGAATCCGCCATTTCAAGGGCGATGTACCCCATGCCGATTATTACCGCCTTTGTGACCGTATGAGTTGCAAGATGCTCTTTCAGTTTACGGCCGTCATCAAGTTTTTTCAGTGGAAGCACTCCTTCGCTTTCAATACCGGGAATACCTGGAATGATGGGGGAGGCGCCCGTAGCGATAAGCAGTGCATCGTAGTTGCATTCGAAGGTGTTACCATCCGCGGTTTCACCCGTAACTATCTTCTTGTCCCTGTCGATTGCCGTTACCCTGTGACCCGTGCGCAGGTCAACGCCCTGCTTCTCCCTGAATACTTTCGCGCTTCGTACAACAAGGTCTTCAACAGGTGAATCAGGATTGGCTATGTTATACGGCATGCCGCAGGCGCTGTAGGACACGTCTTCGGTCTGTTCAAATACGATAATTTCTGTATCAGGCTGAAGCCTGCCAGCCCTGCTTGCGGCGCTCATCCCAGCGGCATCACCGCCGATTATCACGAATCTCATATTCTGCCTTCCTCGTAAAGATTGCTCCAGCACATTTTTATATCCAGCACCGGGGTGCCGTTTACCGCGTCAAGCCCTTCAACGTAGATGGTAGTACCTTCGATATGATGGATCCGTACATCCTGTATGGCAAGACGTGAAAGACGATCAGGGGTCCGTGAGGCGAATACTCCCACCTTCTTGCTGTCAAGTCCCCTGTTGAAAACAGATTTCACCGGGCGGGACCTGTGCAGGTAGTATATGACGGTTATATTCTTTTCGTCCTCCAGCCTGTACATAAAGGGCTTCTGGGAATCAAGAAGCTCGATCCTTGATGTCCTGTCTTTTGTTTCAAGACCAAACCCGGTGGATGCCCGTTCCTGGCTGTTCACCACGAACCCTATTGGGTAGATAAGTACCGGATTTATACCATTATACATGCAGTTTGTACAGATGTTTTTTTCGTCTACAACGCATATGGTATCAGGTGTGCAGGTGTTTCCGCATTGTTCACATGTTGTAGTCATAGATGGTTCAGAAAACTCCTGTAATTTTACTTGACAATAAAACTGAATATTATCATATTGAAAATGATAATCATTGTCAACAAGAAGATTGTCAACATAATTTTGGCAAAAAAAAAGAGGGCAAAAAAATGCGGGAACAACCCTGGTGGTACAACCGGTTGAAAGAATCAGGTGCACGTTTAACGGAGCCAAGAGAAATAGTGTTAAAAATACTGCATGATTCAAATGACCACCTCTCCGCAACTGATATTTACATGACGGCACACCGGTTGAATCCTTCTATCGGGCTTACCACCGTATACCGAACCCTGGACATGTTTGCCCAGCTGGGTATAGTTCAGAAATTTGAGTTCGGTGAAGGGAAGGCGCGTTTTGAATTAATGGATAGTCCCGGTGGGAAGGGGCATCATCATCACCTTGTATGCCTGAAGTGTAAAAAAATCATCGATTACAGCGATATGATGGATGATGAAAAAGAATTTCTTACCAAGATTGAAGGGCAGCTTGAAATTAAGTATAATTTTAAGATACTTGACCACCTGATACGTTTTTATGGCGTATGCAATGAGTGCAAGGTAGAATAAAAAAAATTTTCTTTATAAGTGAAAATGATTATCATTGTCAAATAGTACTATCAGGAGGAATATAATGATACTATGTATAACAGCAACGGGAAAGGATCTTGATGCACAGGTAGACCCCCGTTTCGGGCGTTGCGGGTATTTCATATTTGTAAATACTGACACCATGGAATACGAGGCATTCGACAACAGTGCCGCCGGCGCCACGGGTGGAGCGGGCATCCAGTCTGCCAGGTTTGTGGCTGACCAGGGTGCTTCCGCGGTACTCACGGGAAACCTGGGCCCAAACGCCACACAGGCCCTTCAGGCGGCAGGCATCCAGATGCTGCTTGGCGCGGGCGGTGTCACCGTAAGGCAGGCAGTTGAAGGTTTTAAGAAGGGTGTGTACACAGAAGCAAGCGCCCCGTCGGTGGAATCTCACTTTGGAATGGGTGCGGCTGCAGGTATGGGTTCCGGCCGTGGCATGGG
>CAZAOK010000025.1:13489-23185 GCA_964486725.1 uncultured Leptospiraceae bacterium
GGTATGGGCCGCGGCCAGGGTATGGGTTCCGGTGCCGGGATGGGTGCCGGTGGTGCAGCAACTGGAAGGGGTCAGAGCCCCGGCCAGTCAGCCGGCGCCACCAGTCCAGGTGCTGAACTGGAGTCCCTCAGGGAACAGGCCAGGCAGATGGAAGATCAGCTTGGCGCAATTCAGAACCGGATACAGGACATTGCTGGAAGAGAGCAGGTGAAGCCAGGGGTCAGAGCCCCGGTAGTGGTTGACGAGGAATTATGTACCGGCTGTGGACTCTGCGCGGACGTGTGCCCGCGAAACGCGATAATCATAAAGAACTTTGCCGAGATAGACCCCGCACTGTGCACCGGGTGCGGTATATGCGTGCGGGAATGTCCCGTGCAGGCGTTGCAGCTGGTTTAGACTGCTATAGTCATCCCTGAGATGGGATTTCGCTCGACGTCGTGCTGAGCGAACCGAAGCATACAGGCGGATTTAAGTGAATAGTGAGAAGTGAAGTATGATCAGGAATGTTAAGGAGTAGCAAAATATAATGAAAGATACTGTAAAGATCGCCATATCAAGCGGCAAAGGGGGGACGGGGAAGACCTTTATCGCCACCAACGTGGCCCGTGTCCTTGCAAAAAACGGACGCCAGGTGCGTTACCTTGACTGTGACGTTGAAGAGCCCAACGGGCATCTCTTTTTGAACCCTGTAATAAATCATCAGGAAGATGCCGTAGTGTACTCTCCCACGGGAATTGACAATGAAAAATGTACTGGATGCGGCCTGTGTGAGGAGAATTGCATGTATAACGCCATTGCCGTCATCAACAACAAGGCATTGCTGTTCCAGGATCTCTGTCACATCTGCGGGGCCTGTACGCTGGTTTGTCCTGAGAATGCCATAATTGAGGAAGACAGGATTATCGGCACCCTGCTGCATGGAACCAGTGATACCATTGATGTGCATTACGGTTTACTGAAAACAGGGGAGGGGGGCATGTCCCCCCGTCTTATCAAAAAAGTAAAACAGTATATGGGCGAAGGGGTGAACATACTTGATTCTGCCCCCGGAACATCATGCCCGGTTGTTGAAACGGTGAGTGACGTTGACCTTTGTGTACTGGTAACCGACCCCACACCCTTTGGCATCAACGACCTGAAGCTTTCCGTTGACATGTGCAGGGAAATCGGCATGGAACCGGTGGTGCTGGTAAACAGGGCGGAGGAACTGAGCAACGCGTTGGGTGATTACTGCGCGGAAGAGGAGCTGGAGATAATTGGTGAAGTGCCAGATGACAGGGCAATCGCAGAATGCTACTCGGGTGGAGATCTTGCCGTGGATAAGCTGCCTGAATATGCCGATGTCATTGCTGAAATTGCAGAGAAAATCATGAAGCTGGCACAACAGCCCCGTAAACCGGCAAAGAAGAAAGAACGTGTTGAAGCCAATGTAGGTGACAACCTGATGCAGGTGGCCACTAAAAATGTATCTCCCGAACATAATTCTAAAGAGATAGTCGTAATAAGCGGCAAAGGGGGGACGGGGAAGACCTCCATCGCCGCGGCCTTTTGTGCCCTCGAGAAAAACCTGGTAATCGCCGACTGCGACGTGGACGCGGCAGACCTGCACCTTGTACTTTCACCGGAAGTGATGGAGAAGGGTGCCTTCAGTGGCGGATTGATGGCAGGCATCGATCCGGAAATGTGTACCGGATGCGGTGAATGTTTTGATCATTGCCGCTTTGACGCAATTAAAGAAGTTGAACATGAAGGTAAAACCGTATACCAGGTCGACGAGATATCCTGCGAAGGATGCGGTGTATGCAGGATAGTGTGTAATTATGACGCGGTAAACCTGGATGTTTCTATCAACGGTGAATGGTACGTGTCATCTACCCGTTTTGGCCCCATGAGTCACGCGAAGCTTGGTGTTGCCGAGGAAAATTCTGGTAAACTGGTAAGCCTTGTGCGCAACAAGAAGGATGAGATTGCCGGTAAGTGTGGTCAGCACAGGGCTCTTATCGACGGTTCACCCGGAACCGGCTGCCCGGTTATCGCCTCAATTACCGGTACCGATTATGCCCTGGTGGTAACAGAACCAACTGTGTCGGGTGTGCACGACCTTCGACGTGTAATGGATGTGATCACCTTTTTTAATGTAAAGTCGGGTATCATCGTCAACAAGTACGATCTCAACCCGGAAAAGACAGATGAGATAAAGACAATAGCCGAGATGAGTAACAGCCGGTTTCTTGGGGTTATTCCGTATGATAAATCAATAACCAGGGCACAGCTTGAGGGTCTCTCCGTGGTGGAATATACGGACAATGAAACTACGAAGAAGATCAGGGAAATATGGGAAACAATTTCAAGCACCATATACGAGAAGGAAGCCACATGATATCATTCGGCCCGGTACCATCAAGACGCCTGGGTCAGAGCCTTGGTGTGAATAACATCCCACCGAAGGTATGTACCTACGCCTGTGTATACTGCCAGCTGGGGAAGGCTATCAAGATGCAGGTGGACAGGGAAGAGTTTTACTCAACCGGACAGATACAGGATGATGTGGAGAAGAGGATTCGCGATGCCCGTTCTCGGAATGAAAAAATTGACTATCTCTGTATCGTGCCTGACGGCGAGCCCACCCTTGATGTACATCTTGGTGATACTATTGACGTTCTTAATAATACAGGAATAAAAACCGCTGTTATCAGTAATGCTTCCCTGATTGACCGTCAGGATGTACGTGATGATCTGTCAAAGGCCAACTGGGTATCCCTGAAAGTTGACGCGGTGAGCACAGATACCTGGAAGAAAATCAACAGGCCCCACCGGGCACTTGAACTTGACCGCATAATGGATGGAATAAAGGAATTTGCCGCCTCGTACAAGGGTGTTCTGGCTACCGAGACCATGCTGGTGAAAGGGATAAACGATGATGCGGAAGAGCTGCAGAAGGTGGCTGCATTCATCGGCTCATTTCAGCCAGACGTGGCATACGTATCTATTCCCACCAGGCCACCGGCTGAAAAATCAGTTAAACTGCCGGACGAGGACACCATTAACAGGGCTTTCCAGGTGTTCAGCGCTAGCGTTGATCACGTGGAATATCTCATAGGCTATGAGGGTAACACCTTTGCTTTCACCGGAAATGTTGAAGAAGATATTTTGAGTATCACTTCTGTACATCCAATGCGACAGGATGCGGTGGAAGAGTTTCTGGAAAAGTCCAAAAGCAACTGGCACGTTATACGAAAAATGATAGAAGATGAAAGACTAATTGAAATGGAATATGGCGGGAAAAGGTTCTATATGCGAAAGCTGTAACAAGATGCTAATTGATGTTTTTTGAATGTGCAATATGCCGGTCATGGCTTACCATTGACCTCAAAGCAGGTTAAAAGCCTGGCGAAAAAAATTAAATCATCAAAAGATGAATAATATATAAATGAATATTTGAAAAAGGAGTAAATATCATGCCCTGGGTTGATCAGAGTAAGTGTACACTATGCGGTACATGTATGGATGAGTGCGTGGTTGACGCTATAGTGATAGAAGATGATAAAACAATTATTGATATGAATGGATGCATTAGATGTGGCACCTGTCACAGCGTCTGTCCAGAAGGGGCGGTACGGCATGACGCGGAAATGATACCGCAAATGATTGAGGATAACCTTTCAATGACCCGTAAGAACATGGATATGTGCGTACAATACCTGGGTGATGAGGGGGAAAAAGAGAAATGCCTTCAAAGAATGATAAAGCATTTTAACAAGGAAAAAATTGTAGCCGAAAGGACGCTTGAAGAGCTTGGTAAAATGAAGGAAGCAAAATAATTTCTAAGTTTTCAATAATGTACGGCCAACGGATATCTGTCAACTCTGGGCTATCATGATATGGAGGCATATGGCTGGTGATTGTATGCTGAATTCTGTGGGGGATGTGTTGAGAACTGGGTTACGTTCCACTGACAGGGTTGGTATAAGAGTTCATGGTAATTATGTCTTACGCTAATGGAAGTGTTGCCTTGATTGTTGGAGGGGTGATCGGAAAGAATATCAGGAAAAATCTGGAAAAATTAAATGGCGTTAGCTTTTTTTATGCATATGCTTCTATTCCAGGTCATGTCAATTGAGATTTTGTAATCCTTTCTCGATCATCAGTTCAAAACGGTTTTTTTCTGAGAATGAAATTGATGTGAATTGTTTATACATAGGCAGTTCGGCGTACAACAGGTTTATGTCCGTTAAATAATATATGTACCCTTTTACATTGTCCATTAAAACCTTAATTTCTTTCGTCACATCCACCACGCTGGATTGATCAAATATATCGGTATACCCGCCGTCGGGGAGAGTGAAACGATAACCGAAGTCACCGTTTTCCAGTAGATGAAGTGAAAGTTTAAATGGTACCATTGTTTTTCTTGTTGAAAATACCGCTGTTTCCATTTCAGGATTGATTTCTTCAATTGAGACATTATGATGAATATCCCTTTTCATCTCGTAAAGCCTGATTCTCGTCTCTGCCCCGGCAAGTGTTGAGTTGGGGTTATTCTCTATTATCCTGTTTACCACCCCTTCAGCGAAACTGTACAATCTACCCAGGTACTCTGAGTGAAAACGGGCATTTTTGCGATAGAAGACCAATGATCCCCGCTCATCAGATACAAAGTAATAACAGTATTTAGTGCCCACCTGGTAATATATCTGTATAACGTTTTCTATATCGTTTTCAATAATTGTTCGCAGGTAGTTAAGTTCAGGAACCGAATCATCGATTTTAATGTGTGTCTTTATTCCCCTGTTGTAGGCTATGCTGTAGAGAAGTTTTACCTCTGATTCGCATGGCTTATATCCAACGGTGATGCTGTTTCCTGTTTTTTTGTTTGAAAATACGTAATACATCCCGCCCAGCATGGTGATATAGCGTTTTTTTGCCGTATGCTGTTCATTCACAAAAAAGGTGTATATGTCCCTGAAAAGTGTTTTGAGGCGTCTGAATTCTCTTGTTGACGCGAAAGGATCAGACGCGGTTATCCGGTTGTAGGAGTTGTAATCGTTTCCGGTTTTCAGACCGCCATTTACGATATTTGTAATAAGCCCCGGAAGATCAGATTCGCTGCGCAACTCATCGAACCTGGTTTCTCCCCAGCTGTTGTGATACAGGAAAAAGATATTATCAATGCCCGGCTTTTGTTTTGAATAGAAATTGATGATGACATGGCTCATCATGGGAAAAGGTTCCTGTAAGAAATAACGGTTATGAAGGTTGATATTCTTTATGGAAAAGCTTGTACTCAGCTCGGTTAAAAGATCCTGTATAAAGCTGTGGTTGATCGAGAAATATCCTGACTGTATATTCAGCCTGGTGTAGTCTTTCTGAAAGAGTCCGTGCAGGCTGACCCAGACGACAAGGCTGAGAAGATCACCCGTTTTATACATGATTGACCTGTATGAACCTGATCCGGTAATTTTTGTCTTTCCCAGTATCCAGAATTCTTTACCGTCTTTATCTTTTACGAATTCCATGGAAAGGAGCTTTTCAGGCTGGAATGCTTTAATATTCAGGGTGTTGTCTACCTTGCGCTTTTCGGGGGCGAAATGTGAATAAATTTTTCTTGATATGCCTTTGAGGGTATCCTGGTGAAGCCTGGTGGAAGTATCACTGGTCTCAAGGTTTCCGAGAATATTTTTATATCCCTGTAGTATATACTTCTTAATACTTACCATCAGTTTGCTGGTTTCTTCTATATCCCAGTTCTCAAAGTCATCAATGCGTTCTACGGTACCCTGCGACCATCCCCATTCTTTCACAAGGGTGTTCATAATTCTGCTTCTTTCTGGGATACGATCCTGCTGGAGCCTGTCAGAGTATATTGACACCATTGGATCGATTTTCAGATAGAAACATGTCTTCATTATACTTGAAGCTGTTTTGTCCGCCCTTATGGAGTTGTAATAATCATATACATGGTTAAACATGACGATATACGCGTCGGTATTGCTGGTGGTAATATTGCCTGCCTGAACGTCCCGCTTTATCTGGTTGCTTATATATGGATTTCTATCAATATCATTGATATACCGTTCCAGCAGTCCCAGCTTGATAAGGGATTTAAAAGGGTTACCAAGTGATTTCAGGATCTGAAAGAGGGCGGCAATGAGAAAATCATTTTTTTTGGCTGAATAAAGATTTCCCAGGTCAATGAATTCCCTCTCGAACCCATTTTTTTTCATGATATTCAGCCATTGGGTGTAAATATCATCAGGGCAGTTCGGTGGCACGACCCACCAGAAAGGAATTTTACCGTGCATAACAATCGAACTTCTGAAAAACTCTTCTTTTAAAAGATAACCAAGTGAGATTCCGGATAGACCTTCTTCGTCCTCATCGTCAAAAATATTGTTTCGAACATTGGTAATATCATTCAGAAAAAAATGAACTTCCTTGTTGTAATGTTCCATGTAATATTTCTCTATCAGTTTACACTTTGTCCTGAAATGACGAATTGCTTCGGCAGAGTATTCGCTGGTATCCGCGCATACCCAGAAGTCAAAGTCTGATTGCTTGTTAAAAGCGATGGTACCACCGCTTCCCATCAGGGCAAACATTTGTATAAATGGTTTTGTGTTATCGGCGGGAAGAACAACAGAGGGATGTCTTGCCCGAATGTAGTTCATCGTAGATGCCGAGGGTTTGTAATCATAAATTCCGGAAGGAATGTTATCGGTCTTTATATAACCGGGAAATTCAGGCTGGTTTACATGAAGCAAAAAAGGGATAAGGTCAAATATACTTCTGTCCTCTTTCTTTTCGAAGGAATCGTATAAGTGCTGCAACTTGGTAGTATTAAACGATTGAAACAGTTTTTTGTTCTGTTTTACGCGTTCAATTATTTCGGTATGATTTTCATTTGCCATCTCAGTATTGAATATATCAGTATCTATTCGGTTTCACTGGTTTTTTTACGTTCAAAAACATTTGAAATATAACTACCATAGTTTTTCAGCATATCAACGGATATATTTCGTTTCAGGTTTTGAAGCTGACTGTTTTTTACTATCCGAACCCTGGGGTTTAATGGTGACAACTTACTCAATTCTTCAACCAGGGCCACCTCGCCGGTATTTAATCTTACCACGTCTCCACGGGAAAGAAAGAATTTGCCGTTATTTACAGTAAATCCCAGTCCTCTTATGAAATCACGGAAATCTTCAGGTAAAAACCTGAATACTTTTTTATATGGAGCGTATACCAGGTTCAGCATTGATCGAAGGGCTTCCTGGCTGCTCATTGGCTTGGAATCCGGCATGGTGAACACCAGTGAGACATAGGTGTCGATCAACGACATGAGACGCACCTCTTTGGGGATCTGTTCCCTGTAATGGTCCATCTTAAACCCGTAGGGAAATCCCCTTCCATCCGCCTTCTCATGATGCAGCAGGATTATTCTTTTTTCCAGTTCGTGCATGTACTTATGTTTTTCAACTAGTTTGTATCCAACATGTGGATGCAGGTTTATCTTGTTGATCTCTTCCTGGTTTTTTTTTAGCTTGTGTAAAATATCTTTTGAAATTGATGTCATACCGATATCATGAAATAATCCACCAACCCCCATGGCTGTGCGTACTTCCTGTTGAAGTTCAAGTTTTGTTCCCAGTATGGCCCCGAGTACTGATACGTTGGTTGAGTGCACGTAATAAAAATCATCAAGGGTCTTCAGTTTTGTCATGGCAGAGAAAACCCCATCCTCGTTATCGTTTATCTCGCCCAGGAGTGAGTCAATCATGGAACGTGTGGAATACACATGGTCTTTTGAAATGGCTATGGCTGGTGATATATTCAGGTTAGCACGGATTTCATCAAACAATAAACGTGTATGATCTACCACCTCTTCATGGGTGTTCTCGCTGATTACCGGTTTCCCGGTATCTACATCACCTTCATTATCTTTCTTTCTCGTGGCACTGGCCGGGTCGTAGTAGAGTGCTTCTATGTCATTTGAAAGCAGGTGGTTGATCAATGTCTGGGTAATAGGGGTATGCGCGGCAAGTATCATGTTCCCGTATTCATCGTATACATTATGAGAATACCTGTTTCCCGGACGCAGCGTACGGGTAGGAATTCTTACCTGTGTGATTGTTTTTTTAGTTTCGTTACTATCTGCCATGGTATTTGCTCACAGGTAAATGGTATATCATTTGTTATCATCAATCAACTGTTAATTGCTGTTTTAAATGTCTGTCACATTGAAATTGCATATTTACCATTAGTGGTAAAGTATAAAAATTAAAGTATTATTGCAATAAGAAAACCATTTTTATGTTGAAATGTATTCATTATTTGTAATTACTCAGCGGTCATAGTGAATAATCAAAATTATTATAAAATGAATAATAATTCAGCATCTCCCCCCGCCGAAGGCGGGGGGAACCATGTCAATATCTGTTCATTATATAGAAAATGATCTATATTCTGATAATAGCTGAGTAGTAACGATTTTTGTTATAATGTATTATTTTCAATTCCCAAGAATACGGAAAGAGTGTTAATTATTATATATATCATCATGTATTATACCAAATACCGTTCACTGAGGTGTTTTATAAACGGTTCAGCGCTTATGGACTGGCCGCACGCTGCATGTACCAGGTCTTCAAACTGCAGCAGGCTTGCCCTGTCATATATTTTTTCCTTCAACCAGTTAACGATACCAGCAAAGTGTCCCTGCTGAATATCTGCAAGTGTATTACTGTATTCTATCTTGATGCCGGCAAACAGCTGTGATGCCATAACCGCACCCAGCGTGTAACATGGAAAATAACCGAAGGCCCCATGTGCCCAGTGAATATCCTGCAGGCACCCCCGCGCGTTACCTGGAGGCCGGATTCCCAGGTAATCATTCATCCTGTCATTCCATGCTTCGGGTATATCCTCAACCTTCAACATATCCTCAAGGAGCAGTTGTTCAAGCTCATATCGTAGAATCACGTGCAGCGGATAGGTCACCTCGTCCGCTTCAATACGAATAAAGCCTGGCTGTACCTGCCTGGTTACCTGGTAGAGATGTTCAAATGAGAGTTCGGTGAAGTCCCCGAAAACATTCTGCATTACGGGTGCGATGAATTGGATGAACTCAGGGGTCAGAGCCACCATTTTTTCCATGAAAAGTGACATTGCCTCGTGTACAACCATGCCGCGGGCATATCCTACCGGCTGTAATCGCCAATCCAGGGGACGATTGAGCTCGTAGAGGGCATGACCGGTTTCGTGGATAGTGGCGGTGAGAGCAAAAAGCGGATCATGCTCCCTGTAGGCGGTGGTAATTCTTGTATCAAGGGGATGCCCCGTTGTAAATGGGTGGGCGCTGATATCAAGGCGGCCACGGTTAAAGTCAAAGCCCATGATATCCATGATTCTTAATGAGAGTTCTTCCTGTTTTTTTCCGTTGTAGCTTTTTTTGAAAGCAATATCATCTTTTGAAATGTTTTGAGCGTGTTGTACCTCTACAAGAAATCCGGGTAGAAAATCTTTTAAACTGTTAAACACCAGGTCGATTGTATGGGTAGTAAGACCGGGTTGAAACTGATCAACAAGGGCATTGTAGGGGGTGGTGCCCAGGGCATCAGCTTTCAGAAAAGCAGTTTCGCGTGTCAATTCAAGAATTTTTTTCAGATGGGGGACGAAAATGCTGAAATCATCCTCATT
>CAZAOK010000025.1:23285-39229 GCA_964486725.1 uncultured Leptospiraceae bacterium
GCACGTGACTCTACAGAACCTTCTGCCATGTAGACCTCCTGGTCCCATGAGAGGGCTTCCATTATTTCACCCATTAGGGATATTTCCCTGAAACGGTTTTCTATAGTTTCATATGCTGATGATGACATTACAAATCCTTTAATCGTGGTTGTTGTTGGTCTTAATATACAAAAAGGGGTCAGAGCCCTGGCTGTTGGCTTTTATTGCATGTCAAAAGAATACCGATGCGGACAGAAAGAAACCCCAGAAGAACTCAAGACGCTTGAATTCCATGTCCACCCTGTCTCCCTGGTTTACAGTTGCCGTTGAATCAGCTAAAGTATCAAAATAGGTTATATCCTTTTTCAGCTTAACCTGTGACATGGTAAGCCATGAATAATACATGCCGTAGTCTACACCACCCTCGATTTTCATATGCTTTAAAATGTATTGCAGAGTTATTGAACCGGAGCTTGAAACATTGAAATTGTCAAAAGAAAATGGTTTGATCTCCTTTGACTTGAAGTAATCCGATTGGGCGCTGTAACCACCAAGACCTGACAGACTGAGTGGAGTATACGTAGTCATGTACAGGTCACCCCATATGGGAAACCTGCTCTTAAGGCCGATGAAAATATCCACGTACCTGTTGTTGGTATACATGAAGACTTCACCGGAACTTCCCATGGTTGTTACTGTCAATTCTGTAGGTGCCTCGTATTGTACGTATTTACCGCCCAGTTCTGTTGTGAGATAATCTCCGATGAATGCAAGCCTGAGGGTATACTGGCTGTACCGGGTATACCAGGATATCTTATCGCCGGGTGCGAGGGTTATCATATCACCTGATTTTGGATAGTAATATATATCAGTTGTACTGCCATCGTAATCCTTGTAGCCCTTTGAGGTTATGGTGCTTTTGAACTCTCTTAGTACGATATCACCTTGCAGCGCGATATTGCCGAACTGCAGGCCGCTGAGCAGTTTTAATTCCTGCGCACGGTCATCTTCTTCTGCCTGAAGGTCTTCGCTGCTGTTATACTCTGTTGGCAGGGATAACCTGTCTGAAAGATAATCCATTCCCAGGCTGAGAATTGAGATATTGGCTTTCACCCCGTACTTCTTTACTATAAATGGCGAGGCGTTGTGAGTATAATCAAGTCCCATGGAAGAAGAGCTGCCAAACAGTGAAAAGTAATCGTTAATGCTCATCATTTTCCAGCGGTAGTAGCCGTATCCCCCATAGGCATAAATCAGCGATGATGATTCGGGATTGAGATCGTTTTGTTCAGATGTTTCTTTTGTGAAGGCAGGTGATTGCAAGGAAAGAATAAACACAGAACAGGCGAAGAGACATGAAAACAGTGATTGTCTCATAAGTTTTACTCCTGTAGTATCCTTACATATTGATAATAATCATAATTAAAGTGGTGGTGATTGATGTAGGCAATGCAAATAATATAATATGTATATGCCAATAATTGTCAAGTATTTCACAAAATACTGATATCATGTGTTCAACTGGTTCTGTAATGGATAATAATTAATACATTACTTCATGTTTCAATGCTACTTAATCTCAGTATACACCGCCTTGCTCTTTTTCTCTTCTGAATCTTCACCTTCCGGGGGAAATATCTGGTATAAAAGATTATTCTGGTACACGGTTATGCCTGGAAACAGTTTTTCGATCTTGCCGGTTATGGCTTCTGCTTCTTTCTGCAGCTCTTTTTCAGACTTTTCGTAGAGTGTACTGCGGTACTTGATAACGGGAATAAGGTCTTTCTGAACAAAGACAGACCCAATGGTATATATTTTCGGCTTTGATTCAATGGATGTCATTTCAATAGGAAATGAATGTGTATCATCAATCTTCTTTGTGAGTTTTTTTCGATATTCCAATATTTTTTCTTCATCGGGATAAGTCGCGAATGGCGATGGTTTTAAATACGCGTCGATGTTTGACAACCACAGCAGTGACATTACGGTGTGACCCTTCTTATCCAGAACCCGGGCCTTCTTGTAGAGATCACTGGCATTCTGATCTAAAAGCTTGTAGGGTCCCAGTCTGAATGCATATAATTTCCATTTACCATCATCTTTTCCATATACAATTGTAATATGAAACTGGTTATTCTCATGCTGGAATGAATACAGGGAGATGACAGTTTCGGCATACAGGGCTGGAAATGTTACCTGGTAATTGCCGGTATGTTTTACCGGTATAGTAAAATTACCGCTTCCTGTTTCTCCTTCAACTTTTACGAAAAAGTTTTTAACAAGGTTGATCTCATTTTCTCGTAACACTTTTCCATAATCGGTATAAAAACTTTCAAATACTTCCATACCCTGTTCACGGGCCTGAGGGATTGACATATCATACATTACCCGGGGTTTGTCCTGCTGTATGCTCTTAAAAAGCTTACTGTTCATCGATTCGATTGCTTTCAGCTGTTGTGTATCAAATTCAGCGGCAGAATGTATGGAATAATCAACCTGGCTTTTTTTTACATCCGGCTGAAGGTCTTCTGCGAACGCGGTTATTGAGCTCAGGTACAGTATGAATACAGAAAGTATGAGACTGCTTTTAATTAGCTTCATAAAATCTCCGGGATTACAAAGGTTGTGTACTTCATAGGTAAATAATATATAGTATGGTAGATATTTCAAGTAATTTTATCATCATTGATCTTTGACTGCATAATACTCAACGGGGGTTCACACAGAGGTTCGCGAAGGGAGTCATTTTTTTATTGGTTCTGCTGTATATTGCTGATAGTATAAAAACAGACATCAGTTCAAAGAGGGTAGACATATCGATTCAAAAATCCACATACAACCTGTAGATTTTTCATACATTCATTTCTATGATGAACTTTTCCAGAGCGGCTTCTGGGGCTATTTCAAAGCATACATGGAGCGGGACGCCAGTGCCTTCATAATTAGATATGGTTCAGCTGCTTTTCCACTTGTAACTATTGAGCGCGGAATTGGTGGGGAGTACGTGTACGTGTACTGTCCCAGGGCTCCGCAAATCGTGTTGTCCGAAGAAGACCAGGGTCCATTCATGGAGGCACTTGCCCGGCAGATAAAGCCATACCTGCCTGATGAAACCGTGTTTGTGCGATTTGATACTGTGTGGGATAACCCTTATGATACATCCTCAAATTATACTGAAGCAGGATGCTGGCTGGGGCCGCCCCGTCACGGAGTTCGTGAGATGCGAATGAATTATTTCACCCGGGAAAAGAACCTTCGAAAATCCCCCGATGACCTTCTGCCACCTGATACCGTGGAAATTCAGTTGCATCGGGACGAAGATGATCTCTTCATGGATATGCGTCAAAATACCAGGAACTGTATACGCCGTTCAATCAAAAAGGGGGTAACAGTACAAAACGCTCCCCTGAAATATTTACCTGACTGGTACCGGTTGTATCACGATACCGCCAAAAGGCAGGGGTTTACGGCGGAGAAGCTGGAATATTTCCAAAACCTTTTCCATTCTGCTGACGCATTCATGGAAAAAACAGGTGATTCGGGCATAGTTCCTTCTTTTCACCTGCTAATAGCCACTAAGGGCAAAGAGATTTTATCAGGAATGATACTTGGATTGTACGCGAACATGAGTTATTATCTCTTCGCGGGTTCATCGCCGTTGAGGCGGGATTGTATGCCGAATTACCTGCTGCAATGGGAGGCAATTAAAATGGCCAGGCGGGCGAGCTGTCACCGGTACGACCTGTTTGGCATACCGCCTAACGACGACCCTTTGCATCCGCAGCATGGACTGTACACCTTTAAAAAAGGATTTGGCGGCAAGGTGGTTCATAACCGGGGATGTTGGGACTATCCCATTGACGAGCAGATGTACATGATGCTGAGAAATATAAAGGCAGCAGTGTAAAACCTGTCCGTTACCTTCCATCATGTCGGGCATTTCAAAGGGATATTGCCTTGCAATGTTAAATGTACTACACTATAGGTGAATCTGGAGTGTAAGTAAGTCACCATGAAGCTGAATATAATAGAAGATAACCTTGGCAAACTATACCGCGAATCGCACAGGGTGCAAATTGATGATACGGATCGTATCGTTATAATGAGCGACATGCACCTTGGTGACGGCAGCAGAAGTGACGCCTTCATCCATAACTCGGATCTTGTTGAACATGTTTTAAAAAATTACTACCTGGTAAACCGGTATATCCTGGTGCTAAATGGTGATATTGAAGAGCTTCATCGATTCGATCTTGATACTATCATGGAGCGGTGGAGTAATATGTATCACCTTTTTAACAGCTTTGCCGATCGTTGCGGATTGTATAAAATGATAGGTAATCATGATTACACGTTGCACTACAGGAAGATGCCTCAACTAAACGAATACCTGAAAGATGGATTGCGACTTGAATATAAAGGCTACACGCTGTTCGTCTATCACGGACACCAGGCGTCGGGATTCACAGAAAAAAATAACAGGGTCGCCCGTTTTATACTTCGATACCTCGCAACACCGCTGCGCATCAAGGCAAGCTCGGCTGCCAGGAATCCCGAAAAACGTCTTCGTGTGGAAAAAAGGGCATACGAGTTTTCACGCTCCATGAAGATCGTATCCATCATCGGTCATACCCATCGGCCGCTCTTTGAGTCGTTGTCCAGAACCGATTCCCTGAAATTTAAGATTGAACAGTTGATTCGGGAATACATACGTTCAGATGATAACGAGAAAACACAAATGGAAGAAACGATCCGTGCTTACCGGCAGGAGCTTGCCCGGCTTCAAAAGGAAAAGCGTCGAAACGAGGATATAACAGGGCTTTACGATTCATTGATCCTGGTTCCCTCTCTTTTTAACAGTGGATGTGCGATCAAGTGGGGTGGCATTACCACGCTGGAGATTGAAAAGGGGAGGATATCCCTGGTGTACTGGTTTAACAGGAATATCAGCCAGAAATACATGACAGCCGAAGGGAAAAAGCCTGTGCAGCTGGGTAATACTGATTATTATCGTACCGTGCTGAAAACTGACAGGCTTGACTATATTTTTTCAAGGGTGAAACTGCTTTCATAATTTACATGCATGACTGGAATATAACACCGAAAGAAGCCGTCAGGCTGCAGCGTGAACTTGCTGATATGATTCTAATCGGGGGGAAGCCCGGTCGTATCAACACGATTGCCGGGATTGACGTATCCATGCGGCTGTACGGCAAAACCGGATACGCGGGGATTATCGTATTCTCATATCCCGGACTTGATGTCATAGAAGAATCGTTTGCGTGGGGCCCCGTCCCATTCCCCTATGTTCCCGGCCTTCTCACCTTCCGGGAAGGGCCGCTGATCGAAAAAGCCATGACCAAACTGAAAACACGTCCGGATCTTCTCATTTTTGACGGACAGGGAATTGCCCATCCCCGGCACATGGGCATTGCCGCCCACATGGGCCTGAAGCTGAACATTCCTTCCATCGGTTGTGCCAAGTCAAGACTTTTCGGTGAATACACTGAACCACCGCCAACAAGAGGCTCATCAACCCCTCTGACGGACGGGGAAGCCCGGCAGATGGGCGTGGTGCTTCGTACCAGGGACAACGTAAAGCCCGTATTCGTCTCACCGGGACACATGGTGGGAGTACAAGAGTCGGCCCATATCGTCATGTCCTGTACGGGTAAGTACCGTATACCCATACCAACCAGGGAGGCCCATATACGGGTTGGTGCGTTCAGAAAAAGAGTTGAGGGTTACGGTATTAATTTCCTTGACGAATAGTTCTCAATGCGACATATATAAATTACTTTATTTCGAATCAAGCATCATACCGTCACACCATTCATGAGTGTGGCGTCCGTGCAGTAATTAATACTCAATGGAGACACATCGTGAGTAGAACTGTAATAGCCGGTTTCGGCTCTGCCGGGTACGCGGCACTTGTTACGATTAAACGTAACAATCCCAAAGCTGAAATAATAATAGTTGACCCCAAGGAACACGACCTTACACATCCCTGTGGTCTGCCGTATGCCCTTGAAAACAAGGTTCCTGAACATGAGCTGCAGCAAAACATAAACCTGCCCCGCATGGGTGTGGAAAAGATTTCCGCGTATGCAACCGGCATCAACGTTGATGAGAAGAAACTTATTTATTCGGATGGAACCAGAGAAGGTGCCCTGTCATATGATAACCTGTTGATATGCACGGGTTCGGTGCCTTTTGTCCCCCCCATTGATGGTGTGTCATCATTTCTTAACAATGGTGTGTATACCCTTACATCGATTGCCGGTCTTCGGCAGATCAAGGAGGCGGCAGGCGGGGCAACGCGTGCGGTTGTTATCGGGGCAGGGGCCATCGGGCTTGAATGCGCCCTGGCACTCAAAATTCTTGGCGTCAACACTACCGTAATTGAGATGCGGAAAAACGTCCTTCCGGGTGTTCTTGATCCTGACATGGCAAAAGTGGTAGAACTCTACCTTGAAAAAACCGGCATAGACCTGGTAACCGGCACCACGGTTGATGCAATTGAGGGTAGTGACCGTGTTTCCCGTGTAATCGCGGGTGATCTGCGGGTGGATACCAATATGGTAGTTCTGGCATCCGGCTTCAGGCCTAATACTACCTGGCTTGAGGGACTACCCGTGAAAATGGACAGGATGGGAAACATACAGGTGAACGACCTTCTTGAAACCGGTTTACCCGGTGTATACGCTGCAGGTGACTGCATACTGTCATGGTCGAGAATTGACAGGGAACCCGTGGGAGCCAAACTTGCAACCTCGGCTTACAAACAGGGCATAGCAGCCGGTACCAGCTTGTCCGGCGGGAAGGGGGAATACCTGGGAACCGCGGGTACCTTCGTGACCAAGATCGGACAGCTTGAAGTGGCAGGAACCGGCTTTACCATGGAGACCGCAAGGGAGAGGGGATTCTTACCGGTGCAGGGGAAGATCACTTCTTACGTGCTACCTGACTACTATCCCGGAGGGAATGATATAACCGTAAAGATTATCTGTGACAACGATTCGGGGGCGGTGCTGGGAGGACAGGCCATTGGTATATCCGGGGCCGCTGAACGGGTGAACATTATCAGCATGGCCATAGAATATGGAACCGGCGTTGATAACCTGGCACGACTTGAAATGGCATACTGTCCGCCGGTAAGCGAAGTTCACGACCCATTAATGCGGGCGGTTGAATTTGCCATGAGGAGACGAAAATAAATGAAAAAGACAGCACTTTATGATCAGCATATCGCACGCGGCGCGAAGATGGTAGAATTTGCTGGTTGGACAATGCCGCTGCTGTACAATTCTATAATTGATGAACACCAGGATACCCGGTATTACGCGGGTCTGTTTGACGTATCCCACATGGGTGAGGTTATCGTACGCGGGCCGGAGGCCGAAACATTTCTTGAAGGCCTGATCCCTACAAGCCTGGATAAGCTGTATCCTGGTAAAAGCATGTATACCTGTTTTCCCAACGAAAAGGGCGGGGTGATTGATGACCTGTTTGTATTCATGCGGGATGAACACGATTACTACCTGGTGGTGAACGCGGGCACAACAGAGAAAGATCTTAAATGGATGCATGATCACAAGATTGATAATGTGGAAATAATTGATGTGTCAGATCAAACCACCAAGATTGATATACAGGGTCCCCGGGCAAAAGAGATATGTCTTGATATACTGCAGTTTGACCAGATAGCAGATCTTAATAGATTTCACTTTACCACGGTTCCCTACAAGGGCACCACGGTGATGGTTTCGCAGACCGGCTATACAGGTGAATTCGGTTACGAGATATTTGTTGATAACAGCCAGGCGGTGAACATGTGGCTTGCACTGATTATCGCGGGCCTGCCCTTCAAGCTTGCAACGGTTGGCCTTGGCGCCCGGGATACCCTTCGACTGGAGGCATGCTATTCTCTCTACGGACATGAACTGAGCGATACTATTACCCCTGTCGAGGCGGGCCTCGGGTGGCTGGTAAACTCGGACAAGAACTATATTGGTAGTGATGTATTGAAAAAACAGAAGGCAGAAGGTGCGCCCCGCGCATTGATAACCCTTGAAATGCTTGAAAAGAGTATACCCCGTGAAGGATATATGATAGAGAGTGACTGCAAGGTGATCGGCGAGATAACCAGCGGTGGCTTCGGGCCATACATAAAAAAGGGGATTGCCATGGCACTGGTTGAAACAGGTGAAGTAAGCATTGGCGATGAGATCGACGTGGTCATCCGTGAAAAACGGATGCCCGCGAAAGTAGTTAAACGTCCCTTTTACAAGTACCAGGGGTAACGTTGTAATTGATATATTGATATTTATTTAAAAGATTACCGCAAAGACGCAGTGTACGCGAAGATCGCAAAGATTTTGTAAAAAATACTCTGCGATCTTTGCCTCCTTCGCGTCTCTGCGTTTTCCGTAAAGGAATACATATAACAAGTAATAAAAAGGAGGAATGTAGATGAGTGCAATTCCAGATGACCTGAGATACACAAAAACCCATGAGTGGGTTCGAACGGATGAGAATGACATGAACTCCGTGTGCGGGATCACTGATCACGCGCAGGAAATGCTGACTGATATCGTATTCGTTGAATTGCCTGATGTTGACATGGAGGTAAAAGCCGGAGACCAGGTAGCGGTTGTGGAATCAGTTAAAGCTGTTTCAGATGTATACGCACCGGTATCGGGCCGTATCGTCGAAGTGAATGCAGAACTTGAAGACAGCCCCGAAAACGTGAATAATGATCCGTATGGAGATGGCTGGATATTCAAGATAGAGATCAAGAATGCCGGTGAGCTTGAAGAACTCATGGATGCTATATCCTACAATGAACACGTGGAGTCGGGAGAATAATTATGAGCTTCGTGTTGAACACACCCGATGACATTCGCGTAATGCTTGAAACCATAGGTGTTTCAAGCATCGATCAACTCTTCCTGGACATACCAGATGACATGCGGCTTGAAAAAATACCAGGCATGCCCGGCCCACTCACCGAATCACAGGCTTTTCGCCATCTTGACGAGCTGGCTTCAAAAAACAATGAGCCGCCATCATTCGTAGGTGCGGGGGCATACAATCATTATATACCTGCCGCGGTTGATCACCTGGCATCCAGGTCTGAATTTTATACCGCCTATACCCCCTACCAGGCAGAGGTGAGCCAGGGCACCTTGACGACAATTTTCGAGTTTCAAACCATGATCTGCAGACTTACCGGTATGGAACTTGCCAATGCCAGCATGTACGATGGTGCCACCTCCCTTGCCGAGGCGGTATTGATGTCATCAAGAACCAGCAGAAAGAATAAAATCATCGTAAGTGAAACCGTGCATCCTCATTATCGCCAGGTGCTGAACACCTATGCCTGGGCAAATGACCTGAATATTATAGAAGTTCCAACTTCAGGTGGGGTGTCAGATATTAATGGCATAACACAGGTCCTAACAGATGAGGTGAGTGCGGTTGTAGTACAGAACCCTGCCTTCTTCGGGTGTATCGAAGACCTGAAATCATGCGCCGAAGCGGCACATCAGCATGGGTCCCACCTTATAGTCGTGGTCACCGAGGCCATGAGCCTTGGCCTTTTGAAGCCGCCCGGTGAACTGGGTGCGGATATCGTGTGCGGAGAAGGACAGTCATTCGGCAATCCAATCGGGTTTGGCGGCCCCATGCTGGGTCTTTTGGCTGCCGACAAAAAATTCATGCGAAACATGCCCGGCAGGCTTATCGGTAAAACCGTAGATCAAGACGGAAAAGAAGCCTATACCATGACCCTGCAAACAAGGGAGCAGCATATACGCAGGGACAGGGCCACTTCCAATATATGCACAAACGAAGGCCTGTGCGCGCTGCGGGCTGCAATATATCTCAGCCTCGTGGGAACCAGCTTACAAAAACTTGCAAGGCTGAACCATACGGCGGCAAGCTATCTTATGAAACGCCTTACAGATGAAGGGTACGCGCGGGTTTTTGACATGCCCTTTTTCAACGAGTTTGTGATCAGGCTGAACAATGCCCGTGACATTGTACGGCGGATGGAGCAGGAAGGCTTCCTGATGGGACTTACCCTTGAACAGTATTACCCGGATTTAAAAGATTGTGTATTAATGGCCGTAACCGAATGTACAACAAAAACCGATATTGATAATCTTGTCACAACGCTGAAAAATACCGTGTAGATAAACAGGTGTAATAATGAGTACCATATTTGATAAAAGCAAAGAAGGAAAGAATCGGTACAGTATACCAGAATGGGGTGGTGAGTATTATGATCCCATACCGGAAACCATGTGCAGAAAGAACGTTTCCATGCCTGACGTGGGAGAGGTGGACGTGATTCGACATTATAACGGCCTGTCACGAAT
Organism: uncultured Leptospiraceae bacterium; assembly: GCA_964486725.1. Lineage (GTDB taxonomy): Bacteria > Spirochaetota > UBA4802 > UBA4802 > UB4802 > M55B154. The sequence goes on from CAZAOK010000025.1 coordinate 33,647, forward strand.
GAACTTCGGCGTGGATACCGGCATGTATCCACTTGGCAGCTGTACCATGAAACATAACCCGAAAATAAACGACAGGGTTGCCGCCCTCGACGGTTTCACCGATCAGCATCCCCTGGCCGGTGACGAACTATCACAGGGGTCACTTGAGATCATGTATGAACTGGGCAACATGTTGTGCCAGGTTACCGGCATGGCGGCCTTCTCGCTGATGCCTGCCGCCGGGGCCCACGGTGAACTTGCCAGTGTCATGATCATACGAAAGTACTTCGAAAAGAAGGGAGAAAAACGAAACGTTATCCTTATACCCGACTCGGCCCACGGCACAAACCCGGCGTCGGTAATGATGTGCGGGTTTACCGTCAGGGAGGTTCCATCCACATCCGAAGGTGATGTTGACGCAGAAGAACTAAAAAAGATGGTGGACGGAAACGTGGCTGCCATGATGCTTACCAGTCCCAGCACCCTTGGCCTTTTTGACCGGAATGTACACGTGATAGCTGACATCCTGCACAGGGCAGGGGCCCTGTTCTATTGTGACGGGGCAAACCTGAATGCCGTTGTGGGAAGGGCATCTGTAAGCCGCATGGGATTTGATATCATGCACGTAAACCTGCATAAAACCTTTTCCACACCACATGGCGGCGGTGGGCCGGGATCAGGCCCTATCGGTGTTGCGGCAGAACTTGAGCCCTTTTTACCGGTTCCGGTGGTTGAGCGAAGCGAAGAAGGGTATGTACTGAGCAGCGACCGGCCCCACAGCATAGGGCGAATTCACTCGTTCTATGGAAATTTCCTGGTGATGGTGCGGGCCTATACCTACATGCGCATGCTTGGGGCAGAAGGACTGCGGGAAGTTGCAGATAACGCTGTGCTGAATGCCAATTACCTGCGGGTAAAGCTGAAAGAACATTACAACCTCCCCGTTGATCGAATTTGCATGCATGAATTTGTGATAAACGATGAGGGCATGCCCAATCATGTGACTACCAATGATATAGCCAAGCGCCTGCTTGATTACGGGTATCACGCTCCCACTGTCTATTTTCCCCTTATCATTCCGGGAGCCATGATGATCGAACCAACCGAAACCGAAGACAAGACGGCCCTTGATGAGTTTATTGAAGCCATGATTGCCATAAAAAAAGAAGCAGAAGAAAACCCGCGGTTGGTACTTGACGCGCCGCAAACTACACCGGTAAAACGTGTGGACGCGGTGACCGCTGCCAGAAAACCAGTTTTGAAATGGGAAGAGTAAAACGAAATATACCAGACTGGATCAGGTTTAAGATCCCTTCCGGTGCCGCCTATAAAAAGGTGGCATCAACAGTTAAGGCACACTCATTGCACACGGTATGCGTAGAAGCGGGATGTCCCAACGTGGGTGAGTGTTTCGCCTGTAAAACTGCTACCTTCATGATCATGGGGGATACATGCACACGAAACTGCCGCTATTGCGCGGTAGGCCAGGGCACACCAAAACCCGTAGATGTTGAAGAGCCTTCTCATGTTGCAGAGGCCGTAGCCGAGCTTGGTTTAAAATACGCCGTGGTTACATCGGTTACACGGGATGATATTGCTGACGGGGGTGCCTCACTGTTCGCTGACACGGTAGAACGCATCAGAATAAAAAGTCCCCGGTGCAGGGTGGAGTTGCTGGTGCCCGACTTTAAACCTGATATGTCCCGGTCTCTTCAGATGGTAATTGACGCCCGGCCCGACGTCATCAATCATAATATCGAAGTGGTAAAGGGATTCTATGATCAACTGCGTCCCCTTGGCGATTACAACCTTTCCCTTGAATTGCTGAAACTTGTGGCAAGTTCAAATATTCCGGCCAAGTCAGGACTTATGATCGGTTTTGGTGAATCCATGGATGACATTCGCAAAACCTTGGAAGACCTGGTACACACCGGCTGCCGCATGCTTACCGTGGGGCAATACCTTCAGTCCCGGCGTGACGGATTTCCCGTTGTGAAATACTATCATCCCGATGAATTTAAGCAGATCAGCGAAATGGCATACAACCTGGGATTTGACCAGGTGATGTCCGGTCCCCTTGTCCGTAGTTCATATCATGCCGCCGAGATGGCAGGTGAGTGAATGAGTGAAATGAGTAAAGAAAAGAAAGCTATATTGAAAAATCCCGGCGAGAAACTGCTTCGTGTAACGGTACATACTGATGGAGACCGTATCGGAAATGTACGCCTGGCAGGAGATTTTTTCATATACCCCGAAGAAACAATTCTTGATCTTGAATCATGCCTTGCTGCGTTAAAACCTGAACCGCGTGCTATAATTGAAGCGGTAGAACAGGTTGTACATCACAAAAACATCCAGATGGTTGGGATTTCACCCGCAACCATAGCCGAGGGTGTCTGCAGGGCGATGGAGGAGAAATAATGGCGGTTGCCAGAAGTGAAACTTGGAGACTGATAATAGATACGCAGCTGCCCGGTGCAAGAAACATGGCCATCGATCATGCCATAATGAAGTCAGTGGCAGAGGGGAAGGCACTGCCAACCCTGAGGTTGTATGGATGGGACAGTCCAACCATTACCGTAGGGTATTTCCAGAATGTAGAAGATGAAGTATACATCGATTGCTGCAGGGAGGACGGGGTTGACGTGATCCGGCGGATAACCGGCGGCGGCACCGTGTACCATGATAACGAGGTAACCTACAGCGTAGCCATCCCCCTTGCCAGCGCTATTACCTACGGCACAATACTGGAGTCATACCAGCGTATCGGCATACCCATTGTGCACGCCCTGTCCGATTTCGGCCTGCACGCTGAGTACCAGCCCATAAACGATATCACTGTATATGGAAAAAAAATTTCCGGCAGTGCCCAGACACGAAAGATGGGAACACTACTGCAGCATGGAACCATCATGGTTGAAACGAACATTGATGGAATGTTCAGGTATATACGGGTTGCCGATGAAAAGAACGCCGGAAGAGAACTGGAAGCCGTAAAAGACCGGGTGGTAACCATGTGCGGCCTGATGGCACCCAACCTGCGGTGTGATCACCTGTACCAGCACATCGCAGCCGCGGTTGCCCGGGGTTTCACCAAAGAATTCGGCATCACTTTCAGGGAAGAATCCCTCTCCGAGTACGAGCTGGAACTTGCCGAAAACTACCAGGAAAAGATGTTCAGCAACCCCGAGTGGAACCTGCACCGGAAAGGGGCAATTTAAAAAATTTGGTGACTACTCAGCTATGACCAAAATATTGATCATTTACGTCATAATGAAAAGGAATTTGAGCATCTCCCCCCGCCGAAGGCGGGGGGAGATGCAGGATTATTATTCATTTTAGAATAATTTTGATTATTCAGCATGACTGCTGAGTAGTGACAAAATTTGTAAAATACATGCTGTTTTCTTGATTAGTAACCATTAGTTTAATAAGATACTTTACAAAAAGTATTGTATATACCATTTTAAAATAAAATGGTATATGAATGATTATCACAATCAAGGAGTGATATAAATGATTGATATAAAAAAGTTGCATACTGAATACATAACTGATGACAAAGGTAATAAAAAATCTGTTATTCTCCCAATTGATGATTTTCAGGAGTTACTTGAAGATATCGAAGATCTTGCTGCAGTTGCAGAAAGAAGAAATGAAGCTACCACATCCCATGAAGAGTTGTTACGAGAGTTAAAAGAAAATGGGATCATATAGTATCCAATGGAAAAATACGGCCATTAAAGAGTTAAAGAAACTACCCGGTAAAACCATAAATAATATTCTTTCCATTATATCCAGTTTATCAGAAAACCCTTTACCATCCGGTTGCATAAAAATCAGTGGAGCAGAACAAACCTACAGAATACGTACTGGTGATTATCGAATAGTTTATACAGTTCTACATGGACAACTGGTAATTGAAATAATAAGAATAGGACACAGGAAAGACGTGTATAGAAAATTGTGAAGTCAACATGATACACCCTTCGCGTATACATCTACTGAATGATAAACACATACGCAATGGTCCGGTCATCTACTGGATGAGCCGTGATCAGCGTGCCCGTGATAACTGGGCCCTGCTGCATGCTGCCTTCAGTGCGGCCGAAATGGGAACCCCCCTCGTGGTTGTATTCTGCCTGTTGCCAAGTTTTATGGACGCCTGCCTGAGGCAGTATGATTTTATGCTGCGGGGACTGCGTGAAGTAGAACAAACCTTAACTGGTCAGAATATTGCTTTCAAGATGATAGCTGGTGACCCGGTGAAGAACATCAGCGAACTTATAAGAGTATTAAACGCGGGCCTCCTGGTTACCGACTTTGACCCACTCAGGGTAAAACGGCACTGGCATTACGCCGTGGCCAACATGGCAGAAGTGCGCTGCGTGGAAGTGGACGCACACAACATCATCCCCTGCAGGCATGTTTCACAGAAACAGGAGTACGCAGCATATACTATCCGTCCGAAAATTGAAAAGCTGTCGCATGAGTTTCTACATGAGTTTCCGGAAATAGAAGTATCAGGGAAGGACGTGAATGCCACTCCCAATGACTGGGATGCCCTCCGTAAAAGCCTCAGGGTTGATGATACCGTAAAAGAGGTAACCTGGATACATCCCGGTGAGAAGGCTGCCGCTGCCATGCTCGATGATTTCATTGAAACCCGTCTCCCCCGGTATCACCTGGATAGAAACGATCCCAACCTGGATGGGGTATCTATGATGTCCCCCTACCTTCATTTCGGGCAGATATCCCCCCAACGGATCGCACTCGCGGTACGTGAGTCAGCATCCCCGCAGGAAGCGAAGAATGCCTACCTGGAAGAGCTCATCGTGCGCCGTGAACTCTCGGATAATTTCTGCCTGTATAACGATAACTATGACAGGGTAGAGGGATTCCCTGACTGGGCAAAAAAGACGCTGAACGAACACCGCCACGATACCCGGAAATACATCTATTCACTGGAAGAACTGGAAGGGGGTCAGAGCCACGAACCCCTGTGGAACGCTGCCCAACTGCAGATGGTACACACGGGCAGAATGCACGGCTACATGCGTATGTACTGGGCCAAGAAAATACTTGAATGGACAGAAACCCCCGAAAAGGCCATGGAATTCGCCATCCACCTGAACGACCGGTACCAGCTTGACGGACGAGACCCCAACGGCTACACCGGCATCGCCTGGTCAATGGGAGGAGTGCACGACCGTGCATGGAAAGAACGCCCAATTTTCGGCAAGATACGCTACATGAACGAAAACGGCAGCAGACGCAAATTCGATGTGGATAAGTATATCAACCGTTACAGTGGATGATTTCAGTATTCTTTATATCTGGTAAGGATCACCGCAAAGGCGCCAAGAACGCGAAGAACGCTAAGAAAAAAGAAAAGGATATTATATTTTTCGGGTCTTCCCGGATTATTGGGAATTGAAAATAATTTTTTATAACAATAATCTTTGAAATTGCAATTTATATAATTTTTAACCGCAGATAAACAGAATTAAGTGAAAAGTGAAAGGTGAAAAGTTAGTAGTAACGAGTGATCAGTTCACTTCTCACTATTCACTAATCATCCGCGTTTATGCTTCGGCGTCGCTC